>DASTSC010000150.1:0-60723 GCA_035760905.1 Candidatus Limnocylindrales bacterium | reverse complement strand
CGGCACCGTCGCGTACCGTCACCAGCGGTGACATCTGACAACGACCGGGCGCGGACCAGCGCCGCCGGCTCGCCGCCGGCCGCCGAGGTCGGGCGCTTCCGCTTCGCCCGCGACCGGGTGCTCGACGAGATCGCGGACGCCTGCCGTCGCGCGGACCGGAACCCGGCCGCGGTCGCGCTCGTCGCGGTGACGAAGGGCGTCGCCGCCGAGCGGGTCGCGGCGGCGATCGCGGCCGGTCAACGCGAGTTCGGCGAGAACCGGGTCCAGGAGGGCGCGGCCAAGGCCGCCGAGCTCGCCGAAGGCGTCGAGGCCGCCGGCGAGGTCGCCTGGCACCTCATCGGGCCGCTCCAGTCGAACAAGGCCCGGCTCGCCGTCGGAACGTTCGCCACGATCGACAGCGTCGACTCGATCGAGCTCGCCCGGCGGCTTGACCGACACGCCGGGGAGGTCCGGCCGAGCCGGCCGCTGCCGATCCTCCTCCAGGTCAACGTCGACGCGGACCCCGCGAAGCATGGCTGGCGTCCCGCCGATCTCGAGGCCGACCTCGGCGCCCTGGCGAACCTCGGGCACCTGAGGCTCGACGGGCTGATGACGATCGGACGTCTCGCCGGCGACCCCGAGGACGCCCGTCCGACGTTCGTCGCCCTGCGGAAGCTCGCGGAGCGGCTCCGGGCGACGACCGCCGCACTCGGGCCGGTGCTGTCGATGGGGATGTCGGACGACTACCCGGTGGCGGTCGAGGAAGGGGCCACGCAGGTCCGCGTCGGACGGGCGCTGTTCGGTCCGCGGGAGGGGCATCGCCACGGCCACTGCTAGACTCCCGGCCGATGGACGACCTCTGGCGCCATCGCCACCGCGTATGGCGACGGCGGAACCACGGTCGAACGGTTCGCTGAACCCCTCGGAGGTCCGCTTCGCGGTCCGGCTCACGCCCCGGGCTGCCGCTGACCACGTCGACGGCGTCGTCGACGGTGTGCTCCGGGTTCACGTGACGGCTCCGCCGGTCGAGGGAGCCGCGAACCACGCGCTGCTCCGCGTCCTCGCCGACGAGCTCGGCGTGTCGCGCCGCGACGTGCGACTCGTCGCGGGTGCGGCGGGTCGGACGAAGCTGATCGTCGTCGACGGCATGGAGGCGGACGAGATCAGCCGACGCTGGCCCGAGCTCGCCCTCCAGTAAGTCGGACCGCCCGCGGTATCATCGGGCCTCGTTCGCGGCCCGCCCGCGAGCACCGGGCGATTAGCTCAGCCGGTCAGAGCGCGCGGTTCACATCCGCGAGGTCACTGGTTCGAACCCAGTATCGCCCACCACCTCGACGGCCTCGGCGCACGCTCCGCACGCTGCCGAAATCGATCGTCGGGACGAGCGGAGGGATGCGTGGCCGGAGCCCGCAAGAAGAGCTTCGAGCTTCCCCCTCGGCGGCCCGCGCCAGCTCTACTCGCCGGTGGTCGCGTCCTGACGACCGACGGTTCCGTCACGGGCTCGATCCTGCGGTTCGCCGGCGTCGTCGTCCGGCGTGCCGGCACGACGCTCCTCGGGCCCGTCGACTGGGAGGTCTGCCGCGGCGACCGCTGGACGGTCGTCGGCCCGAACGGCTCGGGCAAGACCACCCTGCTCCAGGTCGCGGCGGGCTACCTGCCCCGCACGGCCGGGCGCGTCGAGGTCCTCGGGGAGCGGCTCGGCGGCGTCGACGCGCGAGCGCTCCGGCGCCGGATCGGTCTCGCCTCGCCCGCGCTCGCCGGCGCGATCCCGGATCGGCTCGTGCCACTCGACGTCGTGGTCGCAGGCGCCGACGGCTCGCTCGTGCCGTGGTGGTCCCGGCCGGACGCCGATGCGCGCGATCGGGCGGCGGCGCTCCTCGGGCAGCTCGGCGTTCCCGTTGTGTACCGTCGCGCGATCGGGACGCTGTCGACCGGCGAGCGTCAGCGCGTCGCGATCGCGCGGGCCCTCATGAGCGACCCCGAGCTGCTCCTGCTCGACGAGCCCGCGGCCGGGCTCGACCTCGGTGCGCGGGAGGAGCTGCTCGATCGGCTCACGGCGCTCGCCCGTGCGGACCGGCCGGCGGCGATCGTCCTCGTCACCCATCACGTCGAAGAGATCCCGGCCGGCTTCGACCGGGCGCTCGTCCTGTCGGGCGGTCGCCGGGTCGCCGGCGGGCCGATCGAGGAGGCGCTGACGGCGGGCTCGCTCTCGGCCGCGTACGGGCTGCCGCTCGTGGTCGACGGCCGCGACGGCCGGCGGTTCGCCCGGCGGGCCGGCGCGGGCTGACGGCGTTCCGGCGCTCAGCCGGCCGCGGCGATCCTCCGCAGCACCGCCTGCAGGATCCCGCCCTGGCGGTAGTAGTCGATCTCGATCGCCCCGTCGAGGCGGCAGTCGACCTCGAACGTCCGCTCCGCGCCGTCCTCGTCTCGTCGCGCGGTGACGCGCAGCCGGGCGCGGGGCCGGAGTCCGTCGCCGAGGCCCGCGATCGTGAAGGCCTCGCGACCGGTCAGGCCGAGCGACGCGGCGCTCTCGCCCGGCATGAACTGGAGCGGCAGGACGCCCATCCCCACGAGGTTCGAGCGGTGGATCCGCTCGTAGCTCTCGGCGATGACCGCCCGGACTCCGAGGAGCGCCGTGCCCTTCGCCGCCCAGTCCCGCGACGAGCCGGAGCCGTACTCCTTGCCGGCGATCACGAGCAGCGGCACGCCCTCGGCCGCGTAGCGCATCGCGGCGTCGTAGATGAAGGCCTCCGCGCCGTCGGGCAGGTGGGTCGTGTACGGCCCCTCACGACCCGCCGCCAGGCCGTTGCGGAGGCGGATGTTGCCGAACGTGCCGCGCATCATCACCTCGTGGTGGCCCCGGCGGGCGCCGTACGAGTTGAACTGGAGCGGCCCGACGCCGTGCTCCTGGAGCCACTGGCCGGCAGGCGACCAGGCCGCGATCGAGCCGGCCGGGCTGATGTGGTCGGTCGTGACCGAGTCGCCGAGGAGGGCGAGGACGCGCGCGCCGTCGATCTCGCGGACGGGCGGCGGGTCGAAGGTGAGGCCGTCGAAGAACGGCGGCTTCGCGATGTAGGTCGAGTCGGCGGCCCAGGCGTAGCGATCGCCGCTCGGGACCGGCAGCGCCCGCCAGCGGTCGTCCCCCTCGAAGACGACGGCGTACGTCCGGCGGAAGAGCTCGGGATCGATCGAGTCGCGGATGACGGCCCGGATCTCGTCGGCCGATGGCCACAGGTCGGCGAGGAGGACGGGCGAGCCGTCGACGTCGAGGCCGAGCGGCTCGGTCGTCAGGTCGACGTCGACGCGGCCGGCGAGGGCGAACGCGACGACGAGCGGCGGGCTGGCGAGGTACGAGGCCCGGGCGAGCGGGTGGATCCGGCCCTCGAAGTTGCGATTGCCGGACAGGACGGCCGCGACGACGAGGTCGTGCTCCTCGATCGCCGCCGCGACGGCCTCGTCGAGCGGGCCCGAGTTGCCGATGCAGGTCGTGCAGCCGTAGCCGGCGAGGGCGAAGCCGAGGGCCTCGAGCGGCGCCATGAGCCCGGCGGCTTCGAGGTAGCCGGTGACCGCCTTCGAGCCCGGGGCCAGCGACGTCTTGACGTACGGCGGCACCCGCAGGCCGCGAGCGACCGCGTTCCTGGCCAGGAGGCCGGCGCCGACCATCACCGTCGGGTTCGAGGTGTTCGTGCAGGAGGTGATCGCGGCGATCGCGACCGACCCCGATGAGATCGCCACGCGCCGATCGTCGACCGTGATCTCGATCGGGTCGTACCACGGCTTCCGGGCGACGCCGCCGCTGACGCGTTTCGCCGGCGACGCGGCGCGATCCGCCTCGGCCGCGACGTAGGCCGGTGGATCGCTCGCCGGGAACGACTCGGCGGACGCCTCCTCGACCTCACCGCCGACCGGTCGCAGGCGCCCGATGGCGTTCGCCTCGACGGCCTTGATCCCGTCCGGGAAGTGGCTGTGGAAGTTGTCGGGCAGCGAGCCGAGCGGAACGCGATCCTGCGGCCGGCGCGGCCCCGCGACCGACGGCACGACCGTCGCGAGATCGAGCTCGAGGAGGTCGTCGAAGACGGGGATCGAGCCGGGCTCGCGCCAGAGCCCCTGTTCCTTGGCATAGCGCTCGACGAGCGCGATCCGCTCCTCCGACCGGCCGGTGAGGCGGAGATAGGCGAGCGTCTCGTCGTCGACCGGGAAGAGCGTCGAGGTCGCCCCGAACTCGGGGCTCATGTTGCTGATCGTCGCCCGGTCCGCGAGCGCGAGCCCGGCCAGACCGTCGCCGGCGAACTCGACGAACGCGCCGACAACGCCGTACGAGCGGAGCATCTCGGTCACGACGAGGACGAGATCGGTGGCCGTGGAGCCCTGCGGCAGCTCGCCCTTGAGGGCGACCCCGACGACCCGCGGCATCGGCTGGTAGAGCGGCTGGCCGAGGAGCACGACCTCGGCCTCGATCCCGCCGACACCGTAGCCGAGCACGCCGAGGCCGTTGACCATCGTCGTGTGCGAATCCGTGCCGACGAGCGTGTCCGGGAAGGCGACCCGGCCATGCGCGTCGTCGCGGTCGGCGACGACCGTCGCCAGGTACTCGAGGTTGACCTGGTGGACGATCCCGGTTCCCGGCGGCACGACCCGGAAGTTGCGGAACGCGGTCTGGGCCCAGCGGAGGAGCTGGTAGCGCTCGCCGTTCCGCTCGTACTCGCGCTCGACGTTGAAGGCGAACGCCGCCGCCGTGCCGAACATGTCGACCTGGACCGAGTGGTCGATGACGAGATCGGCCGGGACGAGCGGATTGACCCGACCGGGGTCGCCGCCGAGCTCAGCCATCGCGTCGCGCATCACCGCGAGGTCGACGACCGCCGGGACGCCCGTGAAGTCCTGGAGGATCACGCGCGACGGCATGAACGGGATCTCCGCCTCGGCCGCGCCGCCCGGCCGCCACGCCGCCAGCGTCGCCACGTCGTCCTCGCCGACGATCCCCTCGCCGGCATGGCGAACGAGGTTCTCGAGGAGGATCCGGACCGTCACGGGCGCGCGTCCGAGGTCGACGCCGAGATCGACGCGGCCGGGGAGGGCCGCGAGCCGGTAGACGTCGGGCAGGCCCGGGCCGAGCGGACCTCGGGCCCCGAACGGATCGGCCGCGGCGTGACGCCCGGCTTGTGCGGCGCCGGGGCGGCCGGAAGACGGATTCGAGGGCACTGGGACGTCCTTGGCTGTCGATAGACTCTGCCGATGAAGAGTACCGCGCGTGGCCGTTCCGGACCCCCGCGCGCGATCCCGGCGGGGCGGCGGTACCGCCGGCGGTGAGGCCGTTCGGCGAGGAGCCTCTGCCGCGACAGGACCGGGACGAGGCATTCGACGAGCTGCGCGAGGCCGGGATCGACCTCGATCCGCGGCCCGAGGTCGCCCATTCCCATCCCCACGGCCAGCCCCACGAAGCAGCCGAGCCGGGCGGGCTGCCGGCGATCGGGATCGTCGGCGCGGGACCGGTCGGAACCGCGCTCGGCGCCGCGTTCGCCCGGGCGGGCTGGCCGGTGTCCGCGGTGGCCAGCCGCGACCCCGGCCGGAGGGAGCGGTTCCGCTCGTTCGTCCCCGGCGCGCGCGGTTTCGTCGAGCCGGCCGCCCTCCTCGACGAGGCCCAGCTCATCGTCCTCGCCGTGCCGGACGACGCGATCGCGAGCCTGGCGGGCCGGCTGCGGCTCTACAGCGGCCAGGCCCTCGTCCATACCAGCGGCGCCCTCGGGCCCGAGGTCCTCGAGCCGGCGATGGCCGCCGGGACGCAGGCCGGCACCTTCCACCCGCTCGTCGCCTTCGCCGACGTCGAGCGAGCGCTCGAGGCGCTGCCCGGCTCGACGATCGCGATCGAGGCCGACCCCGAGCTCGGGTCGCTGCTCGCCGATCTGGCCGAGGCGATCGGGGCGGTCCCCGTCCGGCTCGCGCCCGGGTCGAAGGCCGCCTACCATGCCGGCGCGGTCCTCGCGGCGGGCGGCGTCGTCGCGCTCCTCGACGCGATCGCCCGGCTCGGCGCGGTCGCCGGCCTCGACGAGACGGCGGCGCTCGGGGTCTACGGCCGGCTGGTCGAGCAGACGCTGGCGAACGCGCGAGCGCTCGGGATCCCGGCCGCGCTCACCGGGCCGATCGCGCGGGGCGACGCCGGCACGCTCCGGCTCCACCTCGCCGCGCTCCGTGCCCACGCCCCGGAGGTCCTGCCGCTCTACCGCGCCGCGGCCGAGCGCGAGCTCGCGATCGCCGCCGGCCGGGGCGCGCTCGACGCCGGGGCGGCCGAGCGCGTCCGGCGGGTGCTCGCCGAGGAGGCGCTCGACGACACGATCGACGCGAGCGCCGCGGACCGACCGGCGACGGGCGGGCCGTCACTTGCAAGCGAGGGCTGATTCGCTACGATCAGCGCGATGGAGAGGAGCGTCACGGCCCGCTACGCGAGCCGGCCACGGGCGAAGTTCGTCCGATCCCATGGTCGTGATCGCGAGCGCCGGCTCGGGCTCCGCTCGTTCGGTTCCTTCCGGCCTGCCCCGGCCGCACCGACCGTCCTCCGGAGTGCCGACATCGGCCCCCTCCGCGCCCTCCGCGGGAGCTGGCGGCGACCGGTGCGCGACGAGATCGCCCGGCCGCGTCTCGGCGGTCCGAGGCCGGTCGTGTCGATCCATTGGACCGACGGTCGCCGGTTCGGGCCGAGCCGTCCGACGAGCGCCGCACCGGCGCCGTGGCGCGGCTGAGGTCGGCCACCGCGACGTCCGCCGGAGGGATCGTCAACCGCCGGGAGGGCGGATCCGTCCAGATCGTCGTCGGCCGGCGCCGGCGCGACCGCGGCGTGACGTGGACGCTGCCGAAGGGCACGCCCGCCCCGGGTGAGACGACCGAGGAGACGGCGCTCCGGGAGGTCGGCGAGGAGACCGGCCTCGAGGTCAGGATCACCGCGCCGTTCGACTCGATCCGCTACACGTTCGTCCAGGGCGGCACCCGGATCCACAAGACCGTCCACTACTTCCTCATGGAGCCGACCGGCGGCGACCTCGACCGGCACGACCACGAGTTCGAGGAGGTCCGCTGGATCCCGCTCCGCGACGCCGAGTCGATCCTCACCTTCGAGACCGAGCGCGCCCTCGTCGAGAAGGCGTCGATCGTCCTCGAGCCGCGGCCCGGAGCGACCCTCTCCGAGTCGCCGGCGTGACCGAGGAGGCCCACCGCAGCCCCCTTGCCGACCGGCACGAGGCGCTCGGTGCGCGGATGATCGAGTTCGGGGGCTGGCTGATGCCGGTCCAGTACCGCGGCATCCTCGAGGAGCACCGGGCGGTTCGGGAGCGGGCCGGCGTCTTCGACCTGTCGCACATGGGCGAGCTGATCGTCGAGGGCGCGGAGGCGGGCGAGGGCCTGGCGCACGCGCTCGTCTCCAACCCGCCCGCGCTCGCGGTCGGGCGGGCCCACTACTCGCTCATCTGCGCCGAGGACGGCGGCGTCCTCGACGACCTGATCGTCTACCGGCTCGGCGACGAGCGGTTCATGGTCGTCGCGAACGCGGCCAACGCCGGCACGGTGAGCGACGCTCTCGCCGAGCGCCTCGACGGCCGTCGGGCGATCCTCGACGACGAGACGCTCGCGACCGCGCTCGTCGCGATCCAGGGGCCGCGGTCGGTCGACGTCCTCGGCCCGCTCACCGACCTCGACCTGCCACAGATCCGCTACTACGGGATCGCCGAGGGTCACGTGGCGGGCGTGCCGGCCCGGGTCGCCCGCACGGGCTACACGGGCGAGGACGGCTTCGAGATCTTCGTCGACGCCGCCGCCGGCGGCACGGTCTGGGACGCGCTGCTCGACGCGGGCCGCGACGGCGGGGTCGTGCCGTGCGGCCTCGGCGCTCGCGACACGCTCCGGCTCGAGGCCGGGATGCCGCTCTACGGCAACGAGCTCGATCGGGACACGAACCCGTACGAGGCGCGCCTCGGGCGGGTCGTCAAGCTCGACAAGGGCGACGACTTCGTCGGCCGGCCCGCGCTCGAGCGGATCGCGGAGGAGGGCCCGAGCCGGCTCCTCGTCGGGCTGGCCGTCCGGGATCGCGCCATCGCCCGCCACGGCTACCCGGTCTGGGCGGGTGACCGTCGCACGGGAACCGTCACGAGCGGGACGCAGTCGCCGACGCTCGGGCACCCGATCGCGATGGCCTACGTCGCCCCGGACGACGCCGAACCGGGTACGATCCTCGCGGCCGAGGTCCGGGGGACGCACGTCCCGGTCGACGTCGTGCCGCTGCCGTTCTATCGCCGCGACCGATAGGGCCGCGGGTCGTGCCCGGTCCCGTGCCGGTCGACGTTCACGCCGAGTGAGAGAGCCTCCACGAATGATTCCGGCCGACCTGCGCTACACGAAGGAGCACGAGTGGGTCCGCGTCGACGGTGACGTGGCGACGGTCGGGGTCACCGAGTTCGCGGCCGAGCAGCTCGGCGACGTCGTCTTCGTGGAGCTGCCGCAGCCGGGCCGCCAGGTCGACCAGTTCGCGGCGTTCGGCGTCGTCGAATCGGTCAAGGCCGTCAGCGATCTGTTCGCACCGGTGTCGGGCGAGGTCGTCGCGGCGAACGAGCGGCTCGCCTCGTCGCCCGAGCTCGTGAACCAGGATCCGTACGGCGAGGGCTGGATGGTCCGGCTCCGTGTCGCCGACGCGAGCCAGCTCGACGCGCTCCTCGACGGCGCAGGCTACGAAGCGCTGACCGCCGAGGCGTAGTCGACATGCCCTTCGGGCCCCATACGCCGGACGATCGGGCGGCGATGCTCGCGGCGCTCGGGATCGAGTCCGTCGACGAGCTCTTCGCCGACATCCCGCCGGCCCTGCGCGCCTCGCCGCTCCGGCTCGACCCACCGGACCCCGAGGCGGACCTCGTCGATCGCCTCGCCGGCCTCGCGGCGCGCAACCGGGTCGATCTCGCGGGCTTCGCCGGCGGCGGCGCCTACCGCCACTATGTCCCCGCGGTCGTCGACCAGCTCCTCCTCCGCGGTGAGTGGTACACGGCCTACACGCCGTACCAGCCCGAGGTGAGCCAGGGCACGCTCCAGAGCATCTACGAGTACCAGTCGCTGCTTGCCGAGCTGACCGGGCTCGACGTCGTCTCCGCCTCCCACTACGACGGCGCGGCGGCGACGGCGGAGGCCGCGCTCATGACCTGCCGCCAGACGCGCCGAGCGCGGGTCCTCATCTCGCGCGCCGTCCACCCCCACTATCGGGCGGCTGCGAAGACGTACCTCGACGCGGCCGGCATCGTCCACGAGGAGGTGCCGCTGGTCGGCGACGGGCCCGCCGCGGGAACCACGGATCTCGGCGCGCTCGAGCGGCTGATGGCCGACCGTGATCGGCCCGTCGCCGGCGTCCTCGCCGCCCAGCCATCGGTCCTCGGCCTCCTCGAGCCGATGGCCGAGATCGGCCGGCTCGCCCACGCCGCCGGAGCGCTCTTCGTCGCGGTCGTCGAGCCGGTCTCGCTCGCGGTCCTCGCCCCGCCCGGCGCATACGGCGCCGACATCGCGGCGGGGGAGGGGCAGCCCCTGGGGATTCCGCTCGCCTACGGCGGCCCCTACCTCGGCATCCTCGCGACGACCGAGGCGCTCGTCCGCCAGATCCCGGGCCGGCTCGTCGGCCAGACGACCGACGCCGCCGGCCGGCGGGCCTTCGTGATGACGTTGCGGGCCCGCGAGCAGGACATCCGGCGCGAACGCGCGGCGAGCAACATCTGCACGAACCAGGCACTCCTCGCCCTCGCCGCATCGATCTATCTCGCCGAGCTCGGGCCACACGGCCTGCGCGACGTGGCGGCGCTCGGCGCCGCGCGCGCCGCCGAGCTCGAGACCGCGCTCGAGGCCGCCGGGGCGCCGCGGGTCCATCCCGGCCCGTACCTCAACGAGTTCGCGGTCCGCGTTCCGGACGCCGACGCCGTCCATCGTCGGCTGCTCGATCGAGGCGTCCTCGCGGGCGTGCCGCTGGCGACGCTCGAGCCCGGCGACCCGACCGTGGCCGACGGCCTCCTCGTCTGTGCGACCGAGATGACGACGCCCGAGGAGATCGGCCGCTTCGCGGCCGCGCTCGCGGACGAGCTCGGGTCGGCCGGGGAGGGCAGCCTGCGAACGGATGCGGGCGAGGCCGCCGTGAACCGCCGGATCGAGGTGGCGACCCGATGAGCGTCACCGGCCCGCGGCTCCAGCCGACGCTCGCGGAACGGTCGCGACCCGGCCGCGGCACCCCGATCGTCGCCCATCCGCCGGCCGGCGCGCTCGACCGGATCCCGGCCGACCAGCGCCGGTCGAACCCGCCGGCGCTGCCCGAGCTCAACGAGCCCGAGGTCGTCCGCCACTACGTCAACCTCTCGCAGCTCAACCACGCCGTCGACACCGGGTTCTACCCGCTCGGCAGCTGCACGATGAAGTTCAACCCGAAGGTCAACGAATGGGCGGCCCGACTGCCCGGCTTCGCCCAGCTGCACCCGCTCGCGCCGGACGAGGCGGCCCAGGGCACGCTCCAGCTCCTCTGGGAGCTCGAGGAGCTGCTCGCCGAGATCACCGGGATGCGGGCGGTCACGCTCCAGCCCGCGGCAGGCGCCCAGGGTGAGCTGACCGGCATCCTCATGGTCCGGGCCTACCACCGGGACCGGGGCGACGAGGGCCGGACCGAGGTTCTCGTGCCCGACTCCGCCCACGGCACGAACCCGGCGACCGCGTCGATGGCCGGGCTCCGGACCGTGAACGTGCCGTCCGCGGCCGACGGGGGCGTCGACGTCGACGCCTTCCGGGCGGCGCTCGGCCCCTCGACCGCGGCCGTGATGATCACGAACCCCTCGACGCTCGGACTGTTCGAGTCCCGGATCGGCGAGCTGCTCGACGCGGTCCATGCCGTCGGCGCGCTCGCCTACATGGACGGCGCCAACCTCAACGCGATCCTCGGCCGGTTCAAGCCCGGCGAGGCCGGCTTCGACGTGATGCACCTCAACACCCACAAGACCTTCTCGACGCCGCACGGCGGCGGCGGCCCCGGGGCCGGCCCGGTGGGCGTCGGGGAGAAGCTCGTTCCGTACCTGCCCAGCCCGCGAGTCGTCCGCGAGGCCGACGGATCGTTTCGCCTCGAGCGGCCCGGCGAGCGGCCGACCTCGATCGGCCGCCTCCGGAGCTTCGTCGGCAACACCGGCGTCCTCGTCCGGGCCTATGCCTACCTCCGCTCGCACGGCACCGCGCTCGCGGAGGTGTCCGACGACGCCGTGCTCGCCGCGAACTACCTCAAGCACCGCCTCGCCGGGTCGTACGACCTGCCGTTCGACCGGCCGTGCAAGCACGAGTTCGTCGCCTCGGCCGCGGGGCTCCGGCGACGGACCGGGATCCGCACGATCGACGTGGCGAAGCGGCTCATCGACTTCGGCTTCCATCCGCCGACGGTCTACTTCCCGCACACGGTCGAGGAGGCGATGCTCATCGAGCCGACGGAGACGGAGTCGAAGGAGACGATCGACGCCTTCGCCGACGCGCTGATCGAGATCGCGCGGGAAGCGGAGGACGACCCCGAGCGGATCCGGTCCGCCCCCGCGACCGCGCCGGTCGGCCGTCTCGACGAGGCGACCGCCGCCCGCCAGCCGAACCTCCGCTGGCGGGCGATGACGGGCCGCGAGATGCCGTGTCCCACTTGACACGGACCGTCAGAGTGAACCTCCCGGGGCCGGCGACCGTATCGTGGTGACGGGAGTGGCTGTTCATCAACCGGATGGGAGACGGACGACGACCCACAGCCCTGACGCCGAGCCACGGCACGCGACCACGCCGTGCGACCGTGAGCTGCTCGAGCGGATCCAGGCCGACGATCTCGACGCCTTCGAGATCCTGTTCGCCCGCTACCGTAGCCCGATCTACCGCACCGCCTACGGCCTGACCGGCGACGCCCAGGCCGCGGAGGAAGTCCTCCAGGACACATTCGCCCGGGCCTGGCAGCGCCGCACCACGCTCATCCTCGACGTGTCGCCGCTGCCGTGGCTCCACCGCGTCGCCCTCAACCTCTGCTACTCGCGCCTCGGCCGGCGACGGCTGCGGGCCGAGCCGATCGAGGAGACCACCCACGGCAACGTTCGCGACGGCACGGTCGAGCCGGCGGAGCGGGCCGAGCGCCAGGAGCTCCGACGGATCGTCCGCGACGGGATCGCGGCGCTGCCCCCCAAGCACCAGGCCGTGGTCGCGCTCTACTACCTCCAGGGCCTCTCGCTCCAGGAGACCGCCGAGGCGCTCGACATCGCGCTCGGCACCGTCAAGTCCCGACTCCACTACGCGCTCCGCGGGCTCCGCGCGCATCTCGAGACCGACCGCCGGTTCGGCGGCGCGTATCGAGCCGAGGAGGAGGCGGCTCGATCCACGGAGGCCGAGGTCGCGTGAGCCCGCGGACGCACCCCTGTACGCGCCACCGCGCGGTCCTGCTCGACTTCGTCGATCGCGGCGAACGCGGACCGCGGACGCCGGCGGCGTTCGACCACCTCGACCGCTGCCCGGCCTGCCGTCAGGAGCTCGAATCGACGGCCCTCACGATCGCCGCGCTCCGGCGCGTCGCCGTCGAGGGCGCCGGCCTCGACCCGTCTCCGGCGGCGTGGACCCGGCTCCGACGCCGTCTCGAGCGGCCCCACGTCTCGCGCGCCCAGGTCCGGGCGACCCTCGCCGGCCTGGCGACGAGCGCGGCCCTCGTCGGCGCGCTCGTCGGCGTCCAGACCTGGCGGCCGACGAGCCTCGGTGACTCGACCGACCTGTCGCCCTACAGCCGCGTGATCGCGCTCCGGGTCGCGACGAGCGCGATCGCCGAACGACGACTTCTCGACCATGCCGGCCAGCCGGTTCCGCGTGAGCCGGACGTGATCGTGCCCGATCCGGCCACCCACTGGATGGGGCCCGATGGCCGCGGCATCCCGAAGGAGAGCGCGCCAAAGGCGCCCAGCGCCGAGCGGGTGCGATGACGGCCGGCGAGCGCCGGCCGGAGGAGGTTGCCGAGCGGAACGAATGACACCCGGCGTGTCGGCGGTTTGACACCGGCCCGACGACGTCGCCATTATTCGCGCCAGCGCGGCCACGCGCGGCTCGACGTGCCCGTTCCCTATCCTCCGTGCCGGCGGGGGTCCGCGCTCCGATGGGCGACGTTGAGCACGTGCGCTCCGCCGCAATTGGGAGCCACCGGAACCAGCGGGAGGATCATTCATGCGAAAGCCTTTCCTCGGCTTGCTCGCGAGCACGGCGATCGTGTTCGGGGCATGCCAGGGCGCGACGTCGCCGTCGCCGAGCACGGCACCGGCGTCGAGCGCGCCGGCGAGCGCGCCGGCCTCGGAGTCGCCGTCGGCATCGGCCGCCGAGTCGCCGTCCGGCAGCCAGGACATCAACCAGATCCTGTACGGCGCGAACTACCAGCCGCAGCAGGGCACTCCCGGCGGCAAGGTGATCGTCGGTGAGTGGCAGGCGCCGAACCAGCTGAACTACTACTTCTCGAACGCCTTCGCCAACACCGAGGTGCTGGCGATGACGACGCGGTCAGGCCTGCTCGTCTCGGCCGACGGCCACTACATGCAGGACCTGTTCGCCAAGCCGCTCACGTTCCAGGACAGCGTCAAGAAGGACGCGACCGGGAACGGCTTCACCGTTCACGCGGAGATGAAGCCGAACGAGATGTGGTCGGACGGCCAGCCGCTGACCATGAACGACTACAAGTTCACCTGGCAGCGGGTCAACGACCCCGACCAGAAGGGCATCACGCTCGGCGGCTGGGACGAGATCGACAAGGTCGATGTCTCGTCCGACGGCCTCTCGGCCGACTTCCACTTCAAGGAGCCCTTCGCGGGCTGGCTCGCGACGATCGGCGGCAACCCGCCGCTGCCCGAGCACTACCTGAAGGACCTGCCGGCCAAGAACGACAGCAAGCTCTACCCGCTGACCGCCGATATCGGGAAGGTTCCGGTCAGCGGCCCGTTCAAGTACGAGACGGCCTCGGCGGACACGATCGAGCTCGCTCGGAACGACAACTACAAGGACGGGACCGCCTGCGGCGGCACGGCCTGCCTCGACGGGATCACGTTCAAGTCGTACCCGGACAACAAGGACGGCATGATCGCCGACTTCAAGACCGGTGCGATCGACCTGGCTCTCGACCTCCAGACCGCGGATTTCGCCTCGATCCAGGACGTCGACCCGAGCATCGGCAAGGCGCTCCAGGCCCCCGGCTGGGAGTACGAGCACCTCGACATGAACCAGAAGGGCGCGGGGCCCGGCAAGGGCAACCCGGCGCTCCAGGACCCGGTCGTCCGCAAGGCGATCGCCCAGGCGATCGACAAGAAGGCCCTCTGGAGCACGCTCTTCCCCGGCACGCCCGTTCCTGACGTCACCCCCTGCCAGAGCGGCGTCCCCGGCCAGATGTACTTCGCCCTGCCCCAGGACCAGGCGACCTGCCCCGGCTTCGACGTCGATGCCGCGAACACGGCGCTCGACCAGGCCGGCTACGCCAAGGGCGCCGATGGCGTCCGGACCGACAAGAGCGGGCAGCCGCTCGTCCTCGAGCACTGCACCTCGAACACCCCGGTCCGGCAGACCAGCGGTGACTTCATCGCCAAGAGCCTCGAGGCGATCGGCATCAAGATGAACACGAGCTACGTCGACTCGACGAAGGTCTTCTTCGCGGGCTGGGCCGACACGAGCCCGGACACGAAGTGCGCCCTCTCGCGCGGCAACTACGACACCGGCGAGTTCGCGTACGTCCTGTCGTTCGACCTGTTCGGCGACTACTACTACAGCTATGCCAGCGCCCAGATCCCGACCGACGCGAACAAGGGCAATGGCTACAACTGGCTCTACCTCAAGGACCCGGACGTCGACGCCGCGATCGACACGCTGAAGAGCGCGCTCAACCCGGCGGACCAGATCCAGTCGGCCTACGACCTCCAGCGGATCATCGACGTCGAGAAGGTCTACGAAGTCGCGCTCTACTACCGGACCCAGGTCCGCGGCCTGTCGAGCCGGCTCCAGAACTTCTTCCAGAACCCGGGCACGCAGTCCGACATGTGGAACAGCCAGGACTGGTTCGTTACGCAGTAGGGCCCCGTACTCGGAGCTGACAGCAGGCAGCGGCCGGCCCCCGGCCGCTGCCTCGCTATACTCCCGCTCGATCCGCCAGAGGATCGGGCATGGCGATCAGGACCTCGTCACGGACCCCCCGTGACGACCCGTGGACCGAGATCCGGACCAGATGACCAAGTACATCGTCCGCCGCGCCATCGGCCTCCTGCCGCTCCTCTTCGGGATCATCGTGCTGAGCTTCGCCCTCATGAAGCTCGCTCCGGGTGGCCCTCAGGCGCAGTTCCAGCTCAACAAGAAGATCACCCAGGAACAGATCGACGCCTGGCTCAAGGAGTGGTGTCTGTCGCGTGAGACGACGCCGTTCACGATCCTCAAGGAGTTCGGCGGCTGGTTCGGGGTCCTCAACTGCTCCAAGGACACGTTCCCCGACAACCTCTTCGCCGATTCGGGCGCCCTCAACATCCTGCCGCCCCAGATGGGCGGCGGCACGAACGGAATCATCAAGGGCAATCTCGGCTTCAGCGTGAACACCGGTCGACCGGTCATGGACGTGATCCTCGAGCGCGTCCCGGCCACGATCATCCTGACGACCGTCGCGCTCGTCCTGTGGGTCGGCATCGCGATCTTCGTCGGCGTCTACGCGGCCGTCCACCGCTACTCGCTCTTCGACCAGCTGATGACGTTCTTCAGCTACGTCTTCTACTCGCTGCCGACGTTCTGGCTTGGTCTCATGCTCATCTTCATCTTCGCGGTGAACCTGAGATGGGTCCCGGCGGCCGGGATCGTGACACCGAGGCAGTGGCCGCCGTTCAACACGCCCCAGTACTGGGACGCCTTCGGCGCCAAGCCGTTCGACGCGATCATCGACGTCGGACGTCACCTGATCCTGCCCGTGATCACGCTCGTCGCGATCAGCATCGCCGGCGACAGCCGGTTCGTCCGGGCCTCGATGCTCGAGTCGCTCGGCCAGGACTACGTCCGGACCGCCAAGGCGAAGGGACTCCCGGGTCGGACCGTCATCGCGAAGCACGCCCTCCGCAACGCGCTCCTGCCGGTCGTCACGAACGTCGCCCTCGAGCTGCCGTTCCTCTTCTCGGGGGCGATCATCACCGAGACGATCTTCAGCTGGACGGGCATGGGCCGGCTCTTCATCGAGTCGATCAACGCGAGCGACTACTTCGTGCTCATGGGCCTGCTGCTCATCAGCTCGATGCTCGTCCTCGTGGCCAACCTCATCGCCGACGTGATCTACGCCGTCATCGACCCGCGGATCCGGTACGACTGACCGATGACCGATCAGACGACGGTGGGTGGGCTCGCTCCGGCAGGCGACCCGGGAGCAGCCCAGCCGACGGCAGACTTCGAGGTCGCCCTCGAGTCGCTCAACCAGTGGCAGCTGGCCTGGCGCAGGTACAAGCGCCACCGCCTCGCGCTCATCGGCGGCGGGATCTTCCTGTTCATGATCGTGCTCGCGATCATCGGCCCGATCATCTGGCCGTTCGACCGGCTCGCCGTCCGCAGCGACCTGCCGGGACCGCAGGGCTTCTCGCCGCTCCAGGATCCGCCGTTCGGCTCGGACGGCGCAGGTCGGAGCGTGTGGCGCCTCGTGGCCAACGGCGCGCGCCTGTCGATGCTCATCGGCCTCACGACGATGCTCATCTCGGTCACGATCGGGACCGTGGTCGGCGCGATCGCGGGCTACTTCGGCGGGCGGATCGACAACATCCTCATGCGGCTCGTCGACCTCTTCCTCTCGATCCCGCTCCTCTTCGTCGTCCTCGTCGCGGCCCGCTTCTTCGGTGGCGGCGAGCTCGTGCCGCTCATCGCGATCTTCGGGATCCTCCTGTGGCCGGGTCTCGCCCGGCTCGTCCGGGCCCTCTTCCTGTCGCTGCGGGAGCAGGAGTTCGTCCAGGCCGCCCGCGCGGTCGGCGTCGGTGACTTCCGGATCGCGTTCCGGCATATCCTTCCGAATGCCCTCGGGCCGATCATCGTGACCGCGACCCTGCTGGTCGCGAACGCGATCATCCTCGAGGCCTTCGTCTCGTATCTGAACTTCGGACTGAAGGCGCAGGACGTCAGCTGGGGGAACGCCCTGTCGAACGCGCAGAGCCGGATGTCGGTCGGCAACTGGTGGTGGCCGTTCTTCCCGGGCTTCTTCATCGCCCTGACGGTGATCTCGATCAACTTCATGGGCGACGGACTCCGCGACGCGCTGGATCCCCGCTCGAGGGAGTGACCCCTTGACCTTCTCGACCACCGCGCCGACCGCCGAGCGCGGGCCGGCAGGAGCGACGGCACCCGACGTCCTCCTCGACGTGCGCGATCTCCGGACCTACTTCCACGTCATGGACGGGACGGTCCGGGCGGTCGACGGCGTCTCGTTCTCGATCCGTCGTGGCCAGACCCTCGGCGTCGTCGGGGAGTCGGGCTGCGGGAAGAGCGTCACCGCGCTCTCGATCATGCGACTGCTCGACATCCCGCCGGCCGAGATCGTGTCCGGCGAGATCCTGTTCGACGGGCGGGACCTCCTCCACCTGAGCGACGAGGAGATGCGCCACGTCCGGGGCAACGACGTGGCGATGATCTTCCAGGAGCCCATGACCAGCCTCAACCCCGTCTTCACGGTCGGCGACCAGATCGCCGAGGCCGTCGTCCTCCATCAGCACCTGTCGCGGAAGGACGCCTGGGACAAGGCGATCGAGTCGATCAAGGCCGTCGGGATCAACAACCCGGAGCGGCGGGTGAAGCAGTACCCGCACGAGCTGTCGGGCGGCATGCGCCAGCGGGTCATGATCGCGATGGCCCTCTCGTGCGACCCGAAGCTCCTCATCGCCGACGAGCCGACGACGGCGCTCGACGTCACGATCCAGGCCCAGATCCTCGAGCTGATCCGCAAGGTCCAGGACGAGACGGGCGCCGCCCTCATGCTCATCACCCACGACCTCGGCGTCGTCGCCGAGACCGTCCACGACGTCGTCGTCATGTATGCCGGTCGCGTCGTGGAGACCGGCAGCGTCGACGGCGTCCTGCTCGCACCGAAGCACCCCTACACCGAGGGGCTGCTCACCTCGATCCCGTCGAAGGGAATGCGCGGGCAGCGCCTGAACGTGATCAAGGGCACCGTCCCGAACCCGTTCAACATGCCGGAGGGCTGCAACTTCGAGCCGCGCTGCCCCTACGCGTTCGCTCCGTGCACGGTCCACGATCCGCGGATCGAGGACGCCAACCCACCCGACGTCGCCTGCTGGCTCTACACGCCGGCGCCGGGATCGCCAATCCCGCCACGGGCCCGGACCCGGCCAGCGGGTCGGCCGTCATGACCGAGGTCCAGGCACCGGCCGGGGAGCCGCGAACGGCGGCCGAGCCGGGGGCCGCCGGGGAGCCGCTGATCGAGGTCGAGGACCTCGTCAAGTACTACCCGATCGTCGGTGGGATCCTGCGCCGCAAGATCGGCGACGTGAAGGCGGTCGACGGGGTCAGCTTCGAGGTCCGCCGCGGCGAGGTCTTCGGCCTCGTCGGCGAGTCCGGCTGCGGCAAGTCGACGCTGGGCAAGACGCTCATCCGGCTCCAGCCACCCACCGGCGGCCGGGCGACGATCGCCGGCGAGAACATCTTCGCGAAGTCCGGACGCGACCTGAAACGCCTCCGCCGGCGGATGCAGATCATCTTCCAGGACCCGGTCGGGTCGCTCAACCCGCGGATGCCGATCTCGGACATCATCGGCGAGGGGCTGCTCGCCCAGGCGGACGCCCAGAACGGCTGGCGTAGCCGACGCGTCCGCGACAAGCGGGTCGAGGACTCGCTCGAGGCGGTCGGCCTCCGGCGCGACTACACCCGCCGCTACCCCCACGAGTTCTCGGGCGGCCAGCGGCAGCGGATCGGGATCGCCCGGGCCCTCGCGCTCAACCCCGAGTTCGTCGTCTGCGACGAGCCGGTCTCGGCGCTCGACGTCTCGATCCAGAGCCAGATCCTCAACCTCCTCCTCGACCTCCGCCGGGAGTTCAACCTCACCTACCTGTTCATCGCCCACAACCTCTCGGTCGTCCAGTACATCAGCGATCGGGTCGGGGTGATGTATCTCGGCAAGCTCGTCGAGATGGCCGGGGTCGACGAGCTCTACGCCAACCCGCGTCACCCGTACACGGTCGCGCTCCTGTCGGCCGTCCCGGACCCGGATCCCCGGATCCGCAAGAAGCGGCTCGTGCTCACGGGTGACGTCCCCTCGCCGGCGGCGCCGCCCTCGGGCTGCCGCTTCCACACTCGCTGCTGGCTCTACGAGCGGCTCAACCGGCCCGAGAACTGCGTCACCGATGACCCCGCCTTCCGGGACATCGGCGGCGGCCATCGGGTCGCCTGCCATTGGGCCGAGGAGATCCCCGAGAACCTCGTCGCCCAGGCCGTGCCGACGCTCGACGAGGCGTCGCCCGCGGCCGTCATGTCGCCGCCCGTCTCCGCCCAGGCCGGGGCCGCGGCTTCGCCATCGAACGATGGTGTCGCGGTCGGCGTCGAGCCCGAGCCCGGGGGCCCGGCGCATCCCGTCCCGCCGACGCGTCCCGTCCCGCCGACCGGACCGGTGGTCGACCCGAGGTCGTGACCCGGCGCCCATCCCTCGCCGCCGTGTGCGGCGTCGCGATCCTGGCTTTCGTTCTCGCCGGCTGCGGGTCGACCCCGAGCCCGCCGCCGTCGCCCGCCGAGGCGAGCCTGTCGCCGACGACGCCGGCGTCTCCGTCGACGGCCGTGTCGTCTTCGCCCTCCTCCCCGGGCCCGAGTGGCTCGCCGGTCAGCGGGGCTGCCCGGCTCTACGCCTCGGCCTATCGCCCCGAGCCTGGGCGGCAGGGCGGCGAGCTCGTGGTCGGGGACTGGCGGTCGCTCTCGAGCCTCGATCCGTACGCTCCCGCCGATCCCGTCAACGCCGAGGTCCTCGGCGCCACGACTCGCTCGCTCCTGGCGCTCACCGACGACGGTCGCTGGGCGACCGAGCTCGCGGCCGCGCCGATCGACGGCGCGAGCGTGACCCGCGACAAGGAGGGAACCGGCTTCTCGGTTCGGGTCAAGCTCCGGTCGGGGCTCCGCTGGTCGGACGGCGAGCCGCTCACGATGGACGACTTCGCGTTCGCCCGGAGCTGGGTCCTCGCGGCCGATCAGGGCACGGTCGACCCCCGGAACTGGCAGACCGTCGATCGGATCACGGTCGCCGACGACGGTCTGTCGGCCAGCTACCACTTCGCGGACGTCACGCCCGACTGGCTCGCGGTCGTCGGGCTCAACCCACCGCTCCCGGAGCACGCGATGAAGGATCTGCCGCCGTCGGCCGCCGCCTCGGCCTTCCCGCTCTCCGACGCGGCCGCGCGGATCCCCGTCGACGGCCCGTTCCGGTACGCCTCTGCGGGATCGACCGGGGTGAGCCTGGTCCGCAACGAGCGGTGGGTCGACGGCGGCCGTGGGGCCTACCTCGACCGGCTCACGTTCCGGGCCTTCGTCGACGACAAGGACCAGCTCGAGAGCGCGATCGCCGACGGCTCGGTCGACGTCGGCCTCGGGCTCACGGCCGACGACCTCACGGTCCTCGGGAGGCTCTCGCCCGACCAGGCCGCGATCGATGTCGTCCCGACCTGGCGGCTCGAGCACCTCGACCTCAACGCGTCGGGCGACGGCCCCGGCAGCGGCCTGCCGGCCCTCACCGACCGCGCCGTCCGGAGCGCGATCGTCGGCTCGATCGATCGGGCCGGCCTCTACGCCGCCACGTATCCCCTCGGCGGCGACCGCGTCGGCCAGGCCTGCTCGATCGCCCCCGCGAACAGCTTCTGGATCGCCTCGGGGATTGCCGCGGCCTGCCCCACGGTCGACGCCTCGGCCGCGGCCGGCGCGCTCGACGCGGCTGGCTACGAGCGCGGCCCGGACGGCGTGCGGGTCGATCCGAAGACGGGCCAGCCGCTCAGCCTCCGGCTGTGCACGAGCGACGACCTCGCCCACCACACGGGCGCCCAGTACCTCGCCGACGCGCTCGCGCCCGTCGGTGTCCGGGTCGAGCCGCTGTTCGTCGATCCGGCCGCGGTCCTCTTCGCCGACTGGGGCGATGCGACGGCGGCGACGGCGTGCAACCTCGCCCGCGGCACGTTCGACGCGGCGCTCTACTCGTCCTCGCTCGGGCTCGACCTCGTGTCGGACTACTTCCTGAGCCTCCATTCGAGCCAGATCCCGAGCGACGCGAACGACGGAGCCGGCTTCAACTACGTCCGCTACGACGGCAACCAGATGGACGCGGCCCTCGAGTCGTTGCGCGCCGCCGTCGACCCCGCCGACGCGCTCGCGGCGGTCGATCGGGTCCAGCAGCTCGCGGCCGCGACCGACGCGGTCGTCCCGCTCTACTTCCGGCCCTCGGTTGGCGCGATCGGGAGACGGGCCAGGAACGTCGCGCCGACGCCCGCCGCGCCGGCCGGGATCGGCTCCGACCTGTGGAACGTCGAGGATTGGTGGGAGGCGTCGGGTTGATCCGCGGCGCCGGGAGGCGTTCCCGAACGTGAGCGGACCTTCGTCCGTATGTCATGATGCGGGGGCATGCCGCTCGCGTGGGGGCACCGATCGGCGGCCGTCGTGGCCGCGGGAGGTTCGGAAGCCGTCGGGCCTGAGTATCATGCGCGGGTCCTGTGAGCCACCGGCTCCGACGTTGCCGGGCGTCACGCCGGGGGCGGACATCGAGTGAGGAGGAGACACCAGGACATGCTGAGGATTCGTCCCGCGGGACTCGTCGCCGCTGCGGCGATCGTCTTCGCGGCCTGCCAGGGCGCCGCGTCGCCGTCGCCAACGAGCGCCCCGTCGACCGCGCCGTCGACCGGCGCGTCGGCCCCGGCCTCGTCGGCACCCGCAACGTCGCCGTCGGCGTCGATCAAGGAGGGCGGCGACCTCATCGTCGGCCTGCCCGGCGACATGGTCGAGGCCGATCCGTCGCTCGTGAGCGACAGCAACTCGTCGTACATCCACCTCAACGTCATCGAGGGCCTGCTGGGGGTGAAGCCCGGCACGCTCGGCGACGTCATCCCGGTTCTGGCCTCGGACCTGCCGGAGAAGAGCGCCGACGGACTGACGTACACGTTCAAGCTCCGCCAGGGCGTGAAGTTCCACGACGGCACGGACTTCAACGCCGACGCCGTCGTCTACAACTACGACCGCCAGAAGAACGCCCCGAAGGAGCTCCAGGACGCCTACAACTACTACTTCGGCGCGGTCTTCGGCTGGGGCGCGGACTCGAACCTCAAGTCGGTCGAGAAGATCGACGACTTCACGGTCAAGTTCACCCTCAACCAGCCCCAGTCGAACTTCCTGATCTCGCAGGCGCCGCTGCCGCAGTTCGGGATCCAGAGCCCGACGGCGCTCAAGGCGGGCGACGCGGACAACCCGGATCCGGGCAAGAGCCCCTACGCCCAGGGCCAGGGCGGGACCGGCAAGTCGATGGTCGGCACCGGCCCGTTCATGTTCAAGGAATGGGTCCCGAACGACCACGTCACGATCGTCAAGAACCCCAACTACTGGGATTCGGCGAACATGGCGCACCTCGACAGCGTCACGTTCAAGCCGTACGCCGACCAGGCGGCCGAGCTGAACGCGCTCCAGGCCGGTGACATCGACCTCGCCCAGACGATCGCCCCGAACGACATCGAGACGCTCAAGGGCGACTCGAACTTCCAGGTCATCGACCGCGGCGACTCGTGCAACGTCGGCAACCTCGAGATGAACCAGAAGCAGAAGCCGTTCGACAACCAGCACATCCGGACCGCGATCGCGTACGCGCTCAACAAGCAGTCGTACATCGACGCGTTCTACGCCGGGCTGGCCGAGCCGGCCGACAACTTCATGCCGCCGGCGACCCAGTACTACAAGCCGCTGGGGCTGCCGACGTACGACCCCGACAAGGCGAAGGCCGAGATCGCGGCGTCCGGGCTGTCCGGCGACGCGCTCACGCTGACCTTCTACTACCCCTCCGACGTCGCTCGTCCGTACATGCCCGACCCGAAGGGTCTCGCCCAGGCGATCGCGAACGACCTCGAGGCCGTCGGGTTCAAGGTCAACTTCAAGACCGAGGGCTGGCGGACGGGCTACCTCGCCGACGAGGCGACCGGCAAGTTCCCGATGTGGCTCCTCGGCTGGACCTGCGACTGGCCGGGCCCCGATAACTTCCTCGTTGCCGCGTTCTTCCACTTCCAGGGCAGCAAGCCGAACCCCGAGTTCGCGTACGGCCCGCCCGAGCTCAAGGCCGCGTTCGACAAGGGCGCTACGGCGCCCGACGACGCGACCGCCCAGCAGGCGTGGAGCGACGCCCAGGACATCCTCGCCCGCGACCTGCCGTTCGTGCCGCTCGTCCACTCGAAGCCGCCGGCTGCCGCCAGTGCCGCCGTCCAGGGCTTCGTCGGCGCCGGCAACCTGAACGAGGCGCTCAACTCCGTCTGGCTCAACCGCTGAGCGACGCCGTTCGCTCGGTCGACATCCGTCCCCCCGGGCCCCGCGGCCCGGGGGGACGCTGCTTCCGGCCATGCTGAAGTACGTCTTCCGCAGGCTCCTCGCCGCGATCCCGGTCCTGCTCGGGCTGTCGATCGTGCTGTTCGCGTTCGTCCATCTGCTGCCCGGCGATCCGGTCGCCGCGCTCCTCGGCCAGCACGCGACGCCGGAGCTGACGGCAGAGATCCGGACGCGCCTCGGGCTCGACAAGCCGCTCTACGAGCAGTACCTCATCTACCTCGGCCAGCTCCTGTCGGGCGACCTCGGCAAGAGCGTCATCAACAACCGCTCGGTCGCGTCCGAGCTCGCGCTCCGCTTCCCGGGGACGATCGAGCTGACCGCGGCCGCTCTCCTGTTCGCGATCGGGCTCGGGATCCCGCTCGGACGGATCGCCGCCCGGCACGCCCAGGGCTGGACCGACGGAGCGGTGACCGTCATCTCGCTGCTCGGCATCTCGATCCCGATCTTCATCCTCGGCTACACGCTCCAGTTCTTCCTGTCGGTCCAGCTCAAGTGGCTGCCGACGTCGGCCCGGCTCGATCCCCGGACGCACATCGACGCGGTCACGAACTTCATGCTCATCGACACGCTCCTCGACGGTCGCCCGGACGCGTTCGTCGACGCCCTGCGGCACCTCGTCCTGCCGGCCATCGCGCTCGGCTCGATCCCGCTCGCGATCGTCACCCGGATCACCCGCGCGTCGGTCCTCGACGTGGCGAACGAGGACTACGTCCGGACGGCCCGGGCGAAGGGCCTGACCGAGCGGCGGGTCGACAGCCGGCACGTCATGCGCAACGCCTGGCTGCCGGTCGTCACGGTCATCGGCCTCCAGGTCGGCGGGCTCCTCGCCGGCGCCGTCATCACCGAGACGGTCTTCTCGTGGAACGGGGTGGGCCGCTACGTCGTCGAGGCGATCCAGGACCACGATTACCTCGTCGTCCAGTCGACGATCCTCGTCTTCGCCCTCATCTTCCTCGTCGTCAACCTGCTCGTCGACGTCGGCTACGCCTTCCTCAACCCGCGGATCCGGTACTCCTGATGGCGACGGCGGCCGCGCCCCTCAACCAGCCTCTCGCCCAGCCGCTCACGTCGCGGGCGTCGCGCGGTCTCTGGCGCGACGCGTTCCGACGGCTGCTCCACAACCGGCCGGCGCTGCTCGGGCTGGCGATCATCGCGGTCTTCGCGCTCGCGGCGCTGCTCGCACCGGTCCTCGCGCCCGGCGATCCGCTCGCCGGGACGCTCGTCAACCGGATCAAGCCGCCGTCGGCCGCGCATCTCATGGGCACCGACCTCCAGGGCCGGGACGTCCTGACGCGCGTCCTCTACGGCGCTCGGATCAGCCTCCTCGTCGGCGTCGTGTCGGTCCTGATGGGCGTCGCGATGGGTGGGACGATCGGGGCGATCGCGGGGGCCTTCGGCGGCCGCGTCGACACCGTCCTCATGCGTGTCGTCGACGTCCTCCTCGCGATCCCCGGGATCCTCCTCGCGATCGGCGTCGTCGTCTGGCTCGACCGGGGCCTCCTCCAGATCATGTTCGCGGTCGCGCTGACGAACGCGCCGATCTTCGCCCGGCTGCTCCGCGGCAGCATGCTCGCTCTTCGGGAGTCCGACTACGTGACGGCCGCGCGCTCGATCGGCGCCTCGACCGGCCGGATCCTCTTCCGGCACATGCTCCCGAACGCGCTCACGCCGGTCATCGTCGCGGCCACGCTCGCCCTCGCTACGGCGATCATCGACGTCGCCGGGCTCGGCTTCCTCGGTCTCGGGCCGCCGGACCCACGGACGGCGGAGTGGGGGACGATGCTGACCGACGCGACGAGCTTCTATCGCCAGGCGCCGTGGATCATCTTCTTCACCGGGGCCGCGATCTCGATCACCGCGATCGGTTTCAACCTCCTCGGCGACGGGCTCCGCGAGGCGCTCGACCCGCGGCTGCGACACTGATGGCGCTCCTCGACGTCCGCGACCTCGTCGTCCGGTTCCGGACCCAGGACGGGACGATCCATGCCGTCAACGGCGTCTCGTTCGAGCTCGAGCCGGGCGAGCGGCTCGGGCTCGTCGGCGAGTCCGGCTGCGGCAAGAGCGTGACGAACCTCGCGGTCATGCGGCTCCTGCCGAAACCGGCCGGACGGATCGAGGGCGGCCAGATCCTCTTCGACGGCGTCGACCTCGCGACGATGCCGGAGGCCGACCTGCGCGATCTCCGCGGGCGCGACGTGGCGATGATCTTCCAGGACCCGATGACGAGCCTCAACCCGGTCCTCACGATCGAGGAGCAGATGGTCGAGACGATCCGGGCCCACCGGAAGGTCTCGCGCGAGGACGCCCGGGCGCGAGCGATCGAGCTGCTCGGGATGGTCGGGATCGCCCGGCCCGAGAGCCGGCTCCGCTCCTACCCGCACCAGTTCTCGGGCGGGATGCGCCAGCGGGTGATGATCGCGATGGCCCTGGCGCTCGAGCCGAAGCTGATGATCGCCGACGAGCCGACGACCGCCCTCGACGTGACGATCCAGGCCCAGGTCCTCGAGATCCTCGAGCGGCTGACGACCGAGGGCGGCACGGCGCTCATCCTCATCACCCACGACCTGGGTGTCGTGGCCGGGATGACCCAGCGGATCAACGTGATGTACGCGGGCTTCATCGTCGAGACGGCGACGACGTCCGAGCTGTTCGCGAACCCCTCGCACCCGTACACCGTCGGGCTCCTCCACTCGATCCCGCGTCTCGACGAGGAGCAGCCGGAGCGGCTGATCCCGATCGAGGGGACCCCGCCGGACCAGCGCCGCGCGCCGGTCGGCTGCCCGTTCGCGCCGCGCTGCGCCTGGCGGCTCGAGGTCTGCTGGGAGGTGATGCCACCGCTCGCGCCGACCGCGAACGACCCCGCCGCGATCAGCGGCCGGGTCGTGACGACCGGCCCCGACGCGAGTCACCGGATCGCCTGCCACAACCCGCCGACCCCCGAGGAGGCCGTCGCGGGTCAGCCGCTCCGGCCCGGCTTCGTGCCGGCACCGCCGCCGGGCCTCGTGGGTGTCCCGATCGAGGACGTCGCGCCGGCGGAGCTCGAGGCCGCGGGCGCGTCCGTCGCGGCCGGCGACGGCTCCGGGCCCGGGGAGCCCGTCGCGTGACGGCCGACGTCACGGCCGGCGCCAGGGCCGGAGCTGCGGCGGCGACGCACCTCCTCGAGGTCGAGGACCTGCAGGTCTGGTTCCCGATCACCGAGGGGCTTGTCATCGAGCGCCACATCGGCGACGTCCAGGCGGTCGACGGGGTCTCGTTCACGCTCCGCCGCGGCGAGACGCTCGGGCTCGTCGGCGAGTCGGGCTGCGGCAAGTCGACGACGGGCCGGGCCCTCATCCGTCTCTACCGTCCCACGGGCGGTCGGGTCGTCTTCGACGGGACCGATCTCGCCTCGCTCCCGGAATCGGCGATGCGAGCGATGCGGCGCCGGATGCAGATGATCTTCCAGGACCCCTATGCCAGCCTCAACCCGCGGATGACGGCCGGCGGCATCATCGGCGAGCCGCTCGAGATCCACCGCATCGGCAACGGCCGGGAGCGCCGCGAGCGCGTCCGCGAGCTCCTCGCGACGGTCGGGCTCAACCCCGAGTTCGCGAACCGCTACCCGCACGAGTTCTCGGGCGGTCAGCGCCAGCGGATCGGCGTCGCCCGGGCCCTCGCGGTCAATCCCGATCTCATCGTCGCCGACGAGCCGATCAGCGCCCTCGACGTCTCGATCCAGGCCCAGATCATCAACCTGCTCGAGCAGCTCCAGGGCGAGTTCGACCTGACCTACCTGTTCATCGCCCACGACCTGTCGGTCGTCCGGCACATCAGCGATCGGATCGCGGTGATGTACCTCGGCCGGATCGTCGAGCTCGCGTCGTCCCGCGAGCTGAACGTCGAGCCGCTCCACCCGTACACCGTCGCGCTCCTGTCCGCGATCCCGATCCCGGACCCGGCGATCGAGTCGCGCCGGCGCCGGATCATCCTCCGCGGCGACGTGCCGTCGCCGGTGGCACCGCCGTCGGGCTGCCGCTTCCACACCCGCTGCTGGCTCCGGGAGCGGCTCGGCAACCCGGTGCGCTGCGAGACCGAGGACCCGGCGCTTCGCGAGCTCGCGACCGGGCACGTCGTCGCCTGCCATTTCGCCGAGGACGTCGCGGGCTCGGCCGAACAGGCCCAGGCGACGGGGGCGGTCGGGCGGTCGAGGCCGGCCGCCGGAGGCGCGGTCGCTCAGGCTGGCGGCGCGGTCGCTCAGGCTGGCGGCGCATACGCCCCTGCGGCGCCCGACGCGATGGCCGACGCCGGCGACGAGGTCCTCGCGGCCCCGACGGCGCCGCCCGGTGGGGTGTCGCCGCTCGGCGCGCCAATTCCGCCCGAGGAGCCGCAGCGCCGGAACTGAGCTCAGGCGGGGCGGGGCGGCGCGAGAGGCGACCGCGGACGGCGAACCGGGACGCCGAACGCGCATGGCCGCCGTAGGCGCATGGCCGCCGTGCCGCGTGCAAGGATTCGGGCCGCTGCGGTGTTGTACCCGGTGACTCCGGGACGATCCTCGCCGGACGACGCCGAAGGGGAACACCGATGGACGACACCGAGCTCGACACCCGGCTCGCGGCGCTGGCCGCGTCCGTACCGGCGGGCGAGGCGCCGCCACTTCCGAAGGGCCAGAGGCGACGGTTTGCCGCCTCCCTCGCGGTCGCGGCCATCCTCGTCGTCGGCGTCACCGCGACGGCGAGCGGGGCCGTGGAGGTCGTCCGCCAGGCCGTGATCGGTTACGAGGGCGTCGAGAACCCGGGGCAGCCGCTCCAGGGCGCGCGGATGGAGTGCATGTCGCCCCGCGAGGCCGAGGCGTTCCTCGCGGCGCGCGGCTTCGTCGAGGTCGTCTGGCAGGTGGAGTCGGGCGGTGCGTCGGGCAAGGGCGGTTCGACGGTCGTCCAGGCGACGGCGCCCGAGCACGGCTACGTCGTTCCCGCGGCGATCGACCGCGACGGGGTGCTCCACATGGTGGTCGACCAGCGGACCGGCGCCGAGCCGTCCGGCGTCTGCGGCGCGATGGCGATGCCGTGAGCGCGGGCGAGCGGCTCGCGGCGGCGACGGCGGTCGGATTGGCGGCCGCCGCCGACGTTCGGCCCGCCGAGGAGTTCGAGGCGGCCGTCCGGCCCCACTACGCGGACCTCGTCAGGCGGCTCGTGCTCGTCCTCCACAGCCGCGACGACGCGGAGGACGTCGCGCAGGAGGCGTACCTGCGAGCGTTCCGTACGTGGGAGCAGTTCGACGGCCGTGACGTCCGGGCATGGCTCTACACGATCGGTCTGCGGCTCGCGTTCAACGAGCTCCGACGCCACCGCCGGAGGCTCGCCGCGATGGGGCGGCTCCGGCCCGTGCCCTGGACCGGTCCGGCCGATCCGGACCTGTCGGCAGCGCTCGGGCGGCTCGACGGCCGGACGCGGGCGGCCCTCCTGCTCACCGCCGTCGACGGCTACAGCGTCCGCGAGGTCGCGACGATCCTCGGATCGCCCGAGGGCACCGTCGCGAGCTGGCTGTCGCGGGGGCGAGCCAGGCTGAGGGCGGAGCTCGACCGACCGCGCTGACCCGCGGCCGGCGCGTGGGAGGCGCGTGGTGACCGCTAGACTCCGGCCGTGCCGCCGCTCCGGATCGCGCTCGCCCAGATCGCTCCCCGGCTCGGGCTGTTCGAGGAGAACCTCGAGCGGCACCGATCGCTCATCGGCGAGGCGCGCTCGGCGGGCGCCCGGCTCGTCGTCTTTCCCGAGCTCGGCCTGACCGGCTACCAGCTCCAGGATCTCGCCGCCGACGTCGCGATCCGGCCGGACGATCCGCGCCTCCTCGGTCTCGCCGCGGAGGCGCCGGAGCTGTCGGTCGTGGTCTCGTTCGTCGAGGAATCCGACGACCACCGCCTGTTCATCGCCGCCGCCCTCCTCGAGGAGGGCGCGGTCCGCCACGTCCATCGCAAGCTCTTTCTGCCGACGTACGGACTGTTCGACGAGCGGCGGTTCTTCGCCCCGGGAGACGCCCTCCGCGCCGCGCCCTCGACGCTCGGCGTCCCCGTGGGGCTCGCGGTGTGCGAGGACTTCTGGCACCTGTCCGTGCCCCAGCTGCTGGCCCTCGACGGGGCCCATGTCCTCGTGAACGTCTCGTCGTCGCCCGGCCGCGACCTCGCGGCGACGAACGAGAGCGGTCTCGGAACCGCGACGTCATGGTGGACGCTGATGTCCGCCTACGCCCAGCTCACGACGAGCCTCGTCGTCTTCTGCAACCGCGTCGGTGTCGACGAGTCGATCAGCTTCTGGGGCGGCTCGGAGGTCGTCGACCCGAGCGGTCGCGTTCGGTTCCGGGCGCCGCTCTTCGAGGAGGGCCTGTTCACGGTCGACGTCGAGCTCGCCGACATCCGCCGGGAACGGATCTCGCTGCCGGTCCTCCGCGACGAGCGACCCGAGCTCCTCGTCCGCGAGCTCGAGCGGATCGTCGCCGAGCGCGCGGGCCTCCTCGACGACGCGTCGGCCGAACCGGGCCGGGAGCGGGCCGAGGCCGGACTTCCGCTCTCGAGCCGCCGGTGACGGCCGCGGAGCCGGCCGGGCCGGGTTTCGAGCTGCCGGACGAGCTGGCGATCGACACGGTCGTCGCCCGCCGCGTCATCGGCGAGTTCATCCGGGGCCAGCTCCGCCAGGCGGGGTTCGAACGGGCGGTCCTCGGGCTGTCCGGCGGGATCGACTCGGCCCTCGTCGCCTACCTCGTTGCGGACGCGATCGGCGCCGAACGGCTGCTCGCGCTGCTCCTGCCGTACCGGACATCGTCGCCCGATTCGCTCGCCGACGGCGAGACCGTCGTCGCGCTTCTCGGCTGCCAGTCCGAGGTCGTCGACATCAGCCCGATGGTCGATGCCTACTTCGACGGCCCCGGCGGTCCCGACGCGAGCCGGCTCCGGCGCGGGAACTTCATGGCCCGGACGCGGATGGCGATCCTCTACGACCGCTCGGCGACCTTCGGTGGGCTCGTGGTGGGCACGGGCAACAAGACCGAGATCCTCATCGGCTACACGACCCACTACGGCGACAACGCCTCGGCCTTCAACCCGATCGGCGACCTCTACAAGAGCCAGGTCCGCCAGCTCGCGGCCGCCGTCGGGGTCCCCGAGCGGATCATCCGCAAGCCACCTTCGGCCGACCTGTGGCCGGGCCAGACCGACGAGGCCGAGGGCTCGTTCAGCTATCCCGTCCTCGACCGGATCCTCTACGGGCTCGTCGACCGACGGCAGTCGCCGGCCGAGCTCACAGGGCAGGGCTTCGACCCCGCGGTGGTCGACCGGATCGAGCAGATGATCGCGGCCAGCGAGTTCAAGCGGCAGGTGCCACCGATCGCCAAGCTCGGACCGCGGACGGCCGGGATCGACTACCTCTACCCGCGCCGCCGGCCCGGCTCGACCCGTTCGTAGCGGTGGCCGCCGACCCGTCCGCGTCGCCCGGGGGCACGCTCTACGTCGTCGCGACGCCGATCGGCAACCTCTCGGACGTCACGCTTCGCGCGCTCGAGGTGCTCCGGTCCGTGCCGCTCGTCGCCGCCGAGGACACGCGGGTCACGCGGCGGCTCCTCGGGCGCCACGGGATCGCGACGCCGCTCGTGAGCTACCACGCCCGGAGCGGCGAGCGCCGGCTGGAGGAGGTGATCCGCCACCTGCGGGGCGGAGCCGACCTCGCGCTCGTCACCGACGCGGGCACCCCGGGCGTGAGCGATCCGGGCGAGGACCTCGTCGCCCGCTGGGCTGCCGAGGGCGGTCGCGTCGTCCCCGTGCCCGGTGCCTCGGCCGTGCTCGCCGCGGTCGCGGCCGCGGGGATCGCCGGGCCGCGCTGGTCGTTCGAGGGCTTTCTCCCTCGGTCCGGACGTGAGCGCCGGGAGCGGATCGCCCGAATCGCCGGCGACGACCGGGGCACGGTCCTGTTCGAGCGGCCCGACCGGCTTGCCGCGACGCTCGCCGACCTCGCCGAGGCTGCCGGCGGCGACCGCCCGGCCGTGATCGGGCGCGAGCTCACGAAGGCCCACGAGGAGATCGTCCGGGGCTCGCTCGGGGGGCTCGCCCGGCGCACGCGGGCCGGCGACATCGTCGCCCGCGGCGAGGCGGTCGTCGTCGTCGGGTCGTGGCCGATCCCAGGGTACGAACGGAGCGGGGACCGACCGTCGCTCGATGCCGCTCGGGCCGAGGTCGATCGGCTCGTGGCAGCCGGCGAACCGCGGGGCGGTGCCGCGGCGCGCGTTGCCGCGCAGACCGGCCATCGCCGCCGCGACCTCTATCGCCGATCGGAGGCCTCGTAGCGCTCCCGCGTCGCGGAGGCGCCGGGCAATCCGCCTCGTGACGCGGCACGTACGAACGGTCCGACCATCCGGAGGAGGACCGAACCGATGACCAGCCTGCCCCGCCCTACGACCGATTCCGACGAGCTGTCGATCCGCCCGGCCCGCCCCACCGACAGGACCGGCCTCGTCGAGGTCTGGCTCCGGTCGGTCCGAGCGACGCACGCGTTTCTCGCGCCCGAGGAGATCGACGCGCTCATCGAGCCGTCGAGGGAGTACCTGACGGCCGACGAGCCCGAGCTCTGGGTCCTCGTCGATTCGGCCGATTCCCCGGTCGGCTTCATGGGCCTCGCCGGCAATGAGGTCGAGTCGCTCTTCCTCGCGCCCGAGGTTCATCGGCGCGGCTGGGGCCGCAGGCTCGTCCGCCACGCCCAGGCGCTCCGCGGCGAGCTCACGGTCGCGGTCAACGAGCAGAACACCGGCGCCGTCCGCTTCTACGAGGCATGCGGGTTCCGTCTCGAGGACCGCTCGGAGCTCGACGGCGATGGCCGGCCGTTTCCGCTCCTCTTCATGCGCCTGCCGGCAGCTGACGCGGTCACGACATAGCCTCCGCTCGAAAGGAGGCGGCGACGGCGACGGTCAGTGTTCGCTACATCGTCGACGACGTCGACGCGGCGATCGAGTTCTACCGGGATCGGCTCGGGTTCCGCGAGGAGATGCACCCGAACGCCTTCTTCGCGATGCTCGGGCGGGGCGACCTCCGGCTCGTCCTGAGCGTCCCCGGCGGGGGTCCCGGTGGCGGCCAGGCGATGCCGGACGGACGCCGACCGGAGCCCGGCGGCTGGAACCGCTTCCAGATCGAGGTCGACGACCTCGACGCGATCGTCGGCGCGCTCCGGACGGCCGGAGTGCGGTTTCGCAACGAGATCGTGGTCGGCGTCGGCGGGCGGCAGGTGCTCGTCGAGGATCCGGCGGGCAATCCCGTCGAGCTCTTCGAGCCGAGGCTCCCGGAGGCACGCCTCCCGGGCTCGTGACGGCCGGTCGAGGCAGCCCGGAGGCGATCGGCTTGCCACGCCGGTTCGTGATGGCGACCCGGCCGGAGGGGGTCGACCGGGTCGCCGGGGAAACGCGGGTCAGGCGGCGGCCTCGACCTCCTCGTCGTCATCGGGCTCGGCGTCGGCCTCGGCTGTCGCGTCGAGCGGCTCGTCGCCGAGCTTCGCCGCCTGGGCGACGATCGCCTCGGCCGCCTGCTCGGCCTCGTAGTCCTTCTTCTTCCGCCCGGACAGCAGCTCGACCTGGGCGGCGACGATCTCGGTCTTCCAGTGCCGCTGACCGCGATCGTCGTCCCAGGTCCGCGTCTGGATGCGACCCTCGACCGCGACCTGCTGGCCCTTGCCGAGGTAGCGGCCGCAGATGTCGGCGAGCTTGTCCCAGGCCACGATCGAGTGGAACTCGGCCTTCTCCTTGCCGTTGCCGGCGTACTCGTTCGTCGCCACGCTGAACTGGCAGACGCTCTTGCCCGAGGCGAGCACGCGCAGCTCCGGGTCGCGGGTGAGACGCCCGGTGATGAGGACCCTGTTCACGGTCCGTTCGTCCTTTCCGGCCGCCGGCGGCGCCGACGGGCCTGTGGTCGCCGGCACGAAGGCCGGCGTCGAGGAAGCTGCCGGCCTCGGCGGGACCCTTCGGACCTGCTTCGACGGAAGGCGGGTTCGGCGAGCGGACGGCGAGGCCGGCGAGGTGGACGGCGGGCGACGCGTACCCTACCGCCGAGACCTCATCGCGGCGTTCGCGTCGGCTCGACCAGCGCTCATCGGCCGCTTATCCGGCTCCCCGGTGACGGCCGCGCGTCCGCCTGCGGCACGGCGGCATCTCAGCCCGCGGCGCTCTCTCCGGAGATCGCGTCCGTCCGGGCACGGCGTCGCCGCTGGACTGCCGACCCGACCGAGGGCGGAGGGCTCCCGGCGGCGCGATCGATCGCGCCCGCCGAGGAGGGCTCGCGCAGCGTCGAGGAGCGCTGGGCGGGCTCCGGGCCGGCCCCTCGCCGAGCGACTGCCTCGATCGGCGGCAGGGCCCCGTCGGGCTGGGGTGGCGCGTCGGCGTAGAGCTCGCAGAAGAGGTTGACGAGCTCGGGATCGAACTGGGTCCCGGCGTGGCGGCGGAGCTCGGCGATCGCCGCGGCGTGGGTCATCGCCCGCTTGTACGGCCGGTCGTGGGTCATGGCCTCGTAGGCGTCGGCGATCGCGACGATCCGCGACCCGAGCGGGATGTCGCGACCCCGCAGGCCGAACGGGTAGCCGTGCCCCGAGTAGCGCTCGTGGTGGTGAAGGATGATCGGGACCGCGTCGCGGATGAGCGTCGCCTGCTCGAGGATCACCTGGGCGATCCGGGGGTGCTGGACGACGGTTCGCCACTCGGCCGAGGTGAGCGAGGCGGGCTTCTGGAGGATCTCCTCCGGCACGGCGACCTTGCCGATGTCGTGGAGGACGCCGGCGAGACGGATCCGCTCGACCTCCTGATCGGGCAGGTCGAGCTGACTGGCCATCGCGACGACGATCGAGGCGACCGTCGGCGACGGACGGCCGCGATGATGGGGGAGCGGCGCGATGACCGCGGTGAGCGCCGCCTCGGCTGCCTCCCGCGCCGCGCGGCCGATCTCGGTCGCCCGGGCCCGGCCGTACGGCGAGATCGGGGCGCGGGGCACGCGGGCGTCCTCGTCCGGCTCCGCGAAGACGTAGGTCTGGTTCCGGCCGAGGGCCTTCGCCGAGTACATCGCGGCATCGGCATCGCGGACGAGCGCGTCGACGTGGAGGACGCGCCCGAAGCCGCCGGCGACGCCGATCGAGATCGTCGTCGTGAGCGCCGGGTTGCCCTCGACCGCGAACCGGAGTCGGCCGACGAGGTGACGCAGCTTCTCGCAGAGCGCGGCCGCATCCTCGGCGTTCGTCTCGGGCAGGAGCAGGAGGAACTCCTCGCCACCGTACCGGCCGATGAGGTCGTTCTGGCGGAGGTTCGCCTGGATCGTCTGGGCGATACCGCGGAGGATCACGTCGCCGGCGGCGTGGCCGTACGTGTCGTTGACCTGCTTGAAGTGGTCGATGTCGACGAAGGCGAGGCTGAACGGCCGGTTGTAGCGGTTCGCCCGCTCGACCTCCGCCCAGAGGGCGCCGATGAGCGTCTGGCGGTTCGCGACGCCGGTCAGCCGGTCGACCGTGGCCGACTCGCGCGTCTGCGAGAGCTGCAGGGCGAGGTCCGAGACCGCGCGCGCCAGGCGGCCCTCGATGCCGTGTCCCACGGGCGGCACGCCGGCCTCGCGCTCGCCGGCCGCGAGCCGCTCGACCGCCCGGACGACCCGGACCACCCGGAAGCGGAGGTAGGCGAACACGACGAGGGCCGTGAGCGACACGCCGATCGAGCCGGCGACGAGGGCCGCGGCGACCGACCGCGTGCCGTCGTCGACGATCGAGAGGAGCGTCGAGGGCGAGGAGAGGAGGACGAATCCGAGCACGACCGGGGCGAGCGCACCCAGAGCCCCGAGCAGTCGGATCACGACCGGAGCCTAGCCAGCGGAGACCGTCCGACGGACGCCACCGAAGGTCCCTACCTACGGCGCCCGGAAGTCCCGGTGCCGGGAAGCCACGGCCGCGGCGCGCGAGCCGCCCGCCGCACGCGAGCCGCCCGCGGCCTGTCGCGGCCCGACGTCCCGGGGGTCCGGCGGCCGGTATACTCGCTCGCGTCCTCGACCCGACCCAGCCTGAGGTGGAGCCGTTGCTCGAGGGAGGCGCGACGTTCGCCCCGTGAGACGAACGAGCACCTTCGGACCGATCCGGCGCCGCGAGGCGGCGCGACGGCGGCGGAGTGTATCCAGGTCCCGGGCCGCGGAGCCCAGGGCCTTTTTCTTTGGCGGGCGACCCTGAGATGCCGGCGACCGTGATCGTCGGGCTCCAGTGGGGCGACGAGGGCAAGGGCAAGACGACCGATTTTCTCGCGGAGCAGGTCGCGATGGTCGTCCGCTACCAGGGCGGCGACAACGCCGGCCACACGGTCGTCATCGGCGACGAGGTCTTCAAGCTCCACCTCGTCCCGTCCGGGATCCTCTACCCGCACATCGTCCCGGTCATCGGCCCGGGTGTCGTCGTCAACCCCGCGACGCTCATCGACGAGCTCGACGCGCTGGCCGCCCGCGGGATCGACACGAGCCGGCTCCGGGTCAGCCTCGGCGCGCACGCGATCCTGCCGTACCACCGCGCCCTCGACGCCGCGCGCGAGGCGGCCCTCGGCGAGGGCAAGGTCGGCACGACCGGGCGAGGGATCGGCCCGGCCTACGAGGATCGCGCGGCCCGGTCCGGGATCAGGATGGCCGACCTGTTCGAGCCGGCGGTCGTGGCCGCCAAGCTCGCCCGCGTCCTGCCCGAGAAGCACGCCCTCCTCGCCGCGCTCGGCTCGGACGCGCGGTTCGACGCGGACGCGCTCTGCGCCCAGGTGGCGGCCTGGGGCGAGCGGCTCCGGCCATATCTCGCCGACGCGACCTGGCTCGTCCAGGAGGCGCTCATCCGCGGCGACCACGTGCTGTTCGAGGGCGCGCAGGGGACGCTCCTCGACCTCGACCACGGCTCGTACCCGTTCGTGACCTCGTCGTCGCCCGTGGCCGGCGGCGCCTGCACCGGCGGCGGGATCGGACCTCTCCAGGTCGACGAGGTCATGGGCGTGATGAAGGCCTACGCCACGCGAGTCGGTGCCGGTCCGTTTCCGACCGAGCTCGACGACGGAACGGGCGAGGCGATCGCGACGCGCGGTCACGAGGTCGGGACCACCACCGGCCGACGGCGGCGTGTCGGCTGGTTCGACGCCGTCCCGATCCGCTACGCGGTCCGCGTCAACAGCGTCAGCTCGATCATGCTCAACAAGCTCGACATCCTCTCGGGGATCGAGGAGCTCCGGCTGTGCGTCGCCTACGAGCTCGACGGCCGGCGTGTCGAGACGTGGCCCTCGTCGGCGGAGGAGCTCCGACGGGCCGTCCCGGTCTACGAGGCGTTCGAGGGCTGGCCGGACGAGATCCACGGCGTTCGCGCGCTCGCGGACCTGCCCGAGGCGGCCCGCCGTTACGTGACCGCGCTCGAGGATCTCGCGGGGGCTCCGATCGTCCTCGTCTCGGTCGGGCCGGAGCGTACCCAGACGATCGAACGCGCCTGGCGGCCCGTCCGCCACCGGCCGCCGCTGCCGGCATGAGCCTGATCATGCCGACGCGCCTCCTCGTCGTCGGCAACGGCGCGCGGGAGCACGCGCTCGCGTGGAAGCTCGCGGCGGAGCCCGGGGTCAACGCGGTGATCGTCGCGCCGGGCCGGGACGTGATGGCGAACGAGCCCCGCGTCCGCACGGTCCGTCTCGAGCCTCTCGATCCCGAGGCCGTCGTGGCGCTCGCGCGCGCGCAGGCCGTCGAGGTCGTCGTCGTCGGGCCCGAGGCGCCGCTCGCCACCGGGGTCGCCGACGCCCTGACCGCGGCCGGGGTCCCGGTCTTCGGCCCGAGCGCTGCGGCCGCCCGGATCGAGACCTCGAAGGGGTTCTGCCGCGAGGTCGCCGGCGCCGCCGGAATCCCGATGGCCGAGGGCCGAGCCTTCGGGGCGGACGAACGCGGCGCCGCGATCTCGTTCGCGCGGCAGCTCGTCGATCGGACCGGCGGGGCGGTGATCAAGGCCGACGGGCTCGCGGCCGGGAAGGGCGTAACCGTCTGCACGTCTGCCGACGAGGCGGAGGTCGCGGTCGACGCGCTCGACGGGCGGGTCGTCGTCGAGGAGCGGCTGGTCGGACGCGAGGCGAGCGTCATCGCCCTCTCCGACGGCGCCGACGCGATCGCCCTGCCGATCTCCCGTGATCACAAGCGCCTCGGCGACGGCGACACGGGCCCGAACACCGGCGGGATGGGCGCCTACTCGCCGCTCCCGGACCTGCCCGACGACGCTGCCGACGAGATCGTCGAGCGGTTCCATCGACCGGCGCTGGCCGAGCTCGCCCGTCGAGGGACGCCGTTCCGCGGTGCACTCTACGCGGGGCTCATGCTCACGGACCGCGGGCCGCGGCTGCTCGAGTTCAACGCCCGCTTCGGCGACCCCGAGACCCAGGTGATCGTGCCCCGCCTCGCCGTGGCGCTCGGGCCGCTCCTGCTCGCCGCGGCCCGCGGGTCGCTCGCCGATGCCCGCCGCGCCTACGGCTCGCTCGTCCCGGCGCTGCCGACCGCGACCGTTGGGATCGTCCTCGCCTCGAAGGGCTATCCGAATCAGATCGAGCCGGGCGCGGAGATCACCGCCCTCGACGACGCGGGTCGGCTGTCGGACGAGCCCGACGTCCTCGTCTTCCACGCGGGATCGGCCCGTGGGCCCGACGGTCGGTTCCGAGCGACCGGCGGTCGCGTCCTGACGGTCGTCGGCCGGGGCGCGGACCTCGGCGCGGCGCGCGGCGCCGCCGAACGAGCGGCCGACCGGGTCGCCTGGCCCGGCAGCGAGCGCCGCCACGACATCGCCGGCGAGGCCGCCACGCTGGCGGGGGCGAGCGCGTGATCCCGCGCTACACGCTGCCCGAGATGGGCGCGCTCTGGACTGACGAGGCGCGGTTCGGGCTGATGCTCGAGGTCGAGCTGGCGGTGGCCCGCGCCCAGGCCGCGCGGGGAACGATCCCGGCAGCGGCGCTCGCCGCGATCGAAGCCCGGGCCCGGGTCGACGTCGGCCGGATCGGCGAGCTCGAGCGCACGACCGACCACGACGTCATCGCCTTCGTCAGCCAGGTCGCGGAGACCGTCGGGCCCGACGGCCGATACCTCCATCTCGGGCTCACGAGCAGCGACGTCGTCGACACCGCCCTCGCCCTCCAGCTGCGGGCCGCCGGCGAGCGGCTCGTCGCCGACTGCGACGCGCTCGTCGCGGCGCTCGTCGAGCGCGCCCGGGCGGAGGCGGACACGCTCATGATCGGTCGGACCCACTCGGTCCACGCCGAGCCGACGACGTTCGGGGCGAAGGTGGCCGGCTGGGCGTTCGAGGTCGCGCGGGACCGGGCGCGGCTGGCGCGGGCGACGGACGAGGTGGCGACGGGCAAGCTCTCGGGCCCGGTCGGCACGTACAGCCATCTCGACCCCGACGTCGAGGCCGAGGTCCTCGGAGCGCTCGCGCTTCACGCCGACCCGGTCAGCACCCAGATCGTGCAGCGCGACCGGCACGCGGCGTTCGTGGCCGCGATCGCCGTGACCGGCGGCACGCTCGAGCGGATCGCGACCGAGATCCGGAACCTCCAGCACACCGAGATCGGCGAGGTCATGGAGCCGTTCCGGGCCGGCCAGAAGGGCTCGTCGGCGATGCCCCACAAGCGCAACCCGATCCTGTCGGAGCGGATCGCAGGCCTCGCCCGCCTCCTGCGCGGTTTCGCCGCCACGGCGCTCGAGAACCAGCCGCTCTGGCACGAACGCGACATCAGCCACAGCAGCGCCGAGCGGGTGATCCTCCCCGACGCCACGATCCTCCTGGACTACATGCTCGTCAAAGCCGCCGGACTGGTCGCCGGGCTCGTCGTCCGGCGCGAGCGGATGCGGGCGAACCTCGCGGCGTCGCTCGGCCTCCACGCGAGCTCGCGGATCCTGCTGGCGCTCGTCGACGAGGGCGGGCTCTCGCGCGAGGATGCGTACGCCGTCGTCCAGCGGTCCTCGATCCGGGCCGCCGACGAGCGGCTTCCGCTGCGGGACGCCCTGGCGGTCGAGCCGGCGGTCGCCCAGGCGCTGCCGCTCGAGCGTCTCGATGCCTGTTTCGACGACGCGGCCTTCGTCCGCCACGTGCCTGCGATCATCGCCCGCCTCGATGCGCTTGAAGTCCCCGGACCGACGACGGAGGCCACCCGTGCCGGCTGACGCGTTCGTCCGCTCCGGGAAGGTCCGCGACCTCTACGCCGTCGGCGCCGACCGCCTGCTGCTCGTGGCCTCGGACCGGATCAGCGCCTTCGACGTCGTGCTCCCGACACCGATCCCCGACAAGGGCCGCGTGCTCACGGGGCTGTCCCGGTTCTGGTTCCGCGAGACGGCCGGGATCGTCGCGAACCACCTCGTCGGGACGGATCTCGACGATATCGACCCGGCCGACCTGCCGGCGACCTTCGGTGGGATGCGCTCGGTCTGGGCGGCGGGCGAGGGCGGCGGGTCGGACGGCGAGCGGACCGCGGACGAGATCCGGCGCGAGCTGCGGGGGCGCGTCCTCGTCTGCCAGCGCGTCGACGTCCTGCCGGTCGAGGTGATCGTCCGGGGCTACCTCGCCGGATCGGGCTGGAAGGACTACCGGACGAGCGGTGAGATCGCGGGGATCCGGCTCCCGCCGGGATTGCGGGAGGCGGACCGGCTGCCGAAACCCATCGTGACGCCGTCGACGAAGGCCGAGCTCGGCGAGCACGACGAGACGATCGACGCGGTCGCCTTCGAGCGGATCGTCGGCCAGCGGCTGGCGGAGCGGATCCGGGACGTCGCGCTCCGCCTCTACCGCCACGGAGCCGAGGTCTGCGAGCGGGCAGGGATCATCCTCGCCGACACGAAGTTCGAGTTCGGCACGTGGGCCGGCCCGGACGACCTCCTCCTCGTCGACGAGCTGCTGACGCCCGATTCGTCGCGCTTCTGGGACGCCACGGCCTACTCGCCGGGCGGCCCGCAGCCGAGCTTCGACAAGCAGTACGTCCGGGACTGGCTCGAGGCCTCGGGCTGGAACAAGCGGGCGCCGGGACCGGACCTGCCGGCCGACGTCGTCGCCGGGACCCGCGGCCGATACGTCGAGGCGTTCGAGCGGATCACCGGCGGCTCGTTCGAGCGCTACCTCGAGGAGGACGAGATCGGCTGATGGATCGGACCCGATGAGCCCGCCCTCGGCGACGTTCCGGTTCGCCGTCAACGTCACCCCGAAGCCCGGCATCCTCGACCCGCAGGGCCGCGCGGTCGAGGGCGCGCTCGGCCACCTCGCGATCGACGGCGTGAGCGGTGTCCGGGTCGGTCGGCGGGTCGAGCTGACCGTCGCGGCGAGCGATGCCGCCGCGGCGAGGGCGGTCGTCGACCGGCTCGCCTCCGAGCTCCTCGCGAACCCGCTCATCGAGGCCTGGGTGGTCGAGGAGATCGGGGCGACGAGCTCCGTCGATTCGGGAGCGCCAGCGTGACGGCGCGCGTCGGCGTCGTCGTCTTCCCCGGCTCGAACCGTGACGTCGACGCGATCAACGCGCTCCGCGTCGCCGACGCCGAGCCGGTCCGCCTCTGGCACGAGCAGGCCTCGCTCGAGGGCGCGGACGCCGTCATCCTGCCGGGTGGCTTCGCCTACGGCGATTACCTCCGGGCAGGCGTCATCGCCCGGTTCAGCCCGGTCATGCGGGCCGTGGCGGCGTTTGCCGCGGACGGCGGGCTCGTGCTCGGGATCTGCAACGGGTTCCAGGTCCTCGCCGAGGCCGGCCTGGTCCCGGGCGCGCTCCTCCGCAACCGCTCGCTCCGCTTCGTCTGCCGCGAGGTCGCGATCCTGCCCGAGCGGCTCGATACGCCGTTCACCTGCGCGCTCGACGCCCGGCGTCCGCTGCGGATGCCGGTCGCGCACGGCGAGGGCTGCTTCTACGCCGACGAGGCCACGCTCGACGGGCTCGAACGGGACGGCCGGGTGCTCTTCCGGTACGCCCGTCCGGACGGCACGGCGGTCGAGGGAGCCGACGACGCCGCGAACCCGAACGGCTCGCTCCGTGGGATCGCCGGGGTCCTCAACGCGGCCGGCAACGTCGCCGGCCTCATGCCCCATCCCGAGACGGCGGTCGAGAGGGTCCTCGGCTCCGACGACGGGCTCGGCATCATCCGCTCGCTCGTCGAGTCCGCCGCCGCCCGGCGCGCCGGGGCGGGGCCGACGCTCGTGGCGGCCCGATGACCGCAACCGTCGAACGCCCGACGGAGCCGCTCCACCGGGTCCTGGGGCTGACCGACGGCGAGCTCGAGGCGATCCGCGACCGCCTCGCCCGCGAGCCCAACGACCTCGAGCTGGCGATGTTCAGCGTGATGTGGAGCGAGCACTGCTCGTACAAGAGCTCGCGGCCGCTCCTGCGGACCCTGCCCACGACCGGCGAGGGCCTGGTGGCCGGTCCGGGGGAGAGCGCCGGGGCGGTGTCGATCGGCGACGGCCTCGCGGTCGCCTTCAAGATCGAATCGCACAACCACCCCTCGGCGGTCGAGCCGGTCCAGGGCGCGATGACCGGCGTCGGCGGCATCCTCCGCGACATCTTCGCGATGGGTGCGCGGCCGATCGCCGTCCTCGACGCGCTCCGTTTCGGGGACCCCGCCTCGCCGCGGACCCGGCGCCTCGTCGACGGCGTCGTCCGGGGCGTCGGCGGCTACGGCAACTGCGTCGGCGTGCCGACGGTCGGTGGCGAGCTCGTCTTCGATCCGGCCTACGAGGGCAACCCGCTCGTCAACGTCATGGCGATCGGCCTGCTCGACGAGGCGCGGCTGACCCACGCCGCGGCGCCGGGGCCCGGCAACCTCGTCGTGCTCTACGGCTCGACGACGGGCCGGGATGGCATCGGCGGCGCGTCCGTCCTCGCGAGCGCCACCTTCGGGGCCGATGCGCCGTCGCGCCGGCCGTCGGTCCAGGTCGGCGACCCCTTTGCCGAGAAGCTCCTCATCGAGGCGTCGCTCGAGCTCGTCGAGCGCGGGCTCGTCGAGGGCCTCCAGGACCTCGGCGCGGCCGGGATCACCTGCGCGGTGTCGGAGACCGCCGACCGCTCCGGGACCGGGATCGCCGTCGACCTCGACGCGATCCCGCGACGTGAGCCCGGCCTCGAGCCGTTCGAGGTCATGATCTCGGAGTCGCAGGAGCGGATGCTCGCGATCGTCCGGCCCGAGCGCTGGGACGCCGTCCGCGAGGTCTGCGAGCGCTGGGGCCTGCCAGTCGCGGTCGTCGGCCGAGTGACCGACGACGCCGACGTCACGGTCGTCGCCGGCGGCATCGAGCCCGATGGCCGGCCCGCGCCTGGCGCGGCGATCCTCGCCCGGATCCCGGCCCGCGCGCTCGCCTCCGACGCGATCGTCCACCACCGGCTCGCGCTCGCGCCGACGCGGCGGCGGGCGGCGCCGGCTCCCGGCGAGCCGGCCGGCGCTCCTCCGGCCGTCGCCGACGTCCTGCCGGAACGCGGGATGGACCCGGGCGCCGTCCTCGCCGCGCTCCTCGGCCGACCGAACCTGGCCAGCCGTCGGTGGGTCTTCGAGCAGTACGACTGGAACGTCGGCGCGGCAACGATCGCGGGACCGGGCCGGGGCGCGGCGGTCGTCCGGGTCAACGGAACGCGCAAGGTGCTCGTCGCATCCACCGACGCCGTCGCCCCGATCGGCGCGCTCGACCCCTGGCTCGGCGCCGCGCTCTCGGTGGCCGAGGCGACGCGCAACGTCGCGATCACCGGGGCACGGTCCCTCGGCGTCACGAACTGCCTGAACTTCGGCGACCCGACCCGGCCGGAGGCGTTCTGGCAGCTGTCCGAGGCCGTCCGCGGCCTCGGCGACGCCTGCCGGGCGCTCGGCCTGCCCGTGACCGGCGGCAACGTCTCGCTCTACAACGAGAGCTCCGCCGGCACCATCCTGCCGACGCCCGAGATCGGCGTCGTCGGCCTCCTCGACGACCTCGACGACCGCGTGGGTCCCGGCTTCGCGGCGGACGGCGACGTGATCCTGCTCCTCGGCGAGGTCGGTGCGGGCCTGGCGGGCAGCGAGTACGCCCGGCTCGCGGGCGCCGCGGCCGACGACGATCCGCCCTCGCTCGACCTCGAGCGCGAGCGGGCGCTCCAGGCGTTCCTCGTCGCGGCCGCTCGGCGCCGGCTGCTCACGGCGGCCCAGGACGTCTCCGCCGGCGGGGTGGCGATCGCCCTGGCGGAGATGGCGATCTGGGGCGGGCGAGGAGCCGACGTGCGGCTCCAGGCGACGCACGCTCCCGCGGTCGAGCTGTTCGGCGAGAGCCCGTCGCGGGCGATCGTCACCGTCCGCCCCTCCGACGTCGACGCGGTGGTGGAGCTGGCAGTCGGGCACGGCCTCCCGACCGCGGAGATGGGGCGGGTCGGTGGCCGCCGACTCAGGATCGATCTCGCCGCGGCCGGCGCGACGGGCGCGGCCGAGGAGCGCGGCGGCCGGATCGCCGACGCCCTCGACGTCGCGGTCGCCGATCTCGCCCATGCCTGGGAGGCCGGCCTGCCGCGCGCGCTCGGTCTCGATACCGGCGACGACCTCGCCTCGGAGCCGGGCTGATGTGCGGCGTGTTCGGAGCCGCGCTGCCCGAGTCGTTCGACCAGGATGCCGCCGGTCTCGCGGCGCTCGGGCTGTTCGCCCTCCAGCACCGGGGCCAGGAGTCGGCCGGCGTCGCGGTCAGCGACGGACGCGAGCTGATGGTCTACAAGGACCTCGGGCTCGTCTCGAGCGTGCTCGACGAGCACCGACTGCCCTCGTTCCGCGGCCCGCTGGCGATCGCCCACTGCCGCTACTCGACGACCGGCTCGACGGTCTGGGAGAACGCCCAGCCGACGCTCCGCGTGGGTCGCGGCCACGGCCTCGCGATCGGCCACAACGGCAACCTCGTGAACACGCGCGAGCTGCTCGGCCTCCTGTCCGGCGGCCGCGCCCGGCTGCCGGCGACGACCGATACGGAGCTGCTGACGGCGCTCCTCGCCGACGCCTCCGACGGCGACACCGTCGAGGCGCTGCTGCGGGTCCTGCCCGAGGTCCGCGGCGCCTACAGCCTCGTCGTCCTCGATGCGCACCGCGTCATCGGCGTCCGCGACCCCCATGGCTTCCGGCCGCTCGTCCTCGGCCGGCTCTCGCCGCCGGCCGGACCGGACGACGACACGACGGCCGGCTGGCTGCTCGCGTCCGAGACCGCCGCGCTCGACGTCGTCGGCGCCGACGTCGTTCGCGACGTGGAACCGGGCGAGATCGTCGTCCTCGAGGCGGGCCGGCCGCCCCGGTCGATCCGCTTCGCCGAGCCCACGCCGGCGCTCTGCGTGTTCGAGCTCATCTACTTCGCCCGCCCCGACTCGTACCTCGAGGGCCGGAACCTCTACGAGGCCCGGCGGCGGATGGGGATCGAGCTGGCCGCCGAGCATCCGGTCGACGCCGACCTCGTCATGCCCGTTCCCGACACCGGCGCCCCGGCCGCGGCGGGCTACGCCGAGGCCTCCGGGATCCCGTACCGCGAGGGCATGGTTCGCAACCGCTACAGCGGCCGGACGTTCATCCAGCCCAGCCAGGGGATGCGCCAGCGGGGCGTGAACGTGAAGCTCTCGCCGCTCCGGGAAGTCGTCCGCGGCAGGCGGCTCGTCGTCGTCGACGATTCGATCGTCCGGGGCACGACGACGAAGCAGATCGTCGGCCTCCTCCGGCGGGCCGGCGCGGCCGAGGTCCACGTCCGGATCAGCGCTCCGCCGATCCACCACCCCTGCTTCTACGGCATCGACACCCAGATCGAGACCGAGCTGATCGCCGCGACGCAGTCGGTCGACGAGATCCGCGACTTCATCGGCGCCGACTCGCTCGGCTACCTCTCGATCCGCGGCGTCCTCTCGGCGCTCGAGCTGCCCTACGAGCGCTTCTGCTTCGCCTGCTTCGACGGGCGCTACCCCGTGCCCGTGCCGTACGACCCCGGCGCGCGGAAGTTCGCCCTGGAGGAACAACGCCCACCGGACGCCGTGGGCGCGGCGAGATGAGCGGCCCGCGCCGGACGGCCTATGCCGCGGCCGGTGTCGACGTCGCCGCCGGCGAGACCGCCGTCGAGCTGATCCGCTCGGCCGTCGAGTCGACCCGCCGGGCCGAGGTGATCGACGGTCTCGGCGGGTTCGCCGCCGCGTTCCGGCTCCCGAGTGGTCTCCGCGACCCGGTCGTCGTCGCGTCGACGGACGGCGTCGGGACGAAGACTGCGATCGCCCGGGCGATCGGCCGCTTCGACACGCTCGGGATCGACCTCGTGGCGATGTGCGCCGACGACGTCCTCTGCCTCGGGGCCGAGCCGATCGCGCTGCTCGACTACGTCGCGGTGGGTCGGGTCGATCCGCCCCAGGTCGCCGAGCTCGTCTCGGGCGTCGCCGAGGGCTGCCGGCTCGCCGGCTGCGCCCTCGTCGGCGGCGAGACGGCCGAGCATCCGGGCGTCATGGAGCCCGACGAGTTCGATCTGTCGGGCTGCTGCATCGGCGTCGCCGATCGCGACGACCTGCTCGACGGAGCGGCGGTCCGGGCCGGCGACCTCGTCGTCGGCCTCCCGGCATCGGGGCTCCACGCGAACGGCTTCTCGCTCGTCCGCTCGCTCGTCGCGGAGTGGGACGTGCCCTTCGACCGGCCCTACCAGGAACAGCTCCGCCGGTCGCTCGGCGACGGGGCGACCGACCTGGTCCTCGCCGCCGAGCCGGCCCGGACCCTCGCCACGGTCGGCGACGTCCTGCTGACGCCGACGCGGATCTACGCTCGCGACGTGCTCGCGCTTCGAGCGGTCGTCCGGGCGGCCGGCGAGGACCTCCACGGCATTGCCCACGTCACCGGCGGCGGCCTGCCGGGCAACGTCCCGCGGGCGCTGCCGCCCGGCCTCGGTGCGCGGCTCGACCCGGGCCGCTGGACGATGCCGTCGGAGCTCCGGCTCATCGGGGCGCTCGGCGGCCTCGACGACGCCGAGCTGCGGGCGACGTTCAACGGCGGTCTCGGGCTCGTCATCGTGCTGCCGCCGGGTGCCGCGTCGGCGGCGACGTCGTTCCTGGCCGGCCGCGGGATCGCCGCCGCCGTCGTCGGCGAGGTCGTCGACGCGGATCGCCTCGGGGCCGAGCGATACGCCGAGGGGAGGCTGGAGTCGGTGCCGTGACGACCCGGATCGCGGTCGGCGTCTCGGGCGGCGGCTCGATCCTGCGCGCCCTCGTGGCGGCGGCCCGACGCGGCGCCGTCCGGGCGGACGTCGGGCTCGTCTTCGCGGACCGGCCGTGCCCCGGGCTGGAGTGGGCCGCCGGACAGGGGATCGCGACGCGACTCGTGGCCGGCGGGCGGGACGACGATCTCGCGACGGCGCTCGCCGAGTCGGAGGCGAGCCTCGTCGTCCTCGCCGGCTACATGCGCTTCGTCGGGCCGCGAACGCTGGCCGCGTTCCCGGGGCGGATCCTCAACACCCATCCGTCGCTCCTGCCGGCGTTCCCGGGCGCCCATGCCGTTCGCGACGCGCTCGCCCACGGCGCGGCGGTGACGGGTGCGACGGTCCACCTCGTCGACGCGACCCTCGACGGAGGTCCGATTCTCGTCCAGGAGCCGGTGGCGATCGCGCCCGACGACGACGAGGCGGCCCTCCACGAGCGGATCAAGGCGGTCGAGCGGCGGCTCGTCCCGCGTGCCGTCGGCCTCGTGCTCGCCGGCGCCGTGTCGGTCGAGCCCGGCGGACGCCGTGTCCGGATCGACGCCGGGCGGGCGGACGACGCCGGGATGTCGCGACCGCGCCGCGCGCTCCTGTCGGTCTCCGACAAGACCGGTCTCGTGCCGTTCGCGGCCGGCCTCGCCGAGCTTGGCTTCGAGCTCGTCTCGACCGGCGGCACCGCCCGCGCGCTCCGCGACGCCGGCCTCGAGGTGACGGACGTGAGCGCGGTGACCGGCTTCCCCGAGCTCCTCGACGGCCGGATCAAGACGCTCCACCCCCGACTTCACGGCGGCATCCTCGCCGACGGCCGGCGGCCGGACCATCGCCGGGCGATCGCGGCCGCGGGCATCGAGCCGTTCGACCTCGTCGCGGTCAACCTGTACCCGTTCGCGGCCGCGCTCGAGCGACCGGGCCTCGATCTCGATGGGCTCGTCGAGGAGATCGACATCGGCGGGCCGACGCTCGTCCGGGCCGCGGCGAAGAACCACCGTGGCGGCATCACGGTCGTCACGTCGGCCGCGCGCTACGACGCCGTGCTCGCCGCGCTCGCCGAGCCCGGGGGCGTCCCCGACGGTCTGCGGGCCGCCCTCGCCGTCGAGGCGTTCGCCCACACGGCCGCCTACGACGCGCGGATCGCCGAGGAGCTGCCATGTCGCGAGCACGATGCGGGGGTCGTGCTGCCGCCCGAGCCCGGGCTCCCGGGCGCGCCCGATCCGTACCCGCCGACGCTCGTGATCGGCCTCGAGAAGGTCGAGACGCTCCGCTACGGTGAGAACCCCCACCAGCCGGCGGCACGCTACCGCCGCCCCGGCGCGACGGTCCTCGACGGCCCGTTCGCGACCGGTGAGCTGCCCCTCCAGGGCAAGCCGCTCAGCTACAACAACGTCCTCGACGCCTCGGCGGCGGTCGCGCTCGGCCGGCTGCTCCGCGGACCCGCCGCGGTCGTCGTCAAGCACACGAACCCGTGCGGCGCCGCCGAGCGGGACACGCCGCTCGAAGCCTGGCTGGCGGCGCTGTCGGGCGATCCGGTGTCCGCCTACGGCGGTGTCGTGGCGCTCACCCGGACCGTCGACCGCGGGGTGGCCGAGGCCCTCGCCTCGATCTTCCTCGAGATCGTGGCCGCGCCCGCGTTCGACGCCGACGCTCGTGAGGTCCTCGTCGGGAAGCCGAACCTCCGCCTCGTCGTCGATCCGTACCTCGCGACCGGCGTGCCCGCGACGACGGCTCGTGGTCTCCTCCGGGTCGACGACGACGGGACGTTGCGGACCGCGGGCGGCGCGGTCCTCGTCGGCGCGCCGGACGACCTGCCGGACGACCCGACCGAGTGGCCCGTCGTGACCCGCCGCCAGCCGAGCGAGGACGAACGGCGCGACCTCGACCTCGCCTGGCGAGCGGTCCGGATCGCGAGCTCGAACGCGATCGCGCTCGTTCGCGACGGCCGCCTGATCGGGCTCGGGTCGGGCCAGACGAGCCGCGTCGACGCCGCCCGCCAGGCGGTGGAGAAGGCCCGCGCGATCTCGGGCGAGGAATCGCTCCGCGGGGCCGCGTGCGCGTCGGACGCGTTCTTCCCGTTCCCCGACGCCGTCGAGGCCTGTCTCGCGGCCGGCGTGACCGCGTTCGTCCAGCCGGGCGGCTCGGTCCGCGACGCCGAGGTGATCGCCGCGGCGGACGGGGCCGGCGCGGCGATGCTCGTGACCGCCCGCCGCCACTTCCGGCACTGACCTCGCTTGACGCCCCGGCCCTGTCCCCGACAATTCGCCGCCTGAGGAGGAGGCAGTCACGATGACGAACGAGGAGCTCGTCCGGGCGTACATCCGTGCGGTCACCGAGCTCGACCGCGCGACCGAGGACCGCCTCCGCCATCGGGACTGGACGGCCGAGTGGCCGCAGTCGGGCGAGCGCGTCCGGGGCAGCGAGCGCTTCCGCGCGATCCAGGACGCGTATCCGGGCGGCTACCCGACGATCGAGCTCGAGCGGGTGACCGGGGCCGAGGATCGCTGGAGCATCACGCCGTCGAACACGGTCATGCGCGTCGTGGGGTCCGGCGAGTACTGGTGGGCCGAGTTCCGGATGGGCTATCCCGACGGGGTCGACTACCACTGCGTCACGCTCCTCGAGCTGCGCGACGGGCGTGTCTTCCGGGAGATCGTCTACTGGGCTCCGCCGTTCGCGGCGCCCGAGTGGCGATCGCGCTGGGTGGAGAGCGGCGGCCACGGCCCGATCCGCTGACGGCTCTCCCACGCGCCGATCCACCCGCGCGTCCGGGCCGGCACGCTAGGATCGCCCTCCGATGTCCGACCGCTCCGACGGCGCCCGCCGTCGCTTCTACCTGACCACCGCGATCGCCTATCCGAACAATCGCCCCGGGCTCCACACGCTCTACGAGGTGATCGGGGCCGACGCGATCGCGCGGCACCACCGGATGCTCGGCGACGACACCCGGTTCCTGACCGGCACGGACGAGCACTCGGTCAACATCGCCCAGCGCGCCGCCGAGCTCGGCAAGGACACGCGCCAGTTCGTCGACGAGATGGTGGGGCTCTTCCGGACGGCCGAGGACGCCCTCGCGATCTCGCCCGACCGGTTCATCCGGACGACCGACCCCGACCATCGCCGGGCGTCCCAGGAGATGGTCCGGCGGGCGTACGCCAGCGGCGACGTCTATCTCGGCACGTACGAGGGCTGGTACTGCCCGAACGAGGGCTTCAAGGCGCCGTCGGACCTCGTCGAGGACGCCTCCGGCTTCCACTGCCCGAACCATCCCGACGTCGCCCTCGAGTGGCTGACCGAGCGGAACTGGTTCTTCCGCCTCTCCGCCTACGGCGAACGGCTCCTCGCGTACTACGACGAACATCCCGAGTGGGTCCAGCCCGAGTACCGCCGCAACGAGATGCTCGCCTTCATCCGGGCCGGCCTCGACGACATCTCGATCAGCCGCGAGACGTTCAGCTGGGGGATCCCGTTTCCGATCCGCGAGGACGGCTCGGACGCCGTCCTGCCCGACGGCTCGCCGGACCCTGCCGCCGGCGTCATCTACGTCTGGTTCGACGCCCTCATCAACTACATCACCGGCGCCGGCTTCCCCGACGATCCGGAGGAGTTCGCGAGGTGGTGGCCGGCCGACCTCCACGTCATCGGCAAGGACATCAACCGCTTCCACACGATCATCTGGCCGGCGATGCTCATGAGCGCTGGTCTCGAGCTGCCGCGCAAGGTCTGGGTCCACGGCTGGCTCCTCGCCGCCGGCGGCGACCGGATGAGCAAGAGCCGTGGCAACATGCTCGACCCGAACGACGTCGTCGCCGCGCTCGGCACCGACGGAACGCGCTACGTCGCCCTCCGCGAGGTGCCCTTCGATCGCGACGCGGAGGTCAGCTGGGACGCGTTCGTCCGGCGCTACAACGCCGATCTCGCGAACGACTTCGGCAACCTCGTCAACCGGACGGTCTCGATGGCGAACCGCTACCTCGGGGGCGACCGACCGGCCGTGGCCGCGCCCGACGGACCGCTGGCGGCGGCCTGGCGACGAGCACGCGGGACGTACGAGGACCGGTTCGGGCGCTACCTCCTCCACGACGCCCTCGTCGCGCTGTGGGACTTCGTGGGCGACGCCAACCGGTTCGTCGACGCGGAGCAGCCGTGGGCGATCGCGAAGGCGGCGAAGGCCGGCGACGAGCATGCCCTCGTCCGGTTACGCGGGATCCTCGGCGACCTCGTCGAGGCGTGCCGGCTCGTCGCGCTCGCGGCGTCCCCGTTCATCCCGACGAGTGCGCCGCGTGTCTTCGCCCAGCTGGGCCACGAGTGGCCGTACGGACCCGACGGGAACGGCGGGCCGCCTCTCGCCGACGAGCTGCGCTGGGGCGCCCACGACGCCGAGCACGGCCGCTTCGCGTCGCCCGAGCCGCTCTTCCCGCGACTCGAGGTCGAACTCGAGATCCCGGCTGGAACCTGACACGGGGTGTCGATTCGGACGGCCGAAGATCGTCGCTTTGCTGGGCGACCCCACAGCACGGAGGTTCGGACATGACCGGTCAGATCACCCACGTCGAGATCCCCGCGGACGACGTCGAGCGCGCGAAGCGGTTCTACGAGGCGGTCGCGGGCTGGGAGTTCGGCTCGATGGACGAGTTTCCGGACTACTGGCTGTTCCGGACGGGCGAGGGGACGGGCGGCGCGCTCGGCCGCCGCGGCCAGAGCGTCGGCAGCGTCATTCGCGACTACATCACGGTCCCCCAGCTGGAGGCCGCGGTCGCCGCGGCCGAAGAGCACGGGGGCAGCGTCGTGAGCCCGCCCCAGGAGATCCCGGGCATGGGCCGCTGGGCGGCCGTCCTCGACTCCGAGGGCAACGAGATCGGGCTCTGGGAGGTCGTCGCCGGCTGACGGGCGGCGACCGCCCCATCGCGGCGGTGGCGGCGCGCTAGGCTACCGCCGTGCGCGTCTCTGCCAGGGCCGACTATGCGCTCCGCGCGGCGGTCGAGCTCGCTGCGGCGGTCGAGCGCGGATCGGGTCCGGTGACGCGCGAGGCGATCGCGTCGGCCCAGAAGGTCCCGCTCAAGTTCCTCGAGTCGGTCCTGCTCGAGCTCAAGCACGTCGGGATCGTCCGCAGCCACCGTGGCGCGGCGGGTGGCTACAGCCTGGCCCGCGACGCCGCCCAGATCACGATCGCCGACGTCCTCCGGGCGGTCGACGGGCCGATGGCCAACGTCCGCGGGGAGCGCCCGGAGCTCGTCGAGTATCCGGGCCCCGCCGCGCCGCTCCGCGAGGTCTGGATCGCGGTCCGGGCGAGCCTGCGCGGGCTGCTCGAGGCGACGACGATCGCCGACGTCGTGGCCGACCGGTTGCCCGAACACCTGCTCGAGCTGACGCGTGAGCCCGAGGCGTGGATCTCGCTCGGCCGCGTCCGCGGGCCGGCCGACGCGGGCCTCCGGGTCATCGCCGAGGCTCGGCCAGCCCCCACCGCTGGCGGACCGTCCGCTCGAGCGTCCCGAACAGCAGCCCGTCGACCGCGATCCCGATCGCGAGGATGACGAGCATCGCCGCGAGCAGGCCCGGGGCGTCGGCGAGCTCGCGGGCGAACTGGAGGCGGACGCCGATCGACGGCTGAGCCGCGATGATCACGAGGAGCTCGCCCGCCATCAGGCTCCGCCAGGAGAACGCCCAGCCCTGCTTGAGGCCGCTCACGAACGAGGGCAGCGCCGCGGGCAGGATGACGTGGCGGTACCAGGCCCAGCCCCGCGCGCCGAGGATCCGTCCGGCCCGCAGGATGAGCCGCGGGATCTGATCGACGCCGGCGATCAGGCCGTTCGCGATCGACGGTGCCGCCCCGAGCACGACCACGAACAGGATCGCCGTCTCGGACAGGCCGAACAGCAGGATCGCGAACGGGAACCAGGCGATCGACGGCATGGTCTGGAGTCCGGTCACGAGCGACGCGGCCGCCGCGCGCAACCGGCGTGAGGCGACGATCGCGAGGCCGATCCCGACGCCGATCGCGAGGGCGAGCCCGAACCCGAGGCCGGCTCGCCGGAGCGTGATCGCGATCGCGGCCTGGAGGTCGTTGCCGCTGAGGTCGCGCGCGAGCCGTTCGGCGACCGCGAGCGGGGAGGGGAGCACGTACTCCGGCCGCCAGCCGCTGGCGACCACCAGCTGCCACGCCGCGACGACCGTGACGACGGCGGCGAGCTTCGGCCAGGTCGTCGCCCAGAGCGCCGCGAGCCGGCCCTCGACCGGCTTGAGCGGCAGCTCGAGGCGATCGAGGCCGGCCAGCTCCTCCTCGAGCCCGTCCGACCGCCGACCGGCCCGGCCGCCCCCGTGGATCGCGGCCCGCCTATCGATCGCGGCCATGGCGTCGCACCTCGCGCCTGAGCCGGTGGGTGATCTCCGTCGCGATCGCGCCGAGCGCCGCGGCGTCGCCCCGCCGGTCGCGCGGCAGGTCGATCGGGAACCGCTCCGCGACCCTGCCGGGCCGGCTCGTGAGGACGACGACCTCGTCGCCGAGCCGGACGGCCTCCCGGACGTCGTGGGTGACGAACAGGACCGTGAAGCCACGGTCGAGCCAGACGCGCTCGAGCTCCTCGTGGAGGAGGTCCCGGGTCATCGCGTCGAGCGACCCGAACGGCTCGTCCATGAGGAGGATGTCGGCGTCCTGCGCGAGGGCCCGGGCGAGCGCGACGCGCTGCCGCATCCCGCCCGACAGCTCGTGCGGCCGTCGGTCGCCGAAGCCGCCGAGGTTGACGAGGTCGAGGAGGTCGCGGGCGCGGGCGGAGCGCTCGCCCCGGCGAACGCCCCGGAGGCCGAGCGCGAGCTCGACGTTGCCGGCCGCGGTCAGCCACGGGAAGAGCGCGGCTTCCTGGAAGAGGAGGCCGACCCGCCCGCGGCGCTCGATCCGGCCGGCGTCGACGGCGTCGAGGCCGGCGACGAGATTGAGGAGGGTCGTCTTGCCGCAGCCGGACGCGCCGACGAGGCAGACGAACGCGCCCCGGCGCACCTCGAGAGTGATGTCGGCGAGCGCGAGGACGCCGTTGCCGGGCGGTCCGTACCGCTTGCGGACGCCCTCGATCGAGAGCGCCACCGGCGTCCGGTCCGGGGCAATCGTCGACGCCCGGGCGGCGACGGCCGCGACCGCAGTCACGGGGCCGGGACGGCCGGCTGGCCGGCCGCCGACAGGGCCGCGTTGAGCGGCTCGAGGTCGTAGATGCCGGTCAGGTCGACCGGCTCGAGCAGGCCGAAGGCGACGGCGTGGTCGGCCGAGGCCTGGAGCGAGCCGGCAATCGGGTCGTTCGTGAAGGTGAGGTTCCTCCAGGCGGCCGCGAGGAGGTCGTCGGGCAGCGTCGACCCGGTCAGACGGCCGATCTCCGCCGCGACGGTTCGGCGAGAGCGGTCGGGGTCGTCGCCGATCCGCGCCGTGGCCGCGACGTGGCCGCGCAGGAGCGCCGCGACCGCGTCGGGGTGGGCGCCGAGGAACACGCTGCTCACGATCAGCTCGGTCGTCACGTAGCGGCCGCCCGGCCAGAGGTCGCGCTCGTCGACGAGGACGCGGCCGCCGCCCTCGCGGACCATCCGCGTCGCCCACGGCTCGGGGACCCAGGCACCGTCGATCGCGCCGCTCGCGAAGGCCGCGAGCGTGTCCGCGTTCGACTGCGGCCGGATCGCGACGTCGCCGCCGCCCTCGGCGGTGGTCGACAGGCCCTGCGTCTCGAGCCACGAGCGAAGCGCGACGTCCTGGGTGTTGCCGAGCGCGGGCGTCGCGAGCGTCCGGCCGCGGAGCTGGGAGGGGTCCGTGATGCCCGGCCGCGTGACGAGGAAGGCGCCGCCGCTCGTCGCGCCGGCGACGATCCGGACCGCCTCGCCCTTCGACCTCGCCCAGGCGTTGATCGCCGGGTTCGGGCCGACGTAGCTCGCGTCGAGCGCGCCCGAGAAGAGCGCCTCGACGGCCTCGGTGCCCGCGTTGAACGTTCGCGTCTCGAGCGCGACGTCGGGCCCGAGGGCGCCGGCGAACAGGCCGTCGGCAACACCGACGATCGCGGTCGCGTGGGTCAGGTTGGGGAAGTAGCCGAGGCGGAGGACCGTCGTCGCGGACCCGGGCGACGCACCCGCGCTCGCCGGACCACACGCGGCGACGATCGACACACCGATCGCGATCGCTGCGACGGCGACCCTCGCCTGCCGAGGTGGAAATGCCATGCCTAGTCCCTAATCACTACTAAGTTAGGGTTGTTACGTGCGATTACGGTAGAGGCCGCGAGAGCGGGATGTCAACGGCCAATCGGACCGTTTGACGCGGCCATGGACAATGCGGCGGTGAGCTGCCGCTCCTGCGGGGCCGAGCTGCCGCCAGGCGCCCGCTTCTGTCCGACCTGCGGGACGCCCGCGGTACTGCGCTGCGCGGCGTGCGGGCGGCCCTTGCCCGCGGCCGCCCGCTTCTGTCCCGAATGCGGGGCCGCGGTGGGGGACGGCGCCTCCCCGACGCCGAGCGCACGTGAGCCCGCTTTCGACGTCGAGGGCGCGGTTCGCGAGCGCAAGGTGGCGACGCTCCTCTTCGCCGACCTCGTCGGCTTCACGGCCCTCGGGGAGACGAACGACCCCGAGGTCGTCGGCGGCCTCGTCGGGCGCGTCTTCGCCCGGCTCGCGGAAGAGGTCGCGCGGTACGAGGGCACGATCGAGAAGTTCGCCGGCGACGCGCTGCTCGCGGTGTTCGGCGTGCCGACCGTCCACGAAGACGACGCCGAGCGCGCCGTCCGCGCCGCGCTCGAGATGCAGGCGGCGCTGTCCGAGCTCGCCGCGAGGACGGCCGATGGGCGCCCAGCCCTCCAGCTGCGGATCGGGATCGAGACCGGCGAAGTGCTCGTCGACCTCGCCCGGGCCGCGACGGAACGCGATCTGTTCGTGACCGGCGATCCGGTGAACACCGCCGCCCGCCTTCAGCAGGCCGCCGCTCCGGACACCGTCGTCGTCGGACCCTCGGTCTACGCCGCGACCCGCGACACCGTCGACTACGAGGAGCTGCCACCGGCCGTGCTCAAGGGCAAGGCGCTGCCGGTCGCGGCCTGGCGGGCCGTCGCGGTGAAGGCCCGCCGAGGCGGGCGTCGTTCCCCCCTCGGGCTCGAATCGCCGCTCGTCGGACGGGACGAGGAGCTGGCCCTCCTCAAGGAGACCGTCCGCCGGACGGTCGCCGAGGGCCGGCCGCATCTCGTCACGGTCGTCGGGGCCGCCGGGGTCGGCAAGAGCCGCCTCAGCTGGGAGCTCGAGAAGTACCTCGACGGGCTGCCCGAGACGTTCCACTGGCGGAAGGGCCGCTGCCTCGCCTATGCGCAGGTCTCCTACTCGGCGCTCGCCGACGCGGCGAAGGTCGACGCGGAGATCCGCGATGACGACGCGCCGGCGACCGCCGAGGCCCGGCTCGTCGACCGCCTGGCGGTGCTCGGGGCCGGCGAGCGGGAACGGGTGGCGCTCGAGGCGCTGCTCGCGATCGGCCCGCCCAATCCGGGGATCGGCCGCGACGAGCTCTTCGATGGCTGGCGACGCTGGCTCGAGCTCGTCGCCCGGCGCGCCCCGCTCGTCCTCGTCCTCGAGGATCTCCACTGGGCGGACGACGGCCTGCTCGACGTCGTCGAGCACGTCGCGCGCTGGGCCGATGGACCGATCCTCGTCCTCGTCCTCGCCCGACACGAGCTGCTCGAGCGCCGCCCCACGTGGGGCGGCGGGCTGCCGAACGCTGCGACGATCGTCCTCGAACCGCTCGCGCCCGACGAGAGCGCGGCGCTCATCGACGGCCTCGTCGGCACGGCGCTCCCGGCCGCCCTGCGCGAGCGCGTCGTGGCCCTCGCCGACGGGAACCCCCTGTTCGCCGAAGAGCTGGTCCGCATGTTCGTCGACCGGGGCGTGCTCCGGTTCGCCGACGGCCGCTGGGAGCTCGCCTCGCCGGTCGAGGAGCTCGAGGTGCCGGGGACGGTCCAGGCCGTGCTCGCCGCTCGTCTCGACGCCCTGCCGTCGCCGGAGAAGCGACTCGCCCAGAACGCCTCGGTCGTCGGCCGGATCTTCTGGGACGCGGTCGTCGCCCATCTCTCCCGCCAGGGGGTGCCGGCGACCGGCGACCTGCTCCGTCGGTTGCGGGTGAAAGAGCTCGTCGTCCCGCGCGAGCCGTCGACCCTCGCGGGTGCCGCGGAGTTCGGCTTCCGCCACGTCCTCATCCGCGACGTCGCCTACGACTCGCTTCCGAAACGGGACCGTGCCGCGCTCCACCTCGACGTCGCCCGCTGGGCCGAGACCGAGCTCGCAGACCGGCTCGACGAGATCATCGAGCTCGTCGCCTCGCACTACCTCGCCGCGCTCCGGTTCGAGGAGGAGTTCGGCGCCGACGAGAGCCGGCTCGGACCGATCCGGGAGGCGACGTACCGGTACGGGCGCCGGGCGGGAGCCCGCGCGGCCAGCCTCCATCAGCTCGCGACGGCCGATCGCTGGCTGGGAGTCGCCCTCGAGCAGGCGCGCCGCCTGGGTCTGCCGGTGGTCGAACGCGCGCGACTCGCCGAGGAGTACCTCGTGGGCAGCTTCGGTGCGGTCAGCGCGACCCGAGCCGTGGAGGTCATCGCCGAGGCGATCGAGGGCCTCTCCGGCCTCGCCCACCTCGAGGAGGCGGACGCCGAGCTGCTCGCGAGGCTCCGGGCCCTCGACGGGTTCTTCCTGTTCAACCTGGGTCGGGTCGACGAGGCCCGGGCGGTGCTCACGGGCGCGATCACGGCGCTCGAGGGCGGGCCGCCGACCGCGGGCCGGGCGCTCCTGCTGAGCCGACTCGGCTGGACGTTCTGGCGGGCAGGCCCGGTCGAGGACGCGATCCCGATCCTCGAGCGATCGATCTCCGAGGCGCGCGCCAGCGACGCCGACCAGGTCGAGCGCTGGGCGCTCCACGAGCTCGGGGTGACGTACGCGCAGCTCGGCGACCACGCCCGCGGGCTGCCGCTCGTCCGGCAGAGCTACGAGATGGCGCGGGCCGCGAAGGATCGCCTCCTGCTCACGCGCTGCTACAACAACCTGCCCTCGACGATGCTCGGCAACGGCTCGCCGCTGGGTGAGGTCCTCGCCATCGCCCTCGAGGGCCTCGAGGTCCTTCGTCGCTCCGGCGACAACGGCAGCATCGCCTGGCTCGCCCAGTCGATCGCCGACGCGTTCGTCGACCGAGGCGAGATCCTCGAGGCGATCCCGTACTACGAGGAGGCCCTCGACGCCGCCGAGGCGGTCGACGACGCCGAGAAGCGGGAGATCGAGGTGCTCAACCTCGCGACGGTGCGCTACTACCTGGGCGACGAGGCCGCGGCCGACGAGGTCGATCAGCACATGCGATCGCTCGCGGCGATGAGCGCCGAGCCCCAGGCGGAGGTCTTCGGACCTCTCTGGCGCGCGCAGCGGACGTGGCGGTCCGATCCATCGGCGGCGATCGCGATCCTCCGGGCGATCGTCGAGCCGACCACGTCGTATGTGACCCGCCAGCTCGGCGGCCGCTGGCTCGCGCGGATGGCGTTCCGGTCGCGGGCTACGCTCGACCTCGAGATCGGCGTCCGGGCGACCGAGGAGGTGGTCCGGCTGTCGGATGGACCCGTTCGGGCACTCGAAGGGCGCTGGATCCGGGCCCTCGCCTCGGGGTCGGCTGAAGCCTCCGTCGAGCTCGAGGCGGTGGCCGCCGAGCTCGAGGCGCTCGGCGAGCACCTGCCCGCAGCCGACGCCTGGGCCGATGCGGCGCTCGCCGCGGCCCGGACCGGCCTCGACCCGGATCGTGCCCTCGCCCGGGCGCGCGAGGTCTACGCCGCGTGCCACACGTTCCCGCTCCTGGGTCCGCTGCCCGAGACGCGCTGGGTCGACCCGACCGGCGACCCGGCGCTCGCGACCACCTGAGGCATGCGCCTGGTCGATTCGCACTGCCACCTCCAGGCGTCGCGGCTCCTGTCCGACGTCGACCTCGTGCTCGGCGGCGCCCGGCTGGCCGGGGTCGAGCGGATCCTCGTGCCGGGCTGGGACGTCGCGTCCTCGGAGGCGGCGCTCGAGCTCGTCGACCGCCACCCCTGGCTCGACGCAGCGGTTGGGGTTCATCCCCACGACGCGGCCGCCGTCGACGACGCCGGCTGGGAGGGCATCGTCGCGCTCGCCGCCGACGCGCGGGTCGTCGCGATCGGGGAGACGGGCCTCGACTTCGACCGCGAGTTCTCACCGCGCGACGTCCAGATCGCGAACCTGCGCCGGAACCTCGCGCTCGCGCGCGAAACGGCGAAGCCGGCGATCCTCCACTGTCGCTCGAAGGCCGGCGCCCGCGACGCTCAGGACAGCCTCGTCCGGGAGCTGCTCCGTGCGGGCTTCGACGATCCCGGCGTCACCGCATCGTTCGACGGCCACCCGCCGGCGGTGATCCACTCCTTCTCGGGCCCGGTCGACTACGCCACGACGGTCCTCGAGCTCGGCCTCGCCGTGTCGTTCTCGGGGCTGGTCTTCCGGGCGGGGGAGGAGGCCAGCGCGGAGGCCGTGCGGCTCGTGCCGGCAGAGCGCCTCCTCGTCGAGACGGACGCGCCGTTCCTGTCGCCGCCGGGGGCGCCGCGCCGCCGGAACGAGCCCGAGTGGGTCCGGATCACCGCGGGCTGGGTGGCCGAGCAGCGGGGAACGAGCGGCGAGGCCATCGGCGACCTCGTCGTCGCCGCGTACGCCCGGGCCTTCGACCGACCTCCGGGCGACGCCGGAGGCGCCCCTGTTGACGCCGCGGACGGGCTTCGCTAGGCTTCTTAGCACTCTCAAACCGAGAGTGCTAAGCGACGCAGGTCCGCCGGCACGGCCGGGCTCACCGGCTACCGACGACGACCGCCGCGACGCACGAATTCATCGGCTACCGGCGTCAGTCGGCTCGTCGGCATGTCCGACCGGTCGACGGCGTCGGACCAGGCGCTGACGGCCGTCGGCCGTCCGACAGGAGGGACCACCTTGGCGACTGCCACTGCCTCTTCGACGAAGCTCCGCCCGCTCGGCGATCGCGTCGTCGTCAAGCCGACTCCCCGCGAGGAGATGACGAAGAGCGGGATCGTCCTGCCCGACACCGCGAAGGAGAAGCCCCAGGAGGGGACGATCGTCGCGGTCGGCCCGGGCACCATCCAGGACGACGGCAAGCGCGGCCCGATGGACGTGAAGGAGGGCGACAAGGTCCTCTACGCGAAGTACGCCGGCACCGAGTTCAAGATCGACGACGACGAGCTCCTCATCGTCAAGCAGACGGACATCCTCGCGATCGTCGAGGGCTGAGTCCTCCCGCCGAGGGCTGGCGCCGCCTGACCTCGGCGGTCGGAGAGCGAGAGACAACCCAGCGTTGAGGGTGCTAACCCACGCAGCGTCCAGGAGGGACAACGAAATTGGCTAAGCAGCTGATCTTCGACGAAACCGCTCGTCGATCGCTCAAGAAGGGGATCGACCGGCTCGCCGACGCGGTCCGGGTGACGATCGGGCCGAAGGGCCGGAACGTCGTCCTCGACAAGAAGTTCGGGGCGCCGACGATCACGAACGACGGCGTCACGATCGCCCGCGACGTCGAGCTCGACGACCCGTTCGAGAACATGGGCGCGCAGCTCCTCAAGGAGGTCGCGACCAAGACCGACGACGTCGCCGGCGACGGCACGACGACCGCGGTCGTCCTCGGCCAGGCGATGGTCAACGAGGGCCTCCGCGTCGTGACCGCGGGCGCCAACCCGATGGTCGTCAAGCGCGGCATCGAGAAGGCGGTCGACACGATCGTCGACGAGATCAAGAAGAACGCCAAGCCGGTCGAGACGCGCGAGCAGATCGCGGCGGTGGCGGCGATCTCGGCCGCCGATCCCGAGGTCGGCGAGATCATCTCCGAGGTGATGGACAAGGTCGGCAAGGACGGCGTCATCACCGTCGAGGAGGGCCAGAGCCTCGGCCTCGAGAAGGAATACACCGAGGGCATGCAGTTCGACCGGGGCTACATCTCGGC
>DASTSC010000149.1:0-3203 GCA_035760905.1 Candidatus Limnocylindrales bacterium | reverse complement strand
AACCGCTTCGTGAACGTCTACCTCGACGGCCAGGACGTCCGCTACCTCCAGGAGCAGGCGACGCCGGTCGGGGAGCGCGACACGGTCGTCATCCTGCCGGCGATGGCCGGGGGCGAGGCCTGACGATGGCCGCCATTCGGGAGCTCCACCCCGAACGGCCGGCCCCCGTTCGGACGAACCTTCGGACCGCGGGCCCCTACGCGGACGTCCTCGACGCGATCGGCCACACGCCGCTCGTCGAGATCCCGCGCATGAGCCCGAACCCGAACGTCCGGCTCTACGCCAAGCTCGAGATGACGAACCCGACAGGCTCGGTCAAGGACCGGGTCGCGAAGTACCTCGTCGAGGACCTCGAGCGGCGCGGGGCGATCGGGCCGGACTCGATCCTCCTCGAACCGACCTCGGGCAACACCGGGATCGCCCTGGCGATGATCGGCCGCCGGAAGGGCTACCGGGTCGCGCTCGTCATGCCCGACAACGTCACCCAGGAGCGGCGCCAGATCGCGGCGCTGTTCGGTGCCGAGATCATCGATTCGCCGGGCGCGAAGGGGAGCAACGGCGCGGTCGCCCTCGCCAAGGAGCTCGCGGCTCGCGACGACCGGTTCGTCATGCCCTACCAGTACGGCAACCCGGCGAACCCGCGGGCGCACGAGGAGACGACCGGACCCGAGGTTCTCGCCGACTGCCCCGAGATCGACGCGTTCGTCGCCGGCCTCGGGACCGGCGGCACGCTCATGGGCGTCTCGCGGTATCTCCGGCGGGCGAAGCCCGGCGTGAAGATCTACGCGGCCGAGCCCCAGCCGGGCGAGGCGGTCCAGGGCCTCCGTTCGCTCGACGAGGGCTTCGTGCCCGAGATCTTCGACCCGACCCTCATCGACGCGAAGTACCTCGTGACGAACCGCGACGCGATCGCGGCGCTCCGCGACCTCGTCTTCCGCGAGGGGATCTTCGCCGGGCCGTCGTCGGGGGCCGTGCTGGTGGCCGCGGCCAGAGTGGCCCGCGGGATGGAGTCGGGATCGGTCGTCGCGCTCCTCCCCGACGGCGGCTGGAAGTACCTCTCGGCCGGCACGTACACGCGCGACCTCGACGAGATGGAGCCGGACCTCGAGGGCGGCGTCAACTGGTGGTAGCGATTGACCGATAGTTGGTCGGTGACTATAGTCAATGACCAATGTCCGAGCGTTCCATCCAGGCCAGCCGATTCAAGGCCCAGTGTCTCGCCCTCCTCGACGAGGTCGAACGCGACCACATCTCGATCGTGGTGACGAAGCACGGCCGGCCGATCGCCCGTGTCGTTCCGCTCGCGGATGAGGCTCGGTCGACGTCCGGCAGCGTTCGCCTCCTCGCTAGGGAGGACGCTGCGTACTACTCGACCACCGACGAGTGGGAGGCCGAGGAACCACGGTCGTGAGCGTCCTGCTCGACACCCACGTCCTCCTCTGGTGGCTCGCCGGTGGTGACCGGCTGTCGCGTCGGGCGACCGCCGTGATCGGCTCGGCGGCGGAGCTGTTCGTCAGCACGATTTCCTTCTGGGAGGTGGCCACCCTCGAGCGGCGGGGCCGCATCGCGCTCGACCGCCCGATGCGTCGCTGGGCAGCCGATCTTCTCGTCCAGCCCAGGCTCGAGGTCGCGCCGCTCGCGCCTGAGACGGCGATCTGGGCCAGCGCCAACCTGGGTGATGACTTCCCGGGCGATCCGGCGGACCGGCTGATCTACGCGTCTGCGCGGGCCCTCCGCGTGCCGCTCGTCAGCAAGGACGAACGCCTTCGGTCGTTCAGGCAGGACGGAGACGTCGATGTCATCTGGTGAGGTCGGGCGATCGACGATCACGGCGCATCCGGGCCCGGCGTTCGTCGACATCCCGGCGTCGCTCGTCGAGGCGATCGTCGAGCACGCCCGGGCCGAGGAGCCGAACGAGGCCTGCGGCCTGATCATCGGCGACAGGGCGGCCGCGGATGGCGGACGGCCGCTCCGCTGGGAGCCGACGCGGAACAAGGCCGCCTCGCCGTTCCGCTACGAGATCGATCCCGCCGACCTGCTCCGGCTCACGCTCGCGATTGACGACGCGGGGGAGACGTTCTGGGCGATCGTCCACTCCCACGTCCGGACGGCCGCGCGCCCGTCTCCGACCGACGTCGGGCTCGCGTTCTATCCCGACGCGCTCTACGTCCTCGTGTCGCTCGAGCTGGACGTGCCGGACGTCCGCGGCTACCGGATCCTCGACGGGGAGGTGTTCGAGGTCGAGCTGCGGGTGGTGGCGTGAGCGCCTCGACGGGAGCCGAAGGGTCGCGCGCACTGGGGTCGCGCGCCGCGAGGCTCGCCTGGCCGCTCGTCGCGGGAGCCGTCGTGATCGCCGCCGGCACCGCGCTCGGCTGGAACGGCGGGCTGCTCGAGAGGCTGGCTTCCCCGCCGGCGATCGTTCGGGCAGCGCTCGTCGCGGTCTCGGTCGTGCTCGCGCTGGCGCTCCTGCGCGAGGCGCTGCTCCGGCTCGAGGGTTCCGGCCGGCCGGGAGCGCAGGCGCAGGACGTGCCCGCCCTCGTTCGCGGGATCCGGTTCGTGTTCCTCGCCGTCGCCGCCGCGTCGGCGGCCGCGGGGTGGCTCATCGCCCACCCACTGCCGCTCGTCGTCGCCCTGATCGTGGCCGGGGTCGATGTCCTCGAGACGAGCTTCCTGCTGATCGTGGTCGCCGTCCGCGGCCGCGACGGCTGATCAGGAACCCGGCGCCGTGAGACGGTGGCGGGCGACGAGGTCGGGCACCTCGGTCATGTCGAAGGTGAGCCCGAACCGGTCCGCGATCGGGTCGAGGATGTCGGGGCCGACGCGACCGGCGGCCGCCACCGCCTCGGCGACCTCGACGAAGTAGCGCTCGAAGCCCGCCGGCGTGATGATCTCGATCATCCGGGCGGGTGCATCGGTCGCGTTCCACATCGAGTGGAGCTCGTCGCGCGGCTTGACGATGTAGCCGCCGGCGCCGAGGGAGACCTCGCGGCCGTTCGAGCGAAAGCCGATCTCGCCCTCGACCACGTACGAGATCTCGTCCTCGCGGGTGTGCCGGTGCGGCGGCACGAGGAAGCCGGGGGCGAAGACGTGCTCGACGATCGAGATCGAGCCGGTCGTGTCGGCGGCGAGGCGCGTCGCGGCGGTGAACCCGGGGACCATCGTCGGGTCGGGGCCGCCGGGCCGGACGACGGCGAGGCGGGCGG
>DASTSC010000148.1:0-11758 GCA_035760905.1 Candidatus Limnocylindrales bacterium | reverse complement strand
CGAACGCCTTCGACCCCGAGGTCGCGCCGAGCGGTCCTGGCTGCGTCGAGTGCCTGGCGTCCGACGGCTGGTGGTTCCACCTCCGTCGCTGCGCGCGGTGCGGCCACGTGGGCTGCTGCGACTCGTCGCCGTCCCAGCATGCCAGCGGCCATGCGCGCGAGACCGGCCATCCGATCGTGCGCAGCTACGAGCCCGACGAGGAGTGGTTCTGGGATTACGAGCGGCAGGCCTACGCCTACGGTCCCGAGCTCGCGCCGCCGGCGCACCACCCGCTTGATCAACCGGTTCCGGGCCCCGCCGGTCGCGTCCCGCCCGACTGGACCGAACGGCTCCACTGACGGGGCGGATCCGCCTCAGGCCTGGGCGATCACCCCGATCGAGACCCTGAAGCCGGCGCGCCGGTGCGACAGCGGCAGGAGCGTCCCCTGGCCCACCGGGGCGTCGCCGGGGAACCACCGGAGCCACTCCTCGTTGAACGTGTCGAAGTCCGACTGATCGCGCAGCGACCAGTTGGCCCAGACGATCTTGTCGAGGGAGCTGCCGGCCTCTGCGAGCTTCGCCTCCAGGTTGCGGAGGCATTGCCGCGTCTGCTCCTTGATCGACCCGCCGACGAGCTGCCCCGTCTCGTCGTCGACCGGGCCGATCGCCGAGACGTAGACCATGCCGCCGGCCGCGACCGCACGACCGAGCCCGACGGTGAGCCGCGGCAGGTCCGCGCTGTCGGCCGTCGAGCCGGCTCGCCAGCGGGTCTTGACGTACGGCGACGGCGGCTTCGACGGATCCTCGGGTGGGATGCCGAAGTCGCCGGGCGGAAGCTCGATGCCGCTCGTCTTGAACCGGCTCATGAAGTACGGGCGGATGCCGGTCGGACGCAGCTCGCCCTCGATCCTGCCGTCGACGAACCCGGTCTGGACGAACGTGAAGATGTCCTGGGTGAGGATCTCGTCGTCCTCGATCCCGTAGACCTCGGTGATGCTCACGATCTTGCGCGAGCCGTCCTTCAGCCGGGCCGTGTGGACGATGAGGTCGACCGCGGAGGCGATCTGCTCCCGGATCGCGCGGAGCGGCATGTCGTAGCCGGTCATGAGGACCATCGTCTCGAGTCGCCGGAGCATGTCGCGGGGGCTGTTGGCGTGGCCGGTCGAGAGCGAGCCGTCGTGGCCCGTCGTCATCGCCTGGATCATGTCGAGCGCCTCGCCGGATCGGCATTCGCCGACGATGATCCGGTCCGGGCGCATGTGCATCGAGTTGCGCAGCAGGTCGCGGATCGTGATCTCGCCGCGGCCCTCGAGGTTCGGCGGGCGCGACTCGAGCGTGACGATGTGCGGCTGGCGGAGCTGGAGCTCGGCCGCGTCCTCGATCGTGATGATCCGCTCCTCGGACGGGATGAACGACGAGAGCACGTTGAGCGTCGTCGTCTTGCCCGAGCCGGTCCCGCCCGACACGAAGAGGTTCACCTTCGCCTCGATGCAGACCCGGAGGAACTCGAACATCTCGGGCGTCGCGGTCCCGAACCCGATGAGGTCGTCGACGGTGTACGGCTTGGCGGCGAACTTCCGGACGGTGATGACGGGCCCGACGAGCGAGAGCGGCTCGATGATCGCGTTGACCCGCGAGCCGTCGGGAAGGCGGGCGTCGACGCGCGGGCTCGACTCGTCGATCCGCCGGCCCATCGGCGTGATGATCCGGTCGATGATCCGTTTGACGTGCTCGTCGTTGAGGAAGTGGACGTCGACCCGCTGGATCTTGCCGTTGCGCTCGATGTAGATCTGGCGCGGCCCGTTGACCATGACCTCGGTGATCGTCTCGTCGGCGAGGAGCGGCTCGAGCGGGCCGAAACCCGTGACCTCGTTGACCATCTCGAGGGCGAGCCGCTCCCGCTCGGCCCGGGTGACGGCGAAGCCGTTCTCGTCGATGAGCCGGTTGACGATCGCCTCGATCCGGGTTCGGACCTCCTCGGCCGGCACGTCGAGGATCGAGCCGAAGGCGCGGATGACCTCGTTCTGGAGCCGAATTCGGACCTCGTGCAGGAGGTCCTCGCGCGAGCCGACGCCCGCGGCCGCGGCCGCCGCCGACGATGGCGGGGGCGGGACCGGCATGACCGGGACGGGCAGCTGAGCCTGTGCCCGTTCGACCTGCGCCCGTTCGACCTGCGCCCGTTCGACCTGCGCCCGTTCGGCCTCTGCCTTGGCTTGCTCAGCGGCTGCCTGCGCGCGCTCCACCCGCTGGAGCAGGGACATGCTTCGATCCTCCGTCGGCCGGTTGGTCGTCCGAAGGGCTGGGGCCCCCGACAGGGCGAGGATACGTCGCCTCCCCCGTCCGTACTACGGCCAGAACTACCCGTAAGTACTCCGACCGGTGCGCGGCGGCACCCGCTGGGCTACGCCGGAGGTCAGGGCCGCATCAGCCAGCCGGCCAGCCAACCGGTCCGGCCGCCGCCCGTCCGGATCCGGAGCCACTCCCGGAGGTTCGCGTCGCGCCGGCTGCCGAGGACGGTGACGCGTCTCCCGTCCCCGACCGTGGCCACTTTCCGTGCGTGGAGCGACGGATCCGAACGCAGGATCACGTCGACCACCGGCCGGGCGGAACCCGAGAAACGGACGAGCCAGGCGGCGACGTACCCGCGCCGCCCGCTCGAGGTGCGGACGGGCGCCCAGGTCCGACCGCTCGAATCCGAGACGAGGCGGCCGGTCACGGTCAGCCGCGCTCCGGCGGCCAGCGTCCGGATCGCGTGGGCATGCGTCGAAGGATGCGATCGAAGAACGACGGCCGTTCGGACGGTGCCCCGCAGCGCCGGAGCAGCCGCCGTCGTGAAGCTCGGCTTCGTCGTGATCGCGCGGTAGAAGGCGGTCGACCGGCGGGTCGGGTCGAGGTAGTTCGTATAGGTCGGGTGACGGCGCGAGGTGAACGAGCGCTCGTGGCCGTTGTGGTTCGGGTCCGAACGCCACGCGGCGAGCATATTGCTCCCCTCGAGGATGGCCCGGACCTCGTGTCGGACGTCGACGTAGGCGTCGGCGATGACGGCACCCGCCCCGGCCTCGAGGAATCCGGCGGCATAGTTGTCGACCCGTCGTCGGGCCGTCTTCCAGCTCGGCTCGCTCATCCCGGGCTCGCCGCTCCCCGAGGCGTAGCAGAGGTGGTTGAGGAGGACGACCGCTCCCGGGGCGAGCCGGATTCGTGACGCGATCCGATCCTCCCCGTAGTAGCGGACGGGGTGGGTCCTGCCGCTGTCCGGGCCCGGGTTGAGGCCCATCCCGTCAGCCTTCGCGGTGTCGAAGCCGTACGGGCTCGGGTAGCCGCTGCCGTGTCCGAGATAGACGAGGAGCCGGGCGCCCTGCGCCGCCTGCGCAACGCGGGACCAGGTGGCCCGTGGGGTGTAGATCTCCGTGACCGCGGCTCCGAGGTCGCGGGCCTGGTCGGCGATCCGTTTCGCCCGCGAGATGTACGTCGCGGTCATCCCGTTCGTGGGACCGACGACGACGACGACCTTGGGCCCGGCGGCCGCCACGGGCGCGGCGGCGGCGAAGGCCCCGACGACGACCGTGCCCCCGGCGCCGACCGCCAGGGTCAGGGCGCGAGCGACGGAAGCAAACCTCCGGACAGCGGTTCGAGCGAGCATGACGCCTCATCTCTTCCCGACGCCACGGGGCGTGGCGACGATCGGACGAATCGCACCGGACGGGCAGCGGGCACTGGCTCTCGGTCCGGACGACGGCAGGGTGAGCGCTGCCGAGGACCCGATCCTCACCCGCGCGAGCGTCGCCGGCCAGTGACGGGATGGGGCTGGTCCGCGACAGCCCCTTCGTCGGGGGGTCGCCTGGTCCGTTCGGGCGGGTCTGGCGCGGCGGCGGGCCGCTCGTCGCCGCCCCGCTTCCCCGCTCCGGCCGGCTCAGTCGCCTCCGGCCGCGTCCGACCGGCCCACCGACGGCCCGTCCGGACCGGGCCATCGGTCACCCGCCGGTCACGGCAGAACGGGCACGTCGGCAGGGTCTCGGCGCCGCGTGGCGGCCGTACGGTCGGCACCGGCAGATCCGAGACAAGACCACCGAGGGACGGTGGCTCGGGAGAGAGGTGCTGGAACCATGGACAAGAAGATCGGCACGGGCCTGGCGGCCCTCCGGATCGCGCTCGGCGCGGGGTTCCTCTATGCCGGGCTCGACAAGGTGCTCCACTTCGACGGCACGGCCAAGGCGTTTTCGGCCGGCGGTTTTCTCAAGGGCGCGACCGGTGGAACGCTCCCGGGTTCGGCTGAGGGGACGATCGTCAATCCGACGCACGACGTCTGGGTCGCCCTCGCCGGCAATGCCGACATCGTCTCGATCGTGAACTTCCTCGTCGTGTTCGGCGAGATCGCGATCGGCGCGGCGCTCATTCTCGGCCTCGCGACCCGCTTCTCGGCCGCAATGGGCACGCTGATGATGGCGCTCTTCTGGGTCGCCTCGTGGGACTTCGCTCATGGCATGGTGAACGAGCAGTTCCTCTACGGCGCGGTCGCGGCCTTCATCGCCTACGCGGCTCCGGTCCAGGCCTTCGCCATCGACAAGGTGCTCGAGAACACCGCGCTCGTCCGGCGGGCCCCCGTCCTCCGCTACGTGCTCGGCTGACAAACGCCACCGGGGCGGACGCACCGACCCGCCCCGCAGCACCACCCGCGACCGGCCTCCGGGCCGGTCGCGGCGTTTTCGTCGCAGGCCACACACCGGGCCACACGGCCCGTGCCATCCTTCAGGACGATGACCGCTCGACTCCCTGACCGCGCCGACGTCGAGGCCCCGGTCCGCCAGGCTCTCGCCTTCCTCGTCGCCCGCGGGACCGCCTCGTTCGCCGTCGCGGTGGCGGCCCTCCTGCCGATCAGCCTCGGCGGCGAAGGCCCGCTCCACGAGATCGGTCACGCCCTGCTGCCGGCCGTCCTCGCGATCGTGGTCGTCGCCCGGACGATCCACGTGGGCCTCGTCCGCCAGCGGGCGGACGGGACCGGTGTCTGGGCGAGGGCCTACGGGACGGAGCCGGGCGAGACGGCGCTCGCCGCCGCCACCGCGATCATCGTTCCGGTCGCCTGGCTCGTCGGCGGATCGGCGATCCTCGTCCATCACGTGTCCGATCCCGTGCCGATGCCCGGGGCGATTGCGGCCGTCTACGGTCCCGCATTCGTCGTCCTGTGGGTCCTCGCCACCGCCGCCTGGGCGGGCGACTGTCGGGAACGACTCGCGCTCGCGTTCGCGGAATCCGAGCGCCGCTTCCGCGAGTACTGGGAACGGGTCCGCGCCGCCGGGGACTCCGGGCCGTAGGCCACCGGTGAAGGGCGTCGGTCGCCTGTTCGTCATCGTCGGCGCCGTCGGCCTTCTCGTCTCGGTCGTCCTCCTCGTGCTCGGGGCCGCGCTCGTCGCGACCGGGGCCCGGACGGCGTCCGGGGCCGCGGCGACGGCGGCGGCCCTGTTGCCGGGCGCAGGCAGCGTCGTCGCCTTCGGTGCCGTCCTCCTCGCCGGCCGCCGCCTGTCGCGCCGCTAGACGACAATGCGCAGATGAGCACAGCCCAGGACGCGGCGCCGCGGCGCGAACAGGTCCCCGTCGAGGCTCGGAGCGGACAGCGAGCCGGACAGCTCGGCAGCTCCGTGCGGATCGCGACGATCGCCGGCGTCGAGGTCAACGTCCACGCCAGCTGGCTCGTCATCGCCGGGCTCGTGACCTGGTCGCTCGCCACCGGCTACTTTCCGACGGCGATCCCCGGCGCGGATGCGACCGTCGACTGGCTGCTCGGCGCGCTCGCGGCGATCCTCTTCTTCGCGAGCGTGCTCGCCCACGAGCTCGCCCACTCGATCCTGGCCCGTTCCCGCGGCCTCGACGTCGAGTCGATCACGCTGTTCATCTTCGGCGGGGTCTCGAACCTCTCGGGCGAGGCGAAGCGGCCGGGAACCGAGTTCGCGGTCGCGATCGTCGGCCCGCTCACGAGCTTCGCGGTCGCGATCGCCGCGTATCTCGTCGCCGTCGTGTTCTCGGGCACGCCCGCGATCGCCGCGACGGCCGGCTACCTCGCCTTCATCAACGCCGCGCTCGGCGCGTTCAACCTCGTGCCGGGGTTCCCCCTCGACGGCGGGCGCGTCCTGCGCTCGATCGTCTGGAGCGTGACCCACGACCTTCGCCGGGCGACCCAGATCGCCTCGACCGTCGGGCAGCTCGTCGCCTGGGGACTGATGCTGTGGGGCTTCTGGCAGGTCCTCGGCGGCAACCTGCTCGGCGGCATCTGGATGATCGCGATCGGCTGGTTCCTCCAGAACGCGGCCGTGGTGAGCCTCCAGCAGACCGTCCTCGAGGCGCGACTCCGCCGCCTCCGGGTGGGTGACGTCCTTCGCCCGGAACCGACCGGAGCGACGCCGGACACGAGCGTGGCTCGGTTGATCGACGGCTTCCTGCTCCCGGGCGCCCGGCGGGCGGTCCCGATCCTCGACGGCGACACGATCGCGGGCCTGGTGACGCTCGGGGACGCGGCGCGGGTGCCGCCGGAGCGACGCGCGGCGGTGAGCGCGGCCGAGATCATGACGCCGGCCGCGGCGCTCGCGACCGCGGCGCCGCAGACGCCGCTGCAGGACGCGATCGACACCCTCGGCCGGGGCGACTGGGAGCAGCTGCCGGTCCTCGAGGGCGGACGCTACGTCGGGCTGCTCACGCGGGCTTCGGTGATGCGTGCCCTCCGGATCCGGGAGGAGCTCGGCCTCGACACCGCGCTCGACGAGAGGCCGGACGCGACCGCGACCGCGGCCGGCTAACCCCGGAGCCCGTTCGCCCGGACGAGATCGGCGTACCAGGCCGCGCTCGCCTTCGGCGTTCGCCGCTGCGTCGCGTAGTCGACGTGGACGAGGCCGAACCGCGGGCGGTAGCCGTGAGCCCATTCGAAGTTGTCGAGGAGCGACCAGACGAAGTAGCCGCGGACGTCGACACCGGCCTCGATCGCCTCCTCGATCGCGGCGACATGGGCCTCGAGGTACGCGATCCGGGCGTCGTCCACGACGCGCCCGTCCGGCCCGGGCTCGTCGCGCAGGGCGATCCCGTTCTCGGTGACGTGGATCGGCAGCTCGGTGTACTCGCGGCGGATCCGCCGGAGCTGTTCGGTGAGGCCGGACGGATCGACGTTCCAGCCCATCTCGTTCGGCTGCGCGCCGCCGTTCGCGGGCAGCTCGCGCCAGCCGAAGCCCTCCGCGGCCGCCCGGATCCGGCGCCGGAAGTAGTAGTTGAGCCCGAGGAAGTCGAGGCTCGTGCCGATGGTGTCGAGGTCGCCCGGCCCGATGACGCCGGCGACGCGAGCCCCGTTCGCCTCGAACAGGCTCACGATGTCGGCGGGATAGGCGCTCCGGAACAGCGGATCGAGGAACCAGCGGTTGGTCGCCCCGTCCGAGAGGACCGCCGCCTCGACGTCGCCGTCCTCGTCGGTGGCGGGCGCGGAGACCTGGAGGTCGAGGGTGATCCCGATCCGACCGGGTCGGCCGGAGGCGCGGAACGCGTCCACGGCCCGACCGTGGCCGAGGAGCAGGTGATGCGCGGCCGCGACTGCCGCGGCGAGATCGTGGAGTCCCGGTGGATGCGTCCCCTGGTGATGGCCGACGAAGGCCGACACGTACGGCTCGTTGAGGGTGATCCAGTCGGCGACCCGGTCGCCGAGCGCGTCGAAGACGATCGCGGCGTAGTCGGCGAAGCGGTCCGCGGTCGACCGAGCCCGCCAGCCGCCGTCGGCGTCCTCGAGCGCCTGGGGCAGGTCCCAGTGGTAGAGCGTGACGAACGGCCGGACGTCGCGCTCGAGCAGCCCGTCGACGAGACGGCTGTAGAAGTCGAGGCCGCGACGATTCACCGCTCCCCTGCCCTCGGGAAGGATCCGCGGCCAGGCGATCGAGAAGCGGTAGGCGGTGAGTCCGAGCTCCGAGACCAGGTCGAGATCCGTTCGCCAGCGGTGGTAGTGGTCGTCGGCGACGGCGCCGGTCGCGCCGCCCTCGATCGCCCCGGGCCGACGGACGAACCGATCCCAGATCGATTCACCCCGTCCGTCCTCGTCGACGGCCCCCTCGATCTGGTAGGCGGCCGTCGCGGCTCCCCAGACAAACGCGGGCGAAAGCGGCATCGGCGGGCTCCTGCTCGTGCGGTGGCTGGCCCGATTCTCGCCCCTCGCCCGGTCCGGAGGTACGGGGCGCGTCCGGGAGGCTCGGGTGATGGCGGCGGCGCGGACGCGCCGCGACGCTGGCAGACGCCGTCCCATCCCAGCAGAGAGCCGTCATCGGATGTCCCCGCTTCGTCTCGCGCCCCTCCTCCTCGCCGTCGTCGCCCTCCTCCTGCCGTCGACGACCCCGTCCGCGACCGCCGGCGACTACACGACCTTCCGGAGCGACTTCTCGGCCGAGGAGCTCGTCCGCCTCATCAACGGCGAGCGCCACGTCCACGGGCTGCGGCGGCTGAAGACGGATCGGGTCCTCGCGACGAAATCGCGCAACGGCGCGGTGGCCTGCCCGAACGACGAGGCGAAGGTGGCCTACGGCCGGGCGCACGACCTCGCGGTCTCGGGGGTCTTCGACCACGGCCTCCGCCTCTGCGGCGTCCGCTCGGACGGCACCTACCGCTACACCGTCATCGACGCGATGTATGACTGGGGCTACAACACCTACCGCGGCGAGATCATCGCCTGGAACACGTACGGACTGAGCCGGGTTTCCTACCACTACGGCTGCTCGCTCTCGGGGACGCGCTGCAGCGCGACCCGGAAGACGACGACCACCGCGAGCGTCGCCGCGGCGATGTCGGCCTGGATGCGCTCCAGCGGCCACCGTCCGCTCATCCTCGGCGGCTACAACCGGGTCGGCTGCGGCGCGTGGGAGACCGACGGCGGCGTCCGCTACTACAGCTGTCTCTTCAGCCTGGGCGGCCCGGGCGGGCGGGACCTGACCCGACCGACGGTCTCGTCGGTAACCGGGCGGGACTCGAGGGTCTCCGGCACGGTGACGTTCTCGGCGACCTTTGGTGACGACTTCCGCCTCGCCGACGGCTGGGCGCGTCTCGACGGGAAGCGGATCAGCCAGGTCGCGTTCGACCTCAACGTCCGTTCCCACCGCTCGTCCGTGACGATCGACACGACCCGCCTCGCGAACGGCTGGCACACGCTCGTCTGGCGGACCCGCGACGTCGCGACGCACCGCTCGGTTCGACGATCGGGCAAGGTGTTGTTCCTCGTCCGCAACTGATCTCGGCCCCGGCCAGCCGCCGATCTGTCTCGCCGGGCGGGCGCTGCTACCGTGGGGCCGTGGCCCCCGACCCCGAACGTGACCGGCTCGACGCCCTCCTCGCGCCGCTGGGCGTCGCGTACGAGCTCTTCCCGTGCGACCCCGCGCTGGCCGACACAGCGGCGTTCACCGCGGCCTACGGGTTCGATCTCGACGACTCCGCGAACACGATCGTGGTCGTGGGCAAGGCCAGCCCGCGCGTCTACGCGGCGTGCGTCGTGCTCGCGCCCGACCGGCTCGACGTCAACCACGCCGTGCGCGATCGGCTCGGGACGCGCAAGGCCTCGTTCGCCTCGGCCGACGAGACACGGGACCTTACCGGGATGGAGATCGGGGGGGTCACGCCCTTCGGCCTCCCGCCGGACCTGCCGATCTGGGTCGACGCCGCCGTCGTGCGGCGGGATCGGATCGTCCTCGGTGGCGGCAGCCGGCGGTTCAAGGTGATCGCGTCGCCGGCGATCCTCGGCGCGCTCCCGAACGCGCAGGTCGCCGACGGGCTCGCGTCGCGGCCGTCGCCGGCGCCGGCCGTCAGCGACTGAAGAACTCGCCCAGAGAGTTCGCGGCGCAGCTCTGGGCCAGGCAGCCGAGCCCCCACGACTCCTCGATCGTCCGCAGCAGCGAGTAGTGATCGTGTTCGACGGCTGATGTCGTTCCCGGCGCGATCAGCGGCGAGACGAGCACCGTGGCCACTTCCCCGCCGCCGCCGCTCGTCGTCGAGCCCTCGTCGAAGGTCACGACGAGGAGGCTCCGGGCGAAGGCCGGATCGCCGGTGATCCGCGGGACGAGATCGCGGAGGAAGCCGTCCCCCTGGGTGATGGTGCCGTTGTGCATGTCGTTGGTGAGGTTCGGCACGATCAGCTCGAGGTCGGCGGCTCCCGCGTCGAACGAGGCGAGGTCGGTGATGTTGGCGCAGCGCGTGGGATTGCGGGAGATGCCGACGAAGCTGATCGCCGGGTTGTGCTTTCGGACGTACGCGCCGGGGGCGCCGACGAGATCGACGCCGCCGTTCGATTCCGCGCCGGTGAAGCAGGGCGACGGCAGGTCCTGGGCGTAGACATGCCAGGTCCGGCCCGCCGCCTCGAGCTGGTCGGCGATGGTGGGCGCGTCGAGGTCGTGGATCCCGTCGTCCGCGACCCCGAAGGTGCTACCCGCGAACAGCGCGAGGTAGTTGGGCTGGGACGGGTGGGAGACGCCGTGATACTCGGTCGCGAGCCCGCCGCGCGCGCCGAGGTCGTTGAGGAACGCCGCGTCGGGATTGCCGATCACGTGCCCCTCCTCCTTGTTCTCCATGACGATCACGTAGATGTGGTCGAGCGGAGGGACCGGGGCGGCAGCGGTCGCGGTCGGAGCCGGTGTCGCGACGGGGGCCGAACCGCAGGCCGCGACGAGGAGGCCGACGACCACCGCCATGACGGCCGCCCGAGCCCGTGGGCCGCGTCCGGGACGCATACCCGGGACGCGCCTGCGCGCCGCGACCGGCGACCTCTCGGGATGCACGGTCGGAGCCTACCGGGGCCCGCGCCGGGGGGCGTTGCGTCCGACCCGGACGGGAATCAGCGGTTGAAGAACTCTCGAATGTCGCCTGCGCCGCACGAGTTGCGCATGCAGCCCAGGTGCCACGCCCGCTCGATCGTCCGCAGGAGCGCGTAGTGGTCGTGGTGGACCTTCGAGCGGGTGCCCGCCTTCGTGTGGGGCGAGATGACGACGGTGGCGACCCGGCCGCCGCCGTACGCGTCGGTCGAGCCCTCGTCGAACGTGATCACGAGGAGGCTGTTCGCGAACGCGGCGCTATCGGTGATCCGGGGGACGAACGCCTCGAGGAACGCGTCGCCCTGGGCGACGGTCCCGTCGTGCATGTCGTTCGTCTGGTTGGGAACGACGAGCTCGAAGTCGGCGGCAGCCGGGTCGAACGTCTCGAGCCGGGTGATCTTCGCGCAGCGGGCGGGGCGGCTCGAGATGTTCGTGAAGCTGATTGCCGGCTCGTGCTTGCGGACGTAGTAGCCCGCCGCACCAACGAGGTCGACCCCCGACCACGACCTGGCGACGGTCGCGCACTCCGACGGCAGCCCCTGGGCGTAGACGTGCCACGAGCGGCCGTGGCCGGCGAGCTGGTTCACGAGGTTCGTTCGCGACAGGTTGTGGACCCCGTCGTCCCGGATCCCGAACGTGCTGCCGGCGAACAGGGCGAGGTAGTTCGGCTGGGAGGGGTGGGCCACGCCGTAATAGCGCTTGGCGAGGCCGTTGCGCTCGATGAGCTTGTTGAGGTAGGGCGCCTTCGGGTTCCCGACGATCGACGCGTACGAGTGGTTCTCGAGCACGATCACGTAGATGTGGTCGAAGGACGGGACGCTCGACCTCGCCTCCACGGCCGCCGGCGCGACGAGCGTCGCCGCGACGAGCGCGGCCAGGAGACCGAGATGGCGCTGACGCATGACAGACCTCGTGACGGCGGCTCGACCGGGCCCCGGGACTCTAGCCGAGCGGAGCCGATCGCGCGCCCG
>DASTSC010000147.1:0-1259 GCA_035760905.1 Candidatus Limnocylindrales bacterium | reverse complement strand
GCACGACGTCGCGGCGCGAAGCTTGGTAGCACGGCGACGGTTCGTCCGACCGATCGACGACGGCCGCTTCACCGTCCTTCGTCAACGATCAGCCCCGGATTCGGAGGAGCGCGCCGCCGGCGAGGTCGGTGACGTAGAGGTTGCCGGCGGGATCCTCGCCGAAGGCGCTGATCGCGCCGCCCCCGTCGTCGAGGACGAACGGCTCCTGCGGCCCGTCGACGCCCGAGGCGATCCCCCAGATCCGGCCCGAGCAGGTGTCCGAGAAGAGGTAGACGCCGGCGAGGGTGCCCGCGTCCGGCCCGCGATCCACGTAGCCGCCGACGATCGCGCAACCCTGGTCGTGGCCATACTCGGCGACGGGCAGCGTGAGCCCGGTCCGGTCGCACGAATCGCCCGACGGGTAGCAGTGCATACCCTCCATCCGGTTCCAGCCGAAGTCGAGGCCGCGACCGCCGCCGTCGGCACGACGCGCGAGGTCCACCTCCTCCCAGGCGCCCTGGCCGACGTCGCCGATCCAGAGGTCGCCGGTCGCCCGGTCGAAGCTGAACCGCCACGGGTTTCGCAGGCCGTAGGCCCAGATCTCGGGCTTGGCGTTCGACCCTTCGGCGAAGGGGTTGTCGGCGGGCGCGAGCCCGCCATCACCGCCGCCCCCGCCCGTACCGAGCGGGTCGATCCGGAGGAGCTTGCCGAGGAGCGTGTCGAGCCGCTGGCCATTGCCCATCGGGTCCCCGCCGGAGCCGCCGTCGCCGAGGGCCGCGTAGAGCATCCCGTCGGGGCCGAAGACGAGATCGCCGCCGTTGTGGTTCGGGAACGGCTGGTCGACGTGGAGGAGGACGCGCTCCGACGATGCGTCGGCGACGTCAGGGTCATCGGCGGAGGCGCGGTACTCCGCGATGACGGTGTTGCCCGACGTGTCCGTGTAGTTGACGTAGAAGCGGTTCTCGGAGCCGCTGCCGTAGCCGGGCGCGAAGGCGAGGCCGAGGAGGCCCCGCTCGCCACCCGAGCTGATTCGGTCGCGGATGTCGAGGAACGGCCGGTCGATGAGCGTCCCGTCGCGGACGATCCGGATCCGGCCGGCCTGCTCGACGACGAAGATCCCGCCGCTCCCGTCGTCGGGGGCCGCGATCGAGAGCGGCGAGGACAGGCCGCCGACGACCTGCTCGAGCGCGAGGTGGGCATGAGCAGGGTCACCGGCCGCGATCGACGCGGACGGCGCCGTCGAGCCGCCGGAGCTCGGCGCCACCGGAGCTGGGGTCGCG
>DASTSC010000146.1:0-7114 GCA_035760905.1 Candidatus Limnocylindrales bacterium | reverse complement strand
CGGGTCGGCGCGGAGCCGAAGCCCGACCTCGTCGAGGCCTGGCTCGAGGAGAGCTTCCGGGCGACCGCCCCGAAACGCCTCGTCCGCGAGCTCGACGAGCGGCGGGGTGACGGTCCCCGTCCCTGATCGAACCGCCTCGCCTGCTACGATGCGAAGGCCCCGCCAGTCCCCGCCTGAGGCCTGACCGTGCAGCTGTTCACGATCATCTTCCAGCGCCCGATCGAGTTCGGGATCGCGTTCGCCCTCGCGTTCGCGATCGTGTTCATCGTCCTGCGCTCGACGATGACCGCGGAGAGCCGGACGTCGGGGCTGGTGCGCGCGATCACGAGCTCGAATGCGCGGATCCTCTTCGCGCTCCTGTTCGTCGGCTGGGCGCTCGTCTTCGGGATCGGCCTCCAGTTCGTCCCGCACGAGGGCGCGAACTCGCCCTATGGCGCGCTCGGCCTGATCGCGCTCTTCACCGGCTTCTTCATCATGATGGGCTTCCTCTGGGCCGTGATCGGCGAGTAGCCACCGGCCGACGCCGCCGGCGCCCCCAAGCCTGATCACCCCCAAGCACGTCGCGGCGTTGCCGCGCCGGCCCCGAACCGGCGATTCGTGCACTCCCAGTGGAATCGGCCGCGACACGGGCGGCGAATCGAACCGCGGCGAGCTGCGGACAGCGAGCAGGATGCGGGGTTCGCCTGTCGCCGGACGCGCCGGACCGGCCCGTGAGGAGAACAGGGAGGCTGGGGCGCGCGGCCGGGCGCCCGCGCGTTCCGACATACGATCGAGCCATCGCTGATCCGTCACCATCCGCGCCGTCATCCGACACGCCCCGGTCCCTCTTCGAGCGCCTCGGCCGGTTCGCCTGCCGCCGCCGCTGGTGGGTCGTCGGCGCGTGGATCCTCGTCCTGCTCGTGGCCGCGCCGTTTGCGCCGCGAGTCGCCGGCGCGCTCCGGGCCGGCGGCTTCAGCCTGGGCGACCTCGAATCCGCCCGCGCGAGCGCGGTCCTCGAGAACGAGCTCGGCATCCCGCCGTCGGCGGTCGTCGTCATCCTCCGGAGCGAGACCGACCGAGCCGGGAGCCCGGCCTTCGAGACCAGGGCCGCAGCTGCGACGGCCGAGCTGGCGACGGCGCCCCACGTCGTCGGCATCCGGTCGCACCTGCTCGCCCCGAGCCAGGTCTCGGCCGACGGCCACGTGGCGTACGACGTCGCCCTCCTCGACCTCTCGCCCGACGATTCGCCCGAGGCGCTGCCCGGCCTCGAGGCCGCGCTCCGCCACCCGCCGGGCATCGACGTCGCGCTCGCCGGCGGTCCCACCTTCTACGGCGACGTCCAGTCGGTGTCGGAGTCGGATCTCCGGCGGAGCGAGCTGATCAGCCTGCCGCTGGCGGCGTTGGCGCTCCTGCTCGTGTTCGGCTCGGTGGTGTCGGCGGGCGTGCCGCTGGTCGTCGGCGGCTCCGCGGTCGTGGTCGCGCTCGCGCTCATCTGGGCGGTCGCGTCCCTCACCCCGATGAGCATCTTCGTGCTCAACCTCGCGACGCTTCTCGGGCTCGGCCTCGGCGTCGACTATTCGCTCCTGCTGACGAGCCGCTTCCGGGAGGAGCTCGCCGGGAGCGCGACGGCCAGCGGACCCCACGCTCCCGACCACGGGTCCCGTGCGGCCGCGGTCGAGCGGGCGGTCGCGGTCACCGTCGCGACGGCCGGGCGGGCGATCTTCTTCAGCGGCCTGACCGTGCTCCTCGGGCTGCTCGGGCTCGTCCTGTTCGAGTTCATGATCCTGCGCTCGGTCGGCATCGCCGGCGCGATCGTCGTGGGCGTCGCGGTCGCGTCGGCGCTGACGCTGCTGCCCGCGGTCCTCGCGATCGTCGGCATGCGAATCGACGCGCTGGCGGTCCGCCGGATCGACGGCCGGCGCGCGGGCGACGGACCGTGGGCGCGTCTCGCGCGGGCCGTCATGGCCCATCCAGTGGCGGTCCTCGTCCCCACGCTCGCGGTCCTCGTCGTGCTCGGCTCGCCGTTCCTGCGGGTCCGCTTCAACGCCCCCGACGCGACGATCCTCCCGACGAGCGTCCCGTCGCGCGCCTCCTACGAGCTGCTCGCGTCCACCTTCGGCGAGGGCGAGTTCGCGCCGCTCCAGGTCGCGATCCGGACGAATGGCCCGGCGACGAGCCCGGCGAACGTCGCGGCCCTCTACGACTACTCGCGCCGGCTCGCCGCGGACCCGCGGGTCTCCCGGGTGGAGAGCCTCGTCGACGTCGACCCCCGGCTGACGCTCCAGCAGTACCAGCTGCTCTATGCCGCGCCGGGCGGCCCACCCGACCGCTTCGTCCAGCTGACCGCGGGCGCGACGACGAGGGGGGACCTCACCGCCTTCACGCTCTTCACGCCGTACGGCCCGAACCGTGACGAGGCGCGCGCGCTCGTCCGGGACCTGCGCTCGGGTGCCGCCGGCCTCGCCCCGCCGGCCGGCGCGACCGTTCTCGTCGGGGGCGGCGCCGCCGACGTCACCGACGTCGTGTCGCGGATCGGCGCCGACTTCCCCCGGACGGCGCTCTTCATCCTGGCGACCACGTATCTCGTCCTGCTCCTCCTGCTCCGCTCGGCGGTCCTGCCGGCCAAGGCCCTGGTGATGAACACGCTGTCGATCCTGGCCGCGTTCGGGGCGCTCGTCTGGATCTTCCAGGAGGGCAACCTGTCGGCGGTCCTCGGCTTCGCCCCGCTCGGCTTCGTCGAGACGAGCCAGCCGGTGATCCTCTTCTGCGTCCTGTTCGGGCTGTCGATGGACTACGAGGTCTTCCTGCTCAGCCGGATGAAGGAGGCCTGGGACCGGACCGGCGACAACCGCGAGGCGGTCGCCACGGGCCTCGAGCGAAGCGGCCGGATCGTGACCTCGGCGGCGCTCATCGTCGTCCTCGTGGCGGGCTCGTTCGCGTTCGCCGACATCGTCCTCATCAAGGCCCTCGGCCTGGGGATGGCGATCGCGGTCGCGCTCGACGCGACCGTGGTCCGGGCGCTCCTCGTGCCGGCCACGATGCGGCTCCTCGGCCACTGGAACTGGTGGCTGCCCGGCCCGGTCGAGCGCTTCCTCTCCTCGCGCCTGCCCGGCTCGGAGGCCGACGTCGAGGCGGCCTACCGATGAGATCGAAGGAATCCCCAGGAATCGGCCGAATGCCCCGCCTGTTCCGCCTCCTCGCGCTCACGGGGGTGATCGCGGCCGCCGGCTGTTCCGGCGCCCCGGTCCTCGCCAACCCGCCGGTCGTGCGGCCGTCGCCCGCGTCGCCGACCCCGCCGCCCTCGCATCCGCCCGACCCCCAGCCGATCGCGTTCCCGCGCGACGACGGCGTCCACGACCGGCTCACCGAATGGTGGTACGTGACCGGCCACCTCTCGACCCCCGACGGCCGCCGGTTCGGGTTCGAGGACGTGATCTTCCGGGCCGAACGGGGCGCGTTCCCGGTCACCTGGGCATCGCACCTCGCCCTCACCGACGAGCGCGGCGACCGGTTCCTCTACGCCCAGCGGAGCGAGGTGGGCCCGCAGGTCGACCGCGCCGCGGCGGCGGACGGCCTCGATCTCGCGATCGTCGGCGACCCGACGGCTTCCGGGACGACGGCCTCTCGGACAGCGTGGACGATGCGCCGGACGGGCGCCGGGATGGCCCTCGACGCGACTGCGAACCCCGACGAGGTCGCGGTCGGTGGCGAGCCGAACGGCAACGCCGCCGGCGCCGGGCCGCCCGGCATCGGGCCGAGCGCCTTCGGCCTGTCCCTGGCCACCCGCGATTCGCCGCCGGTCCTCCACGGCACCGGCGGCTGGATCGACTTCGGTCCCGCGGGGGGCAGCTACTACTATTCGCGGACGCGCCAGCCCACGACCGGCACGCTGACCCTCGGCGGGGAGCGGATGGCGGTCTCCGGGATCTCCTGGTTCGACCACCAGTGGGGCGACTTCATCTCGGTCGGCGGCGGCGGCTGGGACTGGTTCGCGGTCAACCTCGGCGACGGCACGGACGTCACGCTCTCGCTCGTCCGCGCCGCGGACGGGACGTACCCGCTCGTGTACGGGACGCTCGTCCGACCGAACGGTCGCGTCGAGCATCTCGCGGCGGACGACTTCACGGTCGAGCCGAGCGGCCGCTGGACGAGTCCGCGGACGGGCGCCACCTACCCGGCCGGCTGGCGGATCTCGCTTCCCGGCGAGGGCGCGACGATCGTGCTCACGCCGACGGTCGCGGCCCAGGAGCTCGACACGCGACCGACGACGGGCGTCACGTACTGGGAGGGCTCACAGCGGGTCACGCTGCTGCGGCGCGGCGACATCGCGGCGCGCGAGGACGCGGGCGAGGCGTACGTGGAGCTGACGGGGTACGCGCCCGCGGGCTGACGCGATGGCGGGTCCGAGCCGAGGGCGCCTCAGGACGGAGTGGCGGGCGACGGCACCACGATGTGTGCGCCGGAGGCGATGGCCTCGGCGTCGCGGGCGATCGGTCCGAGGTCGGCCAGCACGCGGAGCATGGCGTTGGCCCCATCGCGGTAGGCCGCCGGGTCGGTGAGGGACGCCGCGAGCGTCGACGTCGCCGTGCTCGACACGAGCGCGTAGTAGTCGCCGAGGCGGCCACCCATCGCCTGTGCGTCGGGCCACGTCCCGATCGTTCGGACGGCGCCCGCGCCGACGACGGCGTCGGCGGCCAGCGCCCGGAGCGAGGTGGCGATCGCGAACGTGTCCGTCGGTTTCGCGTCGAGCTCCGACTGAAGCTCCGTGGCGCGGGCCGCGAGGCGCCGGTTCACGACGATCGCCTGGCCGAGGGCCGCGCCGGCCTGGGGCGGAACGCCCGTCGACGGGCGCGGCGTTCCGAGGCTGCCCAACGACGCGGTCGGCACCGCGCCGACGACCGGCAGCGACGGCACCGGCGAGGCGCCGCGGGCCGTGGCTCCGCCGGGGAGCGAGCTGCCGACGCCGATCGCGCCCGCGGTCGCGACCGCGCCGATCGCGAGCCCGAGCGCGAGTCCGACGCCGACAAACGCGCCGGCGCGACGGGCCGGTACCCCGAGGAGAAGCCGCGTCCGGCAGCCCGGGCAACGGGCCGTCCCGAGGGCGATCGGACGCGCGCAGACCGGGCAGCTCGTGACGTTGACGTCCGGCAGCCCGATCGGGAGCGGCTCGGCGGGAAGCGCGGGCGGCTCCGGCTCGACCGGCAGCGCGGTCGCGGGAATCGCCCGGCCGCGTCGCCGCGCGCCGGTGATGGCCATCGCCCGAACGCTAGCCCGAAGGGCGGCCCGCTCCGAGTCGGAAGAAGGTCCGCCCGCGGCTGGTACCCGACCTTCGGCCGGCGGCGTGGCAGGATCTCCCGTGATGCGACTCGAGCTGACCAGGCGCGCCGACTACGCCGTCCGGGCGATGCTCGCCCTGGCCGCGGATCAGGAACGCCTCAGCGCGGCGACGATCGCGGCCCGGATGGCGATCCCGCCCGGGTTCCTGCCGCACGTCATGCGCGACCTCGTCGCCGCGGGGCTGGTGGCCGCGACACCGGGACGGACCGGCGGCTACCGCCCGGCGCGCGACCCGGGCACGATCAGCGTCCTCGATGTCATCGAGGCGATCGAGGGCGACGGCAGGCGTCGCACGTGCGTGCTCCGCAATGCGCCGTGCGGCCGCGACGGCTACTGCGCGATCCATCGTGTCTTCTCGTCGGCCCAGGACGCGCTGCTCGACGAGCTCGACCGGGCGATGCTGACCGACGTGGGACCGCTGCCGATCGCGTCTCCGATCGCTTCCGGACCTTCGCCACGGGGTCGTCCGCGGGCCCGCTGACCCATCCAGAATCGGGCCGAATGGCCCTATGGACGTCCTCGCCCATCGGCGGAAACTATGACCACTCTAATCAGTGCTTGATTGGAAGGGGTCACAATGTTCCGGCAGCACGTCCAACCTGTCCTCGCGCTCGTCGCGGCGCTCACGCTCGGCGGGTGCGCCGCAAACGCCTCCGCGTCGAGCTGGTCATTCGACACGGCGCCCGGTCCGGCGGCCACGGCCCCCACCGGTGGGACGGCCGACGCCGGCCAATCCTCCGGCGACGTCCTCGCGATCGAGGCCGGCGACACCGGGTTCACGCCCTCGTCGCTCACCGTCCCGGCCGCCGGGACGTACGCCGTCGCGTTCAGGAACGCCGCGTCCTCGACTCACGACCTGACCTTCTCCGACGGCACGACGCTGACGGCCGACGCCGGCGGAACGGCGACCGGCACGGTCGACGTTCCCGCGAACGGGCTGTCGTTCAAGTGCACGATCCCCGGCACGGCCTCGACGATGGCCGGCGCCGTGGCGGTCGCGACGACCGCCGCCGGATCGACGGGCGACAGCTCGGGGTCCGGGATGGACATGAACATGAACGGCTCGGGCGGCGCGCCGACGGGCGCGACCGGCGGCTCGACGGGTGGCTCGACGACGGCCGCGGCGCCGGTGGCAGACCCGAACGCTCCCGCGCCCGTCCGCTACGACCCGCGGGCCCCGAAGGCCCTCTCGGGCACCGTCCACGACATCGAGTTCCCGATCATCGCGAAGGACATCACGGTCGCGAAGGGCTTCGTGGTCCACGCCTGGACGTTCGGCGGGACGGTCCCGGGCCCGGCGATCCGCGTCCACGTCGGTGACACGGTCCGGGTCCACCTGACGAACACCGACACGATGCCGCACTCGATCGACTTCCACGCGAGCCAGACCGCGATGAACGACCAGATGGTCGAGATCGCGCCCGGCGCGACGTTCACCTACACGTTCACGCCCGAGTACGCCGGCGTCTGGATGTACCACTGCGGCACGGCTCCGACGCTGCTCCACATCGCGAACGGGATGTTCGGGATGGTCATCGTCGAGCCGAAGGACGGCCTCCCGAAGGTCGACGCGGAGTACGCGTTCGTCCAGAGCGAGTGGTACCTCGGCGCGCAGGGCCAGCCGGCCGACTACGTGAAGGCCTCGGCCGCCGCCCCGTCACCGGACTTCGTGGTCTTCAACGGCGTCGCCAACCAGTACAAGGACGAGCCGATCCAGGTCCCGACCGGGAAGCGGATCCGCCTGTTCGTCCTCGACGCCGGCCCGAACGTCGACTCCTCGTTCCACGTCGTCGGCACG
>DASTSC010000145.1:0-2184 GCA_035760905.1 Candidatus Limnocylindrales bacterium | reverse complement strand
TCCGGGCTGAACGCGACGAAGAGGTCGTCGTCGAGGCGGAGGCCCGAGGCGGCCTCGAGGCGGGGCACGAAGCGACGCCGCGTCTCGCCGACCGGCAGCGTCGTCTCGAAGATCACGGTGATGCCGGGGTGGAGCCCGGGCAGGATCGAATCGACGGCCGCGTCCATGATCGTGAAATCGGGCTCGTGGTCCGCGGTGAGCATCACCGGCACGATGAGGACGACGACGTCGGCCCCCCGAACGGCCGCGGCGGCATCGGCCGTCGCCGACAGTCGGCCGGTCCGTGACCCCTCCGCCACGAGCTCCGGGACGCCCGGCTCCTCGTCGGAGGAGAGCGGCGAGGTCCCGGCGTTGATCAGGTCCACGACGTCGCGCCGGACGTCGACGGCCGTCACACGCCAGCCGTGGCTCGCGTACTGCGCGGCGAGGGGCAGGCCCATCTTCCCGGCGCCGATGACCGCGACCCGGCCGGCCGTCCCCGGCTCGCCGGTCCACGGCTCGACGGATCGGCTCGGGCCGTGCCTGCACGGATTGGGTTCGGCCCGCATGCCTCCGCCGAGGAGCGACGCCGAACGGCTCGGGGTCCTGACGATCGTCATCGGGCGAGCGCGGGGTGGATCGCGGCGAGCTCGACCGGCTCGTGCAGTTCAGCGGACCGGAGAAGCGCCGTCGCGAGGGCCAGCGCCCAGAGGCCGTCCTCGGCCCGTACCTCGGGCTCGATCCGCTCGCGCACCGTCCGCCCGAACGCGATCAGCTCGGAGCGAAGGGGCTCGGCGTGCTCGACCGGGATCTCCTCGGTCTCGCCCTCGAACGTCGGCGCGTAGCCGGCGATCAGGTCCGGCGGCGAGTCGGCGGGGAGGCGGGTGAAGGTCAGTCGCTGGGTGAGGTAGTCGAGCTCGAACATCCCCTCGCGACCCACGACCACGAGCTGGCGGCGCTTGACCGGCGTGAGCCAGTTGACGTCGAGCATGCCGGTCGCTCCCGACGGGAAGTGGAGGAGCGCGACCACGAGGTCCTCGTGGCTCGTGTGGATGTGCCGGGCGACCTCCGCGTAGGCCCGTTCGGGCCGCTCCGCCGCGACCCACGAGATCACGTCGAGGTCGTGGGTGGCGAGGTCGATCGTGACGCCGACGTCGCGGATCCTCGCCGGGAACGGGCCGGTCCGGCGCGCGGACACGCTGTACACCTCCGAGAGCGAGCCGGCGTCGAGCCGTCCGACGAGCGCCCGGAGGCCGGGATTGAAGCGCTCGATGTGGCCGACCTGGACAGGGACGTGGCGGGCCGCCGCGGCATCGATGATCTCGGCGGCCTCGTCCGGCGTCGCCGCGAGCGGCTTCTCGACGAGGACCGGGATCCCGCGGTCGATGGCCGCCAGGGCGAGCTCGCGATGGTACGTCGTCGGCGCGGCCACCACGACCGCCTCGATCGGCGCGTCGCAGATCATCTCGACCGGCTTCCGGTAGCGGGCCGTGTCGTCCGGGGTCTCCGCCGCGGCGAGAGCGTCGGCCACGGGGTCGGCGATCGCCGCGACGCGGAACGCGGGCAACTCCGTCAGGACCCGGAGGTGGTTGCGGCCCATCGAGCCGAGCCCGGCGAGGCCGACCGCGATCGGGCTCCGCGTCACGAGACGGCCTCCCTCACCGCCCCGACGACGGTCGCCAGCTCGTCGTCGGTGAGGCCGGCGTGGATCGGCAGGGCGAGGGTCTCGGCCGCCGCCGCGTCGGTGACGGGCAGATCGGCGGGCCGCACGACCTCGGCCAGGTAGGGCTGCCGATGGACGGGCAGCGGGTAGTAGACGTCCGCGCCCACGCCGTTCGCCCGGAGCGCGGCAAGAACCTCGTCCCGGCCGGGCCCGACCCGGAGCGTGTATTGGTGGTAGACGTGCTCGCGACCGCGGGGGACGCTGGGCAGCCCGAGCCGCAGCTCGCCGAAGGCGGCGTCATACGCCGCCGCGATCTCGCGGCGCCGGTCGTTGTTCCGATCGAGCTTCTCGAGCTGGACGAGGCCGATCGCCGCCGCGATGTCCGTCAGCCGGTAGTTGTAGCCGAGCATCTCGAACTGGTAGCGCGCCCGCATGCCCTGGTTCCGGTAGCGCCGCAGCCAGTCGGCGAGGCGATCGTCGTCGGTCGTGATGAGGCCGCCCTCGCCGGTCGTCATGTTCTTCGTGGCGTAGAGGCTGAAGGC
>DASTSC010000144.1:0-16729 GCA_035760905.1 Candidatus Limnocylindrales bacterium | reverse complement strand
GGCGCTTGAACGGCCCGATCGTCTTCTTGCGCGTCGTGTAGACGAACTGGCGGTCGGTCTGGTCGGTCTTCCGTTCGTCGGCCGCCTCCGCGAAGCACCAATGGTCGATCTGCTCGCGCAGGTCGGCCGGGAACGCCGGATGGTCGAAGAGGAGGTTCTGGAACCCGGTCGCGAGGTGGATCTCGGCGGTCTCGACCGCCGGGAACCTGTGAAACGCCTCGTCCGGAAGGGTCGAGGCACCGTGCTGGACCGTCCCGGCGAGTCCGTGCTCGCGGGCGACCGCGCCGAGCCGCTCGTGGACCGAGAAGTCGACGGCGACGCTGGCGACGGTCCCGTCCGGCAGCACGACGCCGCCGTGGCTCGTGCCAGTCTGGACGCTGACCTTGCTGATCCCGGGCGCGCCCGAGGCCCTCCGGTCGAGCTCGGCCCGGTAGCCGACGAGGTAGGCCTTCAGCTCCTCGACCGTCGAGTTCTCCTTGCCGACCTCGCCGATCTCGCCGCCGACGCTGATCGTGACGCCGTCCTCCTCCAGGGAGCGGATGAGCGCGGTCATGTCGGCCGTCTGCGTGTAGTTCGTCCGCTGCTGCTCGTCGACGTTCGGCTTCGAGAGGTCGACGAGCGTCGAGCTGTCGATGTCGATGTTGCGATAGCCTGCGTCCACCGCGAGCCGGCACGCCCGCCGGATCTCCTCGGTCATCGCCTCGGGGTCGGCGGCGAACTTCTTCGCGTTGAACTGGTAGTGGTCGCCCTGGATGAAGACGGGGCCGCGCCAGCCGGCCGCGATCGCGCCGGCGAGGACGCTCGTCGCGTACTCGATCGGCCGCTGGAACGTGTACGTCTGCTCGCTCCGCGCGAGCTCGAGGATGACGGCGCCGACCTCGTGGGCGGCCGCGGTCTCGAAGATCGTCCGGGCCATATCGAACGTCTGGGCCCTGAGATTGATCGCGGGCACCGTGAAGCCGTGGACCTCGCCACGGCCGCGGGCCAGGTAGAGCTCCTGGATCGACGCGCTCCGGGCGCCGAGCGCCTGTGCCGCCTCCCAGACGATCCAGCGGGCGGCGGTCGTCTGATCCGCCTCCTCACCGGCGAACGTCGCCGTCCAGGCCAGCGTCCGGATCCCCCGGCCGCGGAGCGCGGCCTCGTCCTCGATGACGAGTCGCTCCCCGTCGATGCGGACGATGCCTTCGAGCGCACGGAGCAGCTCCTCGACCGAGCCCGCGACCACCGGCGCGCGCTCCTGATCCCGTTCCTGCGTCATCGTCGTCTCCACCTGGTGATCGCCTTCGTCTCGCAGCCCATCCTAGCCGCGACCTGGCGATCACCCAGTGCCGGTCGGCCCTGACGCGAAACACGCTCATGTCGCTCCGGACGATCCGGGCGTTCGGCCGTTCGCTGGCACCGAAGGCCCGACGGCCGACCGGAGCGCGCCCGGATGGAGCGGTCAGAAGGTCGGCTTGATGACCATGAGGAAGATGATGACGATCAGCGCCACCGTCATGCCCATCCCGCCGCGCTGGACGCGCTGGACGGCGGCTCGCACCGCCGGCGGCGGGCCGGCTGGCGGACCGCCCGCGGCGCCCTCAGAAGGAGGCATGGCCGGAGGCGGGCCCGCCGTCAGCTCGACCACGCGCGCGACCGACTTCGCCTGCACGAAGTAGGCGAACGCGAGCAGCACCAGGTAGATGATCAGCGCCAGCAGCAGCCAGTGCGTCTGGATCAGGTCGAACGGGACGAACACGATGAGGCCGAGCCCGGTCAGGAGCTGGACGATCGCGCCCGGGAGGACGATCTTCTCCTCGATCGCGAGCGAGATCCTGGTCGCGAAGTTCGCATGCATCGGGTCGCGGCCGCCCATCGACCCGATCAGCGGCAGCGCGAACGTCGTGCCGAACACGGCGATCGCGCCGAGGACGTGCAGGAACAGCAGGATCGCGACGATCGGTGACATCAACCCTCCTCGCGGGCCGGTAGTGCTGACGCAGGCCCGTTGGCGCGGAGTCTAGTCGGCTACACGGGCCGACGTCACGAGGTTGTCGTCAGGCAACCACCGAGATGTCGCCGGGTATTCACACGAAGCACCACGACATGCGCGAGGCGAAGGGCGTGCAGCCCGTGGTTCATCTCCATCCGATGGACGCAACGATCAAACGCGACGCCGCACGGAACGACGGCCAAAGGACGAGACGACAGGCTGGACGAACGACGATCCCGGTCCGACGAGAACGTCCCGGGTCGTGCGGCGGCCAAGTCGTCGGTCGGGCGAGCTGAATCAGGTTGACTGCTTCACCCGGTGAGTGGCCGACCAGGCCGGTGAGCGTGGACTGGCGCTCCTCAGGCGACGTGCTTCGTCCGGCGGTTGACGAAGTCGACGAGAACGTACTCACCGAGGCGTTCGGGCGTGGCATAGAAGGCGCGGCCGCGGTTGAGCCGGGTCACGAGCGCCACGAAGTCAGCAAGCGACCGGGACCGCTCGAGCATGAACGTGTTGATCGTGATCCCTTCCTTCGTGCAGCGGACCACCTCGCGGAGCGTCTCCTGGATCGTCCGTCTCGTCGGCGGGTAGCTGAACTCGACCTGGCCGTCCTCGAAGTGGGCCGTCGGCTCGCCGTCGGTGATGACGACGATCTCCTTGTTGCCGCCGTGGGACCGGGCGAGGAACCGGCGGGCGAGCATGAGGCCGTGCTGGAGGTTCGTGCCGTACTCGTAGCCGTGCCAGGTCAGCTCCGCGAGCGAATCCGAATGGATCTCGCGGGCGTAATAGGCGAAGCCGATGACCGCGAGATCGTCGCGCGGGAACTGGGTCCGGATGAGCGTGTTGAGGGCGATGGCGACCTTCTTCGCGGCGACGAAACAGCCGCGCAGCAGCATCGATCGGCTCATGTCGACGAGGAGGACGGTCGACGTCCTCGTCAGCTCCTCGGTCCGGTAGACGGCGAAGTCGGCCGGGTCGAGCGAGACGGCGGGGGCCGTTCGGCGGCCCGGAGCGTTTTCCTCGCGGGCCATCGCGTTCGCGAGCGTCGCCCGCAGGTCGAGCTGGAACGAATCGCCGAACTCGTAGGGCTTCGAGGTCTCCTCGCGCTCGCCGCCCCGGCCCGCACGGTCCACCCGGTGTCCACCGAACGCGTCGCGGCGCAGCTTCGCGAACAGGTCGTCGAGGACCTTCTGGCCGATCCGACGCGTTCCCCGCGGGGTCAGCTCGAGGTGATCGCCGTCCCGGGTCAGGTAGCCGGCCTCCTCGAGTCGGCGGGCGAGGTCGTCGAGGGCGTCGAGGTCGCGGGCGGAAGCGTCGCCCAGGAGCTCCCGGACCGCGTCCCGGTCGAGGTCGCCGAGGTCGCCGATCGATTCCACCCCCGCGAGCGACTCCTCGAGGCCGTCGAGACGCTGGAGCGCATCGAGCTGCTCGAGCGCGCCCTCGAGCCCGAGCTGCTGGTCGCCCGAGAACCGGATTCGCTCGCCGAGGCCGCCGGGGACGAGCTGGTCGAGGGTCGCCGCGAGCTGGGCGAGGTCCCAGCGCAGCCGGTCGTCGCGGAGGAGCGCGTCCATCATCGACTGGAGCTCCGCCCGCTGGTCCGGCGTCATCGACCGGAGGAGCGACTGCATCGCCGCCATCCGGTCGGCGAGCTGCTCGATCACGTCGTCGAGGGTCTCGGCGCCCGGGAAGTAGCTCCCCCACCTCGACAGGAACCCCGAGGCGTCGGGGTCGCCGCCGGCGAGCCGCTCCTGGAGCAACTGGTTGAGGTCCCGGACCATCTCCCGCGTCGAGGTCAGGCTCTCCGACGTCATCGACTTGAGCGCGTCCGACATTCCCTGGACGTAGCGATCGAGCATCGTCGAGCGAAGCCGCTCCACGAGCTCGCCGAACCGCTCGCGCGCCGCCGGCTCGAGGAAGTCGTAGTCCTCGAGCCCGCGGATCCGGGCGCCGACGTCCCGCGGCAGTGACTCGAGCCGCTCCAGCCGCCGGCCGGCGGTCTCGCGGAGCATCCGCCGGAGCGCCGCCTGTTCAGCGGGGTCGGGGAGGCCCGAAGCGGGCTCACGGGTCTCGTCGGATTCCCGGGAAGCACCGCTCTTGGCGGACTCCGAGCGCGGGGTGTCCGAGCCGTCGCGCGCCGCCTCGTCGAGGCGCCGCTCGATGCCCGCCCGCTCCGTCGACACGATCTCGTCGAGCTCCCTCCGGACGTCGGCGAAGACATCGCCGAGGCGGTGCTGCTCGGTGATCTCGCGCCGCCGTTCGCGGAGCCGGTCCAGCAGGTCCTGCAGACCGGGGAGGTCGGGTCGCGTCGTGTCGTCCGAGCGCCAGCCGCGCTCCATGAGGCGGCGGAGCGCCTCGCCGACGTCGCCCTCGGCCATGACGTCGTCCGCGAGGGCGTCGAGGATCTCCTCGGCGGCCAGGTCCGGCACGTGCTGGCTGCCGTCCCAGCGCGAGAAGCGGGCCCGCGCGGCCAGGCCGTCGGCTGCGGACCCTTCGCGACGCAGGCGCTCGCGGAGGTCGCGCCGATCGGGCGTGAAGAAGGCGGTCACCGCCGGTAGACGACGCCCGTCGCGGCCCGGTCCTTGTTGATCCGGCGCTGGAGGTGAAGGCCCTCGAGGACGAACTCGACGGCCGAGGCCACGAGGGCCGGGCTCGGGTCGCCATCGGGTCCGTCGTCGGCGGCCGTGGAGTCGTAGCGGAGCAGCCGGGCCACCGCCTCGTCGAGCCCGGGCGTCTCGCGCATCCAGCGCACGTACTCGCGCGAGGCGACACGGTCGCCGGTCTCGATGACCAGCCCGTCCTCGAAGGCCGCGATCACGTCGTCGAGCTCGTCGATCGAGACGTGGGCGTTCCACGTGGCGTAGACGGCCTTGGTGATCAGCCGCTCGACGACCCGCTCCTCGGGCGTGTCGTCGCCGACGGTCTCGAGCTCGACCTTGCCGACCGTGGACGCGACCACGGCGCCGAGGTCGCTGATCCGGGGCGTCGCGACCTCCTCCCCGAGTCGCATCGCCCGCTTGAGCGCGGCCGCCTCGAGGACCTCCTGGTTCGCGACACTCACCCGGACCGAGACGCCGCTGCGCTGGCTGATCTCGGGCGCCCTGCGGGCGAGCTGGGTCATCTCGGCAACGAGCTCCTCCATGAAGCGCGGCGTGACGACCCTGGGCAGGCCCTCGTCCGGCGGGAACGCGAGCTTCTCCTGCCGGACGATCGCGATCTCGTCCTCGATCGTTCGCGGATAGTGCGTCCGGACCTGGGAGCCGAGACGGTCCTTGAGGGGCGTGATGATCCGGCCGCGGCTCGTGTAGTCCTCGGGGTTCGCCGATGCCACGACGAACAGGTCGAGCGGCAGACGAACGTGGAAGCCACGGATCTGGACGTCCCGCTCCTCGAGGATGTTGAGCAGGCCGACCTGGATCCGCTCGGCGAGGTCGGGCAGCTCGTTGATGGCGAAGATCCCCCGGTTGCAGTGGGGAATGAGCCCGTAGTGGAGCGTCATCTCGTCCGACAGGTAGCGGCCCTCGGCCACGCGGACGGGGTCGACCTCGCCGATGAGATCGGCGATCGTGATGTCCGGCGTGGCGAGCTTCTCGCCGTAGCGGCGATCGCGATGGATCCACGTCACGGGGGCGGCTTCTCCGTGAGCGGCGACGATGGCGCGCGCTGCCGCGCTCACCGGGGCGTAGGGGTCGTCGTTGAGCTCGCCGCCGTCGATGATCGGCAGCCACGCGTCGAGGAGACCCACGAGGAGGCGGGCCATCCGCGTCTTCGCCTGGCCGCGCTCGCCGAGGAAGACGAGGTCGTGGCCGGCGAGGATCGCGTTCTCCACGGCGGGCAGGACGGTGTCCGCGTAGCCGACGACGCCGGGGAAGACCGGATTTCCCTCGCCGAGCCTGGCGAGGAGGTTCGTCCGCATCTCTTCCTTGACGGACCTGCTGCGCCAGCCCATCGAGCGCAGCTCGCGCACGGTCCGCGGCAGGTCCGCCGGTGGCTCGGGTGCGGCGACGGTTGGGGTGGTGGGGTCCACGATGGGCTCCGCTGCTGGACGAGGAGATCCTCGGCGCGCCGAGCCTCGGCGAGGCCCGGTGATCGAGGCTACGCCGGGCGTTCGAAGAGCGTCAACCGACCCGGGGCCTCGGCGGGGCTCAGGGGACCTCGTCGGGCAGCAGGGGCCGGACATGGAGGGTGTAGGTGCGGCCGGCCGACGTGAACGGCGTGAGCGCGTTCGCCCGAGCGAACAGCGGGCCGACGGCGTCGGCCTCCGACCCGACGACGTCGCCGACGCGGAGGCCCGCGATCCCCCGGTCGGGTTCGACCGCCTCGCCGAACGCCGTCAGCGGCGTCGCGAGCGGCCAGGCCAGTGGCGACTGCGGCAGCGAGCGATCAGGCGGCGGGCCTGGAACCACGAAGACGCGGTAGCCGGGCGGGTCGTACGGCGCCTCGCCGACATCCGGCGCGCCCCATGTCACGAGGGAATCGGTCAGTCGGCCGAGCAGATCGACGGCGGCGGCGCGGCGAGCATCTGTGCCGCCCTGACCGGGTGGAAGCGACTCCCCGCCGAGCGGACCGGCGAACCGGTTCACGATCTCGCGGCCGTCGACGACGACCGTGAAGACGATCGTGCCCGCATCGGGGAGACCGGGTCCCGGGGTCGCGGTCGACGCCTCGTCGAGCCCGGCCTTCGCGATCGCGCTGCGGATCGCGGCCACGCCGCTGGCGCCCACGGTGCGCACGTTCAGCGGCGGCACGAGCCGTCCCGGGTAGATGAGCGTCACCGGCGCGGGCTGGAGGATCCGGCCGTCGTCGAAGACCGCGACGATCGGCAACGTCGCCAGGGTCGCGGCCGGCGCGATCAGCCCGCCCTCGTTGTCGACCCGGATGACGAGCGAGGCTCGGCCGCCGGGCGACGTCGGCTCGGGCGTCGGAACCGGCGACGGCGACGGCGGCTGCGCTCCGCCGGTGCATCCGGCGGCCAGGAGCACGACGGCGAACGCGGCGACGACGGGACGGATCACGATCTTCTCCTGCTCCGGCGTGGGTGAGGCGGTCCGCCCCGGACGTCCGTGCCCAGCCACCGGTTCCCGTCGCGTGCCGAGCGCGGTAGGTTCGTTCATCGCGTGTTAACAACGGTGCCGGAGATTCGCCTCGAATGCCACGCACGATCCTCGTCGTCGAGGACGAACCGACCCTTCGCGAGACGCTCGCCGAGGCGCTCGAGAGCGAGGGTTTCCGGACGATCACCGCGCCCGACGGTCGCGCGGCCGTGGAGCTGATCCGGGCGAGCACACCGGACCTCGTCATCCTCGATCTCATGCTGCCCGAGCTGTCGGGCATCGAGGTCACGCGAACGATTCGGGCCGAGTCCGGCGTGCCGATCATCATGCTCACGGCGAAGAGCTCCGAGCTCGACAAGGTGGTCGGGCTCGAGCTCGGGGCCGACGACTACGTCACGAAGCCGTTCAGCCTGCGCGAGCTCACGGCGCGCATCCGGGCGCTCTTCCGGAGGAGCGAGCGCGTCGCCGATGGGCCCCAGGGCGGGATCGTCAGCCTCGGGCGTGTCGAGGCCGATCTCGCCGGCCACCGCCTGCTCCGCGACGGGCGGCCGGTCGCGATGAAGCCGAAGGCGTTCGAGCTCCTCGCGTTCCTCGTCCGCCATCCCGGACAGGTCTTCACCCGCGACCAGCTGCTCGAGCACGTCTGGGGCTACGAATACGGGGGCGAGACCCGGACCGTGGACGTCCACGTCCACTGGCTGCGTACCGAGATCGAGGACGATCCCGCCAGGCCGACGATCCTCCAGACGGTTCGCGGCGTCGGCTACGTCCTCCGACGCCCGCCCGACCAGGTTTGAATCCCATACCCGAGACCGGCTCGGATCGGCGGATGGTCCCGTGGGCCTGTGCGATGCTCGCGGCGTGGACACCGTCGGGCTGATCGCGCTCGCGATCGTCGCGCTCGCGCTCGGCCTCGCCGCCTCTCGCCTCGTCGCACAGAGTCGCGAGCTCGAGCGGCTGGGCGAGGTCATCCGACCAGGCAATCGCCCGGGCGGGCTCGAGCAGCGCGCCCGCGACCTCGTCGACCGGGCGAGCGCGGCGGAATGGGCGGCCTCGCAGGGAGCCGCCGAGATGGAGTACCTCGGCGACCTCATCGGCGTGGGCGTCGTCCGCCTCGACGACGCGGGTCGGATCGACTTCGCGAACGCCGCCGCACACGCGTTCCTCGGCCTGCCGCCGGGGACGATGCTCGGCCGGACCGCGCTCGAGGCATTCGTCGACGAGCGGATCGACGAGATCGCGACGACGGCCCACGAGCACGGCCGCTCGGCGGGCGAAGTCCTCCTTCGTGACGCGGACGCGCGAACGGTCATCGTCCGCGGCCGCCGGTCCCCGATCCGGGGGACGTGGCTCGTGCTCGAGGACGTGTCCGAGCTCCGGCGGCTCCAGCAGATCCGGGCCGAGTTCATCGACAACCTGAGCCACGAGCTCCGGACCCCGCTCACGTCGGTTCGCCTGCTCGCCGAGACCCTCGCCAACGAGGCGGCCGAGATGGCATCGCGCCTCCCGGACCGGATGCGCGACCGGATCGGGAAGATCGAGCTCGAGACCGGCCACCTCGTCCAGATGGTGACCGAGCTGCTCGATCTGTCGCGTATCGAGTCCGGCTCGGCGATGCCGCTCCTCGACACGATCGATCCCGGCTCGCTCGTCGAGGCGTCGGTCGAGCGACTGCGACTCTTTGCCGAACGGGCCGGTGTGACCCTGGTCGCGACAGCCGACGATGGCCTGCCGCAGATCGCCGGCAACGAGGACCGGCTCGGGCAGGTCCTCGTCAACCTCCTCCACAACGCGATCAAGTTCTCGCCGCCCGGCGGGACCGTGGTGACGAGCGCGCGGCGGGCCGGTCCCGAGCACGTCGAGCTCGCGGTCTCCGACGAGGGCATCGGGATTCCCGCGGCTGCCCAGGCCAGGATCTTCGAGCGCTTCTACAAGGTCGACCGCGCCCGCGCGAGCGGCGGCGGGACGGGTCTCGGGCTCTCGATCGCCCGCCACATCGTGGAGCACCACGGCGGCACGATCCGTGTCGAATCCGAGGAGGGCCGCGGCGCGACCTTCATCGTCCGGCTGCCGACGGTCACGGCGCTCGATGTCGCGCCCGGTGTCGCGGCTTCCTGACTCCGCGGTCAGCGATCCGACGCCACGAGGGTCCGGATCGCCCGGTCGATCTCGTCGCGGACCGCGCGAAAGGCCGCCAGGCGCGCTTCGGTCGGGCTGACGACGGCGGCCGGATCCCGGAACGACCAGTGGAGCTGGCGGGTCGCCCCCGGGAAGACCGGGCATGCCTCACGGGCCTCGTCGCAGACGGTGATCACGAGGTCGAACGACTGACCGAGGAACTCGGTCACCGGCTTGGAGCGCGCGCCCGACCAGTCGATCCCAATCTCGGCCAGCACGGCCACGGTCAGCGGATTGACCGCCGTCGCGTTCGTCCCGGCCGACTCGACGTCGAAACGTTCCCCACCGCGGTGCTCGAGGATGGCCTCGGCCATCTGGCTCCGCGCGGAATTGCCCACGCACAGGAACAACACCCTCACGGATTGAGGTCCTCGATCTCGCCGGTCGCGAGGAACACGATGTCCTCGGCGATGTTCGTCGCCCGGTCGCCGATCCGCTCGAGGTAGTACGCGGCGAACAAGATCGCCGTCCCGCGCGACACGTTCGCCGGATCCGCCCGCATCAGCTCGAGGATGTCATCGAACGTCCGGCGGTACCGGTGGTCGACCTCGTCGTCGCGCGCGGCCACGCCCCGCGCCGCCTCGACGTCGATGTCGACGAGGGCCCGGAGGACGCCCCGGACGAGGTCCGCGGCGAGCGCCCCCATCGCCGGCAGGTCGCCGAACACCGTGAGCGACGACTCGGCCGCGAGCCGGCGGGCCTGCTTGGCGACGCTCGCGGCGTGATCGCCCATTCGCTCGAGCTCGTAGCTGACGTGATCGAGCGTCAGCAGGAACCGAAGGTCGCGGGCGACCGGCTGCTGGGTGGCGATCGTCGCCGTGATCATCGAGGTCACCATGCGCTGCATCTCGTTGAGCAGCGCGTCGCTCGTGATCACCTCGAGGGCCGCGTCCGGGTCGTGCCGGACGAGCGCGCCGATCGCCGCCCGGATCGCGCCCTCCACGTGCATCCCCATCCGCAGGACGTTGTCCTTGACCTCGGCGAGCTCGCGGTCGAACAGCTCACGGGTCGGGTGCGGAACGAGCCGACCGCGCGCCGGCGGCTCGCGCTCGAGGATCTCCCTGACCTGGCGATCGACGTCCGAGGGTCGCTCCTCCGAGCTCATCCGAACCTCCCGGAGATGTAGTCCTCGGTCAGCCGCTCGCGCGGCGCCGTGAAGATCTGCCCCGTCGGCCCCTCCTCCACGAGGTGCCCCGCGCCGTCCTCGCCGAGCGTGAAGAACGCCGTCCGGTCGCTCACGCGCGACGCCTGCTGCATGTTGTGGGTGACGATCACGATCGTGTAGGCCCGCTTGAGCTCCAACATGAGCTGCTCGACCTGGAGTGTCGCGACGGGGTCGAGGGCCGAGCACGGCTCGTCCATGAGCAGGACGTCCGGAGCCATCGCGAGCGCCCGGGCGATGCACAGCCGCTGCTGCTGCCCGCCCGACAGCGACGAGCCGCTCTGCTGGAGCTTGTCCTTGACCTCGTCCCAGAGCGCCGCGGCGCGGAGGCAACGCTCGACGAGATCGCGCTCGACCCCCTTCCCGCGGACGAGGCCGTTGAACCGAGCGGGCGCCGAGACGTTGTCCGCGATCGACATCGTCGGGAAGGGGTTCGGCTGCTGGAAGACCATCCCGATCGAGCGTCGAACGGCGGCCGGGTCGACGGCGTCGTCGTAGATGTCGATCCCCCGATACTCGATCCGTCCCGTGACCCGTGCGTGCGGCACGATCTCGTGCATCCGGTCGATGCAGCGCAGCAGGGTCGACTTGCCGCTGCCCGAGGGTCCGATGATCGCGGTGATGGCGTTCGGCCGGATCTCCATCGAGACATCCCGCACGGCCAGGCGGGTGCCGTAGTAGGCGTTGACGTCGGCCAGGCGGATGATCGGCTCCCGCGGCGCGGCGAGCGGCAACCGTCCGTCGCCGGTCGGCGCCATGATCGGCATGCGCACCGGCTCCAGCTCCACGCTCATCGCGTCACCGTGTCGTTCAATCGGTCATCTCCCCGTGAGTTGGCGCCGGGCGACGATCCACCGCCCGAGGACGTTGAGAGCCAGGACGAGCGCGACGAGGACGAGCGCGGCACCCATCGCTCGGTCGCGCGCAGCCGGAAAGGCCGAGTTGAGCGCGTTTCGATAGATGAGCAGCGGCAGCGCCTGCATCGGCTCGCCGAGGTCGGCGCTGAAGAAGTTGTTGCCGAGCGCGGTGAAGATCAGCGGCGCCGTTTCGCCGACCGCCCGCGAGATCGCCAGGAGGACGCCGGTGACGATCCCCGAGAACGCTGTCGGGATGAGCACCGAGGCGTAGGACCGCCAGCGGCTCAGCCCGAGGGCCCGCACCGCCTCGGCCACGGGTCGCGGCGTCAGCCGCAGCATCTCCTCGGTCGAGACCACGATCAGCGGCAGCATGATGACCGCGAGGGCGACCGAGCCAGCGAGCCCCGAGAAGTGGCCCTGGGCGACCACCACTACCTCGTAGACGAAGATGCCGACGACGATCGAGGGCAGCGCGGCGACGACGTCGACGATGAAGCGGACGCCGACCGCGAGCCGCCCGCCGATCTCGGCATTGAACACCGCGATCAGGAGGCCGATCGGGACGGCGATCGCGACGGCGGTCCCCGTCATCTCGATCGTGCCGAACAAGGCGTTCCGGATGCCGCCACCCACCGCGGAGAGGTCGCCCGGGGGATCCTCGAGGAGGAACGCCGGACTGAGGACGCCGACCCCGTTCGCGATGAGGTAGCCGGCGATCGCGACGAGCGGCACGAGCGCGATCAGCAGGGTGAGCCAGGCCAGGCCCACGACGAGGCGGGCCCTCGCGCGACGCGCGCTGCTCGTCGGCCGGAGGACGAGGGCAGCGTCAGCGAGCACGGGCCAGCCCTCGCTCGAAGCGGCGACGAATCGCGACGCCGACGCCGTTGATGAGCACGGCGATCGCGAGCAACACGATCCCGAGCGCGATCAGCGCCTCCGGGTGGAGCTCTTCCGTCGCCTCGTTGAATTCGTTGGCGATGACGCTCGCGAGCGTGAAGCCGGGCGCGAAGATCGACCCTCCGATCCGCGTCGCGTTTCCGATCACGAGCGTCACGGCGATCGTCTCGCCGATCGCCCGACCGAGGCCGAGGATCACCGCCGCCAGCAGGCCCGTCCGGCCGAGCGGGATCACGACCTGGCGCACGACGTCCCACCTCGTCCCGCCGAGGGCGAGAACGGCCTCGCGCTGGAGACGAGGCGTCGTCGCGAACACCTCGCGGGTGACCGCGGCGACGATCGGGATGATCATGAACGCGACGACGAGGCCGGCCGCGAAATAGCTCGGCCCCGGCGTGGGCGGCCCGACGAAGGGAACCACCTGCCCGAGCGAGCCGGCGACGGCCTGCTCGATCGGCCGGATGAACGGGACGAGGACGAGCAGCCCCCACAGCCCCCAGACCACCGAGGGCACCGCGGCGAGCAGGTCCACGGCAATCGCGACCGGACGAGCCGCATGGGGAGGGAGCACCTCGGTCACGAGGATCGCGATACCGACAGCCACGGGGACCGCGACGAGCAGCGCGATGACCGAGGTGACGAAGGTCCCGTAGATGAACGGCAGCGCGCCGTAGATCGCGAAGGACGGTGCCCAGCGCAGACCCGTGACGAAGCCCCAGATGCCGAAGGCCCGGAAGACCGGGGCTGCGGCCACGAGGCTGTCGACGATCATGAGGCCGATCGTCCCGACGGCCACGACCACGGCTGCCCCGGCAAGCAGCCGAAAGATGAGGTCACCGCTCACGCCGCCGCGGCGGCGGAGAGCCGCCCGGAAGTCGCGCTGAGCGTTCGCGGTCGTCAGGGTCGACATGCCCACCAATCAGTTCATCGCAGGCGAAAGGAACGCGGTCGCTCTACTGCGTCGGGAGCAGTCCCTCCCCACTCCAGTTGATCGACCTGACCGCGGCCTCGTCCTGCTTCAGCAGGCCGTCGGGCAGCGAGCCGTAGTAGAGCGGCGCGGCCAGTGACTGCCCGTCGTGGATGGCCCACCACAGGAAGCTGACGAGCGCGCTCGCACGCTCCTTGCTGCCCAACACCTTCGAGAGGTCCCTGTAGACGATCAGCCACGTCGTGCCGGTGATCGGATAGCCGTCGGCAGCCTCGGTGTTGACCAGGTTGAACCGGAGGTCGCTCGGGTAGGACGGCAGGTTCGCGGCGGCCGTCACCGAGGCGAGCGAGGGCGTCACGTACGCGCCCGACTTGTTCTGAACGTCCGCGAACGGGATCTTGTTCTGGAGGGCATAGGCGAGCTCGATGTAGCCGACACCGCCCTCGGTCTGGTTGATGCCCTGGGTGACTCCCTCGTTGCCGCTCGCGCCGAGGCCCGTCGGCCACTCCACGGTCTTGCCGGCCGACTTCGTCCCGTCTCCGGCACCGACCTTCTGCACCCACTCGTCGCTGACCGACGTCAGGTAGGTGGTGAAGATGCTGGTCGTGCCGGAGCCGTCGGAGCGATGGACCACGCTCACGTCGGTCGCCGGAAGGGTGACGCCGGGGTTCGCCGCCGACAGCACCGGATCGTTCCACTTCGTGATCCGACCGTCGAACAGGCCCGCGATGGCGTCGGGAGTCATCCTGATCGGCGCCGTCAGCCCCGGCAGGTTGTAGGCCACCACGACGGCCCCGAAGGTCGCCGGGATCTCGACGGGCTCACCCTTGCCGGCCGCGGCCTGGATCTCGCTGTCCTGGAGGAAGGCATCGGATGCGCCGAAGTCGACGGTGTTCTCCGTCCAGGCCTTGATGCCCCCGCCCGACCCGATCGACTGGTAGTTCAGCCGGACGCCCGTCTGTTCGTTGTAGGCCTCTCCCATCTTCGAGAGCAGCGGGAAGATGAACGTCGAGCCCGCGCCGTTGAGCTGATTCGCAACGGCCGCGCCGCCTCCGCCCGACGCAGGCGAGCCGGCGCCCGGCGGTGTCGACGGTGAAGCGCTCAGCGTTCCGCCTGTGCAGGCCGCGAGCACGACGCCGGCGACGATCACGAGCGCGCCGATCCGCTTCGTGCCATGGATCACGATCACCCTTCCTCCTCGCGTGCCTCGAGCACGGGGTGCTCACATGTCGTTGACGCCGCCACGGTCCGCCGGCGCCGTCAACGTGGCTTTTGCGCCCCGTTAAGGCTCGATAACGCGCGCTCGCGGCCGGTGGAGGATCCGGAGGGCCGCCGCGAGCTTCGATTGGGGCGAGGGCTCGAGACCGCCGTGCGCGACGAGCGCGCGCCCGAGCGCGTCGAGCACGAGCGGGTCACCCTCATGGAGCTCGGCCTCGAGCTCGATCCAGCGTCCGACCGTTCGGTCGCCGTCCCGGACCTCGACGTCGTCGACGCTCAGCTCCACGACCGCGGAGGGAGCCCGGAGGGGGCGGTACCGCCGCAGCTGGGCGATGCGGGCGATCTCGTGGACGGGCCGCCCGCGGGCGATGGCGGTGGCGAGGTCACGCGCGGGCGATGCGGGCCAGGTGTCGGGGTTCTCGCCATCGACGGCGACCTCGAGCTCGAGACGGGAGACTGCGCCGGCCGGACCTCGGCTCGACGGCCCCTTGACGGTGGCGATGATCGCTCCGTCGACCTGGCGCAACCGGAACGCGTACCGCCGCGCCGCGAAGTCGGCATCGTCGGTGTCGAAGAACCGATCGAGGGTCCGGGCGGTCCGGACGGGGCCATCTGCCCGGAACGGTCCGATGTCAGCCAGCCGGAGCAGGCCGTCCGCCGTGCGTCGGTCCGAGACGCGGTACTTGAGCTCGATCTCGCGGGGCCTCACCGGCCGTACGCGGCGATCGCCGCCGCGACCGACGATTCCTCGTCGATCCCCGCGGACGTGAGCGCCTCGAGATAGGCGGCCCGCCGATCACGTTCGAGGTCGAGGTCGCCGGAGCGGAGGCCGAGGCGGGCGGCGATCTCGGGGAGAACGCCCCAGGCGAAATCCTCGAACGTGTCCGTCGCCGCGTCCCACGTCGCGAGGACGGCAGGGCCAAGGCGCTGGACGTGGCCGCCGGCGTCGAGAGCGACCGGCCGAACGTAGTGCGCCGCGACGACGCGCCGCCGCGAACGCTCGCCGAGCGCCGGATCGACCGCCCGGACGACGAGCACGAGACCGAGATGGGACAGCTCGTCCGCGGTCGCTCCGATGCCCGGCCCGCCGAGGACGCCGAGGACGTCCTCGAGCGACTCGCCGTGGACGGTTCCGCCAAGACCGAAGCCACGGGACGCCAGGCGGATGGCGGTCCGCGCCGTGCCGTTCCAGGCGTAGACGGGGAGATGGCTCGAGAACTCGGGCACGACGAGCACGCTCCCGGTCTCGGCCGCCGTCGATGGATCCCCCGCGGCCCTGTCCCCATATACGAGGATCCCGAGCTCGGTCCGGACGTCGGCCGGCAGCCACGCCCACGTCTCCCACTCGCCGGCGATCGTGCGGACCTTCGTTCCCTGTGGCAGGAACCCGAGGAGCGCCCGGAGCAGCACCGTCTTGCCGGTGCCGCTCGGGCCGGCGGCGACCACGAGCGGGACGCGCTTCTCCACGAGGAGCCAGGCGAGAGCGGCGAGACGCGGGTCGAGCACGCCCTGGGCCAGGAGCGCGATGATCGACCGACGGTCGCGTTCCGGGCCGAGGTCGATTCGGCTGAGGTCCATCGAACCGAGCATATCGGCGGATTCGGCACGGACCCGGCAGCCCTGCAACGAGGGCGAAACGGCGGAGCCCGGATGACGTTTCACGGCCGCCAGAGGCCGCCTTCGATGCTCCTCGCGATGCCGTTTCCGATGACGCTCGTGCCCGACGTCCGTCGGATCGCCGTCCTGCGGGCGAGCGCGCTCGGCGACTTCGTCTTCGCGCTCCCCGCCCTCGCGGCGCTCCGGGCTGCCTATCCGGCGGCCGAGATCACCCTGCTGGCGCGCGCGTGGCACGCCGAGCTGCTTGCCGGCCGGCCGTCGGCGATCGACCGCGTGATCGCGCTGCCCGAAGGGTTCGTCGGCGACGAGGGCGGCCCGGTCTCGCCCGCCGAGCGGCGGCGGGTCTTGCGCCGCCTCCGCGGCGAGGGGTTCGATCTCGGGATCCAGCTCCACGGTGGCGGGCGAAACTCGAACCCGATCGTTGCCGCGCTCGGCGCGCGCGTCACGGCCGGCTCCCGGACGCCCGACGCGCCACCGCTCGACCGCCTCGTTCCGTACGTCTACTGGCAGCGCGAGATCGACCGATGGCTCGAGGTGGTCGCCCTCGTCGGAGGCGCGGCCGTCGGCCTCGACCCGACGCTGGTCGCCACAGACGACGACCGAGTCCGGAGCGAGCGCATCGTGCCTCCGACCGACATGCCGGTCGTCGTCCTTCATCCTGGAGCCACGGATCGCCGGCGGCGGTGGCCGGCCGAGCGGTTCGGAGCGGTCGCGGCCGCGCTCGGCGCAGAGGGCCGGAAGGTCCTCGTCACCGGCTCGGGCGACGAGGCGGACGTCGTCGACCGGGTCGTCAGCGCGAGCCGGGGCCGGGCGGTCGGCCTCACCGGACGGCTCGACCTCGCCGCTCTC
>DASTSC010000143.1:0-12329 GCA_035760905.1 Candidatus Limnocylindrales bacterium | reverse complement strand
CTCCGGCCGCCTCCAGCGCGCCCAGATCGACAACCAGTAGCGAACCGCGACGAGACCGTCTCCCGGGAGCCGGGAGTCAGGTCGGGCCGTCGGCCAGTCGCCCCGCTCGCTCGCGAGCCCGGTGGTCGAGCGCTCTGCCCGTGCGGGCCGCTCGCTGCCGCTGGGTCACGAACCAGTCGCCGGCGACGAAGCCGAGACCGGCCAGGAGGAGCATGTCGCCGCCCGCCCACATGATCGCCCCGGCCAGTCGCTGGTCGACGAGCGGATCGGTGCCGGTCGCGGCGGCCCGGGCGACGTAGTCGGCCCAGAGGGGCGCCGGCGCCGAGTAGATCACGACGCCCAGGAGCGACAGGAGCGGCAGCGCGAGAGCGACGAAGGCGAACCGCGCGCCGTGGTCGAGGCGCCAGGGAACGGGGTCCGCGGCGACGACCGGCGACCAGAAGAGGAGTCCCGACGCGAGCAGCAGCGCATGCTCGACCTCGTGGATGCCCTGGTCCTCGAGCGCCGCGGCATAGAGCGGGGTCAGGTGGATCGCCCACGAGACCACGATCAGCGCGAGCCAGCCGACCACCGGGTGGGCGAGGACCCGGACCGGCAGCGAATGGAGGGCGGGCACGAGGATCCGCCGTCGGAACCCAGCCGGGCTCGCCCGGAGGGCGAGCGTGATCGGGGCGCCGAGGACGATGAGCGGCGCCGCGACGAACGTCAGCAGCAGGTGCTGGATCATGTGCCAGCTGTAGGCGTCGTCGGCGAGCCCGTCGAGCGGCGAGACGAGCGCGATCGCGACCGTCCCGAGCCCGATCAGCAGTGCCGCGATCCTCCGGCGCGGGATCGGGTTCCGCGGATGCGAGCGGTCGACGAGCCCCGTGGCCGCGACCGTTGCCAGCGCGAGCACGACGAGCACGAGCGCAAGGGCACCGCCCGACGACGCGTCGCTCTCGCCCGCCACACCCGCGACGTGCCCGAACGCGTGGGGGATCACTTCACGACGACGGTGCCGCTCATCGACGGGTGGACGTCGCAGTGGAAGGTGTAGCTGCCGGCGGGCAGCGCGGGGACCGAGTAGGTCGTGGAGGCCGGTCCCGTGACGAGGTCGCCTCGGAAGAGGGCGTTCGAGCCGGACGAGTCGAGAATCGCGATGTTGTGGGGGATCGAGGCGTCGTCGTTCCTGAAGTCGATCTCGAACGACTTCCCGGCGGCCGCGTCGATCTCCGAGACCGAGAACTGGATGTTCTTCGCGTCCACCTGGGCAGGCCCGTTCGCGGCCGAGGCGACGGCGCCCGAGCCTCCGGCAGCGGCCGCGGTCGAGCCCCCGATGTTGAGCGAGAGCGTCGCGCCGGCGGCGACGATGACGAGGGCCACGAGGAGGCCGAATGCCGGACCGGGGAAGCCATGGTGGACGGGTCCGCCGGCGGCGTGCGGTTCGCCCGAGTCCTCGTGGACCGACGCGGGCGGACCATCGGCGTGGGCCAGGGAGAGCTCGTGGCCTGCATCGCGGAACCAGCCGACGATGGGGATGAGCATCGCGAGGACTCCGCCGACGAGGAGCACAGGCTGGAGCAGCGCCAGGCCGAAGACCGCGACGAGGACGCCCAGCGGCAGAAGGAAGGGCCAGCCGCTCGGCGCGCCCGCGTGCACGGACGCCTCGTGACCGGACGATCGGACGACGGCCGTGGCGTCGCTCGTCGCGGGTGCTGCCTGCTCGGTCATCGTGCCGCCTCCCACGTCACATCTCCTCGGACGAGCGGAAGAGGATCGTGAAGCCGAACGCGATCGCTCCCGCGGCGAAGACGAGCATGACGGTCCCGGCGGGATCGAGATAGCCGCTGCCGAACCAGTAGACGATCGCGGCCACGAGGAACAGTCCGGCGATGACAGCTGCCGTCCGTGCCGACCACATCTCGACCTCCTACCGCAGCACGTACAACGTCGAGAAGAGCAGGAGCCAGATGACGTCGACGAAGTGCCAGTAGGCGCTCACGCCCTCGACCGCGGCGTGGTGGCGGGCCGAGAAGTGGCCCTCGTTGGCACGGAAGAGCATTGCCGCGAGGGCGATGACGCCCCCGGTGACGTGCGCCCCGTGGAAGCCGGTCAGGGTGAAGAACGCCGCGCCATAGATGCCGGACTGCCAGCTGAAGTCGAGCGTCGAGTAGTCGTACAGCTGTCCGGCCACGAAGGCCGCGCCGAGGAGGAGGGTGATCGCCAGCCAGCGCTGGAGGCCGGCCCTGTCGCCCCGTCGGATCGCCCGGACGCCGAGCTGCATCGTCACCGAGCTCGTCACGAGGACGATCGTGAGGATCGAGGCGATGAGCGGCTCGAGCTCGATTCCCTGCGGCGGCCAGTCCGGGTGCGTCGCCCGGGCGTTGAAGTACGCGGCGAAGAGGCCCGAGAAGAACATCGTCTCGCTGGCGATGAAGAGGAGGACGCCGACGATCGTCGTGTCGATGCCGCGCCGCGCGTGCACGCTCGGCTCGCCCGTCCCGTCCCGCCGCAGGCTCGTCGCCTCGGCCGTCATCGTGCGGCTCCCGCGGACGCTGCCCTTTCGGCCAGCTCGGGGTACTTCTCATCGAACACGGGTCGGCTGCTCCGGATCGGCGGCAGCCGGTCGAAGTTGTGGGGCGGGGGCGGGCTGGTCGTCGCCCATTCGAGCGTGTTGCCGTCCCAGGGGTCGTCCGGGACGGGCTCGAGCGGTCGCCGGAACGTGACGACCACGTTGACGACGAAGAGGAGCACGCTCAAGGCGATCGTGAACGCGCCGATCGTCGAGAGGAGGTTGAGAGGCGCCCACGGCGTGTCGGCGCTGTACGTCGCGATCCGGCGCGGCATGCCCTCGAGCCCGAGCAGGTGCTGGGGGAAGAAGGCGACGTTCACGCCGATGGCGGTGAGCAGCCAGTGCCACTTTCCGATCCGCTCGTCGAGGAACCGGCCGTACATCTTCGGGAACCAGTAGTAGATCCCGGCGAAGACGGCGAACACGGTGCCGCCGAAGAGGACGTAGTGGAGGTGGCTCACGACCCAGTACGTGTCGGTCACGTCGTAGTCGAACGGGACCGCGGCGAGGAGGGCCCCGTCGAGGCCGCCGATGAGGAAGAAGGCGAGGAAGCCGATCGCGAAGAGCATCGGCGTGCTGAAGCGGAGCTTCCCCCGCCACATCGTCGCCAGCCAGTTGAAGAACTTGATCCCGGTAGGCACCCCGATCGCGCCGGTCAGGAAGCTGAAGAACGGCAGGTAGACCAGGCCGGTGGCGAACATGTGGTGGGCCCAGACGCCGAAGGCGAGCAGCCCGATCGCGATCGTCGCGCCGACGAACGCGTGATAGCCGAACAGCGGCTTGCGGCTGAAGACCGGCACCACCTCGCTGATGATCCCCATCGCCGGCAGGATCATGATGTAGACCTCGGGGTGGCCGAAGAACCAGAACATGTGCTGCCAGAGGATCGCGGAGCCCCCGTTCGCCGGGTTGAGGAAGGCCCCGCCGGTGAAGTTCCGATCGATGAAGAGCAGCACGAGCGCCGTCGTGAAGACCGGGATCGCGAAGAGCGCCAGGCTCTGGGTGACGAGAACGGTCCAGACGAAGATCGGCAGCCGGAACATCCGCATCCCGGGCGCCCGCATCCGGAAGATCGTCGCCAGGAAGTTGATCGCGCCGAGGATCGAGCTGAAGCCGAGGACGGTGAGGCCCATGATCCAGAGATCGACGCCGGTGCCGAGACCCGGCCCGAAGTTCTGGCCTCCCGCGCCGCCTGTCGAGAGCGGGACGTAGCCGGTCCAGCCGATCGCCGCGCCACCCGCCGCGTAGCTCGAGTAGATGAGCAGCCCGCCGACCGGCACGAGCCAGAAGCTGAGCGCGTTGATCCGTGGGAACGCCATGTCGATTGCGCCGATCTGGAGCGGGACGACGAAGTTCGCGAGCCCGGAGAGGATCGGCATCGCGAACAGGAAGATCATCGTCGTCCCGTGGATCGTGAAGAACTCGTTGTACGTCTCGGGGTCGACGAGGGTCATGTCGGGCGCGGCGAGCTGGCTCCGGATCCCGAGCGCCTGGATCCCGCCGATGACGAAGAACACGAGGGAGCTGACGAGGTAGAGCTGACCGATCTTCTTGTGGTCGGTCGTCGTCAGCCATTCGAGCCAGCTCGTTCGCGTCCGAACCGCGACGGGCGCCAGGGTCGCCGTGGTCATGCCGTCGTCTCACCTCGCTTGCGGCGCGACACGCGCGCCGGACGTCCTTCGTTCACTTGACCGTCAACGTCCCCTGCATGTTCGGGTGGACCTGGCAGAAGAACGTGTAGGTCCCGGCCCCGAGGGCCGGCACGGACACCGACGCGTCGGCCGGGCCGGTCGCGATCTCCGTCTTGGCGAGGACGTCGCCGGCGGAGTCGCGGATCGCGACGTTGTGGGGGACGCCTGCCTCCTTGTTCGTGAAGTGGATCGTGAAGGCCTGGCCGGCGGCGGTCTCGAGCGACGACTGCTCGAACGAGGTCGGCGTGCTCGCGCTGACCTCGAGCGTGGCGCCGGCCGGGGCCGCCGAGCCGCCGGCGGACGGCGACGGTGACGTCGGCGGCGAGCCCGACGGCGCTGCCTGCTGCTGGGCGACCCACGCGTCGTACTCGGCTGCCGACACCGCCCGGATCGCGTACTTCATGTCGGCGTGGCCGAGGCCGCAGAACTCGGCGCACTGGCCCGCGTACGTGCCGGGATCGTCGATCGTGATCTCGAACGTGTTCGTGACGCCGGGGATGACGTCCCGCTTGAAGAGGAACGCGGGCATGTAGAAGGAGTGGATGACGTCACCGGACGAGAGGTTGAACCGGATCGTTCGACCGGTCGGGAGGACGAGCTCGGGCCGCTGGCCGGCGCCGGAGACGTCGATGCCCTCCTTCTCGTAGCGGAAGTCCCAGTACCACTGATGGCCCGCGACGTCGACGACGACCGCCGGGTCGGCGCTCTTCGCGTCGACGGTCCCGAGGGTCTCCATCGACAGGCCGAAGACGGCCAGCACGACGATCGCCGGGATGACGGTCCAGAGGATCTCGAGCCTCCGGTTGCCCTCGATCTGCGGCGGCAGGGCGTCGTCGTCCCGGCGCCGGTAGCGGATGACGGACCAGACGAGGAGGCCCTCGACGAGGACGAAGATGACGATCGCCGGGATGAGGATCCACGAGTAGAGCGAGTGGATGTCGCGGCCCTGGTCCGTGGCTCCAGCGGGCGGATAGGCCGCGGAGCAGGCGGCGACGGCGAGGCTCGTCGCGGCGAGCGCGATCACCGTCGCGATCGCGCGGCCGGAACGTCCACGTCGAAGGTTCGACTGTCGGGCCAGCATCGCGCGAACGGTCCTCCCACGCGCCGGACCCACCGCTGCCGGCAGGTCCACGACCCCCATCACTTGCCAACGTTTATACGACGCCGGTTGGAGGATGTGCAACCCATGGCACGGTCGTGGAGACCGTGGCGTGATGGGCGACTTGCAATTTCTCCCAACTGCGATCGTAGAATGTGGCGACCGCCGACGAGGACCTGTCGCGCCCGGACGATGGATCCGGGCCGACCGCTGCGGAGGGTGCCCAGATGCAACCGGCGATGGGGGTCGCGTTCTTCGTGATGGCGGGTGCGCTCGCCGCCGTCTTCCTCATGGTCGGCCTCGACGCGCGGACCGAGGCCTGGGACACGATCTACTCACGGGCCGGCCAGATCCGCCGGTGGTGGTTCCGCGGCCTGCTCGTCTTCGCGGTCGTGGTCTTCGCGATCTCGATGACGTGGCTGCCGTACCAGGCCGTGCGGGCCCAGACCGTGCCCGGCGACGCGACGCCAGTGGCCGTGACCGCCCGCCAGTTCCAGTTCGACCTCGCCTCGACCTGCATCCCGGCCGGCCAGCCAGTCGAGTTCCAGGTCACGAGCGCGGACGTGAACCACGGCTTCGCGATCTACGACGACAGCGGCCGGATCGTCGGCCAGACGCAGGCGATGCCCGGCTACACGAACGTCCTCCGCCTCCGCTTCGACAGCCCCGGCACGTACACCCTCCACTGCGACGAGCTGTGCGGTCCGGGCCACCCGTTCATGAGCGGGAAGATCGAGGTCGGGAGCTGCGGCTCGGCGGCCGGTTCGGGCGCGGGCTCCACGGCCTGCGGCGGCTGCTGACGGAAGGAGGCCTGCGATGACGGCATCCACCTCGCCGGCCGCGGCGGCACGGGCGCGGACGATCAACCGGCTCACGCTCCTGTGGCTCGTCACCGGGCTCGCCCTGCTGCTCATCCTCGGGCTGGCGGGGCTGACGATGCGGGCGATCCAGTCCGGGATCCTCAAGGACCTGGCCTTCCCGTGGTTCTACCCGATCCTCACCTTCCACGGCATCGGCATGGTCGCGATCGTCGTGCTGACGATGCTCGCCGGCTGCTGGTACCTCTTCGCCCAGCGGCTGCCGATGAGCACGACGGTCTGGGCCGGCTGCTACGTCGCCTCGGTCGTCGCAGTCGTGCTCGTGATCGTCTCGACGCTCGTCGGCCACTTCGGGACGGGCTGGACGTTCCTCTACCCGCTGCCGTACCAGAGTGCCGGCGGCTGGGACACGTGGGCCTTCGTCCCGTTCCTGCTGGCGGTGACAATCGTCGTCGTCGAGCTCCTCGTCGTCGACCTCGAGTTCCTCTGGCGAGGCATCCGCCACTACGGATCGCTCGGCCGGATGTTCGGCCTCGAGTACCTCTTCGACCCGCACCCGAAGGACGACGGCCGGCCCCGGACGGACCTGCCGACGATCGCGATGACCGTGACCTCCCTGACCTGGATCCCGGCCGCCCTGCTCGGCGCGATCCTCGTCGTCCTCGAGCTCGTCCAGGTCTTCGTGCCGTCATTCAGCTTCAGCGCCCTGCTGGCGAAGAACCTCACCTTCTTCGCCGGCCACATGCTCGTGAACGTCGCCCTCTACATGGGCGCCGGGCTCGTCTACGCGATCCTGCCGGCCTACACGAAGCGACCCTGGAACGTCGCCCGCTACGCGGTCATCGGCTGGCTCGCGACGACGGTCGCGCTCTGGTTCGCCTTCTACCACCACCTCTACCAGGATTTCGCCCAGCCCGACGCGGTCCAGGTCGTCGGCCAGGTGTTCAGCTACGTCAGCGCGTTCCCCGCCCTCGTCGTGTCGCTCCTCGGCGCGGTCATCCTCGTCTGGCGATCGGGCATCCGCTGGACGGCGGCACCGCTCTTCATCTACATCGGGCTGAGCGGCTGGGCCATCGGCGGGACCGGCGCGATCATGGACAGCACGGCCGGCATCAACCAGTACATGCACAACACGCTCTGGGTCGCGGGGCACTTCCACGGGATCATGGCGACCGGCGTGATGATGTTCTTCCTCGGCGTCCTCTACCACGCCTTCCCCGGCGTCGCCGGTGGCCGCCGGCTGTCCGAGGCGGTCGGCCGCTGGGCCGCCCTGCTCATCGTCGTCGGCGGCTACACCGTCGTCGCGATGTTCTTCCTGTCTGGCACCGTCAGTGAGCCGCGGCGCTACGCCGTCCAGCTCCCGGGCACCGAATGGCTGGCCCTCGTCGGCCTCGTCGGCGCCGTGCTCGTCGGGATCGGTGGGCTCCTCATCGGCGGCGACGTCCTGCGGACGCTCGGCCGACCCGCGCCGGTCTCGGTCCCGGCAGAGTCGCCGGCCGAGCCGCGTCCGGCCGCCGCGCCCGCCTGATCGCCGCCGATGGCCGTCCAGGCGCTCCGTGTCGCGCCGCAGCCGGTGCCGCTGGGCCGGCGGGTCCGCGCCTACCTCGCCCTGACGAAGCCGCGGATCATCGAGCTGCTGCTCGTGACCACCGTCCCGGCGATGATCCTCGCGACGCGCTGGGCGGCGCCGGTGCCGGTCGTCGACTTCGTCGGGCTCGTCGTCGCGACGCTCGTCGGCGGGACGCTCGCGGCCGGCAGCGCGAACGCCCTCAACTGCGTCATCGACCGCGACATCGACGCTGTCATGCAGCGGACGCGGAAGCGACCGTTGCCGGCGAGCGTCGTCGATCCCACCCATGCCCTCGCCTTCGGACTCCTCCTCGGCGCGCTCGCGGTCGTCGAGCTCGCGGTCCTCGTCAACCCGCTTGCCGCGGGTCTCTCGCTCCTGGCGAACGCCTTCTACGTCCTCGTCTACACCCGCCTCCTGAAGCGGACGACGACCCAGAACATCGTCATCGGCGGCGCGGCCGGCGCGCTCCCGCCGATCATCGGCTGGGCTGCGGTCACCGGCACGGTCGGGCTGCCGGCGCTGCTCCTCTTCCTCATCGTCTTCTACTGGACGCCGCCGCACTTCTGGGCCCTGTCGATCCCGCTGACCCGGGACTACGCCGCCGCCCACGTGCCGATGCTCCCGGTCGTGCGCGGCCTCGCCGAGACGAGCCGCCAGATCGTCCTCTACACGATCCTGCTCCTGACGCTCACGGCCGTCCTCGTGCCGGTCGCCTCGATGGGCCTCGTGTACGTCGCGGGCTCGATCGTCTTTGGCGGGCGCTTCCTCGCCGCCACGATCGGCCTGTGGCGGAGCGGTGACGACGGCGGGCCGCAGGCGATGCGGGTCTACCGGGCGTCGATCGGCTACCTGACCGGGGTCTTCGCGGTCGTCGCGCTCGATGTGGTGCTGCCGCTCCACGTGGTCCTGCCGCTCCGATGAACGCTTCCCGGCCCGTGCGGCGGACCCTCGCCGAATCCTCCGTATAGTTCCGGCGTGACCCGCGCGACGGGCCCGGCGCTCCGAGCCCGGGCCGAGCAGCATCGCCTCCTCGGCGACGAGAACCGCCTCCTCATCCTCGACGCCCTCGCCGACGGCCCGCGCACGGTCCACGAGCTGGCTCGCCTCGCCGGCGTCCACCCGAACACCGTCCGGGCCCATCTCGGCCGTCTCACCGAGGCCGGCCTCGTCGGCGCCACGACGAGCCTGCCCTCGGCCCGGGGCCGCCCGAGCCTCCGCTACGCCCTCCGCGACCCCCAGCCGTTGAGCGGCTCCGAGTTCCGCCTGCTCGTCGCGTCGCTGAGCCGGCTCGTGGCCCGAGCCTACTCGGGCGACGCGTCGGCGTCGGCGGAGGCCGAGGGACGCGCCGTCGGGCTCACCCTCGCGAGCCGGCGCCGGTACGCCTCGACCGAGCAGGTGGTCGACCAGGTCCTCAGGGTTCTCCGGCAGCTCTCGTTCGCGCCGGAGCTGCTGCATGAGCACGACCGCTACCGCTTCGTCCTCCGCGCCTGTCCGTTCGGGATCCAGGCGGGCGATCGGGACGGGGCCATCGTCTGCGCCTTCCACCTCGGGCTCATCCGGGGCGTCGCGGAGGGGGTGGGACCGGCGGGACTCGGCCGCATCGATCTGCTGCCGCACGTCGATGCCGCCACGTGCGAGGCCCGGATAGAGGTCGGCGCGCCGGCCCGCGCCGGCGGCTCGGCCAGGCCGATCGCAGCCGGCTGACGCGGCGGGGCGTTGGGACCGAAGCGGAGCGCCGGGCTGCTCCTCTACCGGCGGACCGACGGCGGGATCGAGATCCTCATCGCCCATCCCGGTGGCCCGTTCTGGGCGAAGCGCGACGAGGGTGCCTGGACGATCCCCAAGGGGCTCATCGAGGACGGCGAGAGCGACCTCGAGGTCGCGCGACGCGAGTTCCGCGAGGAGACCGGACATCCCGCGCCAATCGACGGCACGTTCCCGCTCGGCGAGATCCAGCTCCGGAGCGGCAAGATCGTCGCGGGCTGGGCGGCCGAGGGCGATCTCGATCCGTCGGCCGCGCGGAGCAACCTCGCGACCGTCGAATGGCCGCCCCGCAGTGGCCGCCAGATCCGCATTCCCGAGGTCGATCGGGTCGCCTGGGTCTCCCCGGCGGAGGCGAAGCGGCTCCTCAATCCCGCCCAGGCCGCGTTCGTCGACCGCCTGCTCGAGGCCCTCGAGGGCCGCTGATCACCCTTCGGCCGGGCCTCCGGGCGCCTCCGGCGAGGGCGACGGGAAGCGCGGATTCATCCTCGTGGCGAACGACGTGAGCGTCGCGTTCATCGTCCGGATGCTGAACACGATGCCGACGCCCAACGCGACGAGCGCCCCGATCCCGGCACCCATGCCCGGCACGTCGAGGAGCAGGAGGACGACCGCGACGAGGGCGGCGGTGACCACCGACGAGATGACGCCGATCATCCCCATGACCGTCGTGAACCCGTGGAGGACCCCGGCGACGGAGCTGATCTCGGCGATCTCGCCGTAGACCTCGAACACTCCGCGCACGTCGTCGTGCTTGCTCATGATGAAGTACGGCTCGAGGCCGGGCACGATCTCGTGGTAGGCGTGCCGGATCCGGTTCATCCCCTGGAGGTAGCGGACGTCCTCGTTCGTCGCGGTCCCGACGCGGCCCATCGTCGCGATGCCGACGAACAGGTCCACCGCCAGCACGACCGCCGCGACGAGCAGGAACTCGCGGGACTGGAACGACATCGCGGTCGAGACGAGACCGAGCGCGACGAGGGTCGCCGAGAGGAACGTGAGGAACATCCCGGCCCGGGCGAAGGCCTCATTGTAGACGAGCGATCGGGCGGACAGGAGGCTCCAGTGCTCCGTCGAGAGGATCGTGAGGGCGCGTGGATCGGCGAGCCCGACCGGCGCGCGGTCCGTCTCACCCGGTCGCTCCCGGATCGGCATCTCCGGCGCCGCCGGCGCCTGGATCGTTCGTTCGTCCATCGCTCCCTCCTCCGCGCACCGTGGCCGGCACGAGCCTACGGGCGGGAGGCCGGTGCGCGCTAGGCTTGCCGCCCATGTCCGTCACATCGCCGACCTCCGGTTCGCGCCGGCGCGACCCGGCGACGGTCCGGATCGCCGCCTTCTCGGCCCGCCATCGCTGGCCCGTCGTCGCGCTCTGGCTCGTCGCGACCGTCGGCGTGTTCCTGGCGAGCATCGGGGCCGGCGGCACGAACACCCAGGGGGCGATCAGCCGCGACCAGCGGGCGCGGTTCGAGTCGGCTGAGGCCTACGACGTCTTCGCGGCGGCCGGACCGGCGTCGAACGCACCCGCCGTCCAGACGGTGATCGTCGTCGTCGCCGAGGACCGAGGGATCGGCGACCCGGCGGCGCAGGGTGCGCTGGACGACGTCGTCGCCACCCTCGGTGGGCTTCGCTCGACCGTGGCCGGCACCGAGGGGCCGACGTTCACGGACGTCGTCGACCCGCGCCAGGCACCACCGGCCGCCGAGCTCGTCTCGTCCGACCGGACGGCGGCCCGGGTCATCGCCCACGCCGAGGGCGACGGCGACGTCCTCGACGAGCGCCTCGGCGCGCTCCCCGAAGCGCTCGACCGGCTTCGGGCGAACCATCCGGACGTCGAGCTCGACGGGGTCTCGAACTGGCTGGCGAACCACGAGATCAGCCACGTCGTGAACGACGACCTCGACGGCAGCCTCCGGCTGACGATCCCGATCACCTTCGCGATCCTGCTCGTCGCCTTCGGCGCCGTCGTCGCCGCCTTCGTCCCGCTCGTTCTCGCGGTGACCGCGCTCCTCGCCGCGTTCGGCGTGCTCGGGCTCTACAGCCAGGCGGTGGACCCGGTCAGCCCGTACGCGAGCCAGCTCGTCGTCCTCATCGGCCTCGCGGTCGCGGTGGACTACTCGCTCTTCCTCGTCAGCCGCTTCCGCTCCGAGCTGCGGCGGGGCCGCGAGGTTCGCGACGCGATCCGGGCCGCCGCGGCGACCGCAGGTCGGGCTGTCTTCTTCTCCGGGTTCGCGGTCATGATCTCGATCGCCGGCCTGCTGCTCCTCGACGACCCGCTCTTCAAGTCGATGGCGATCGCAACGATCGCGGTCGTCTTCGTGTCGGTGGTGGGGTCGTTCACGTTCCTGCCGGCGATCCTGGCGATCCTCGGCGGCCGCGTGAACCGTCTCCGGATCCCGTTCTTCGGGGGTCCGCGCGAGGAGGGGACAGGCGTCTGGGCAACGATCGTCCGGGCGGTCATGCGCCGGCCGCTCGTGATCGGGATCGTCGCCGCGGTCGCGCTCCTTGCGGTCGGCAGCCCGGTCACGCGCCTCCATCTCGGGGCGAGCGACCTGTCGTCGTTCCCGGACTCCGTCGGGTCGGTTCGCGCGTTCCGACTCATCAGCGAGAAGTGGCCTCAGGGGACCGAGCTGTCGCTCCAGGTCGTCGTCACCCGCGCGAAGGAGGCCGCCACGACCACCGCGATCGGGCGGCTCGAGGATCGCCTGACCGCGATCCCTAGGCTGTCGGGTCCGGCGAGGGTCGTCCCTTCGGGCGACGGGACGGCGGCGATGATCTCGACGACGATGGCCGGAGGCCAGAACGACGAGTCGAACCGGGAGATCGTCCGGACCGTTCGGTC
>DASTSC010000142.1:0-11601 GCA_035760905.1 Candidatus Limnocylindrales bacterium | reverse complement strand
CGGCCACGTCGTGCCGATCACCGTCGTCTTGTTCGTGAAGTTGTCGATCTCGTCCGAGAAGAGCGACCAGTACTTGCCGACGTTCGGCCGCTGGTCCTTGAGCAGCTCGACGGCGGCGTCGAACTGCTGCTGGTTGAGCTCATACGGATCCTGGATCCCGAGCTCCGGCCGGGCCGACTTGAGGTAGAGCGCCGCGTCGGCGATGTAGATCGGGCTGTCATAGTCGGTGATCTTGCCGGCGTACGGCTTCGAGGCGGTCGGGTCGAAGACGACGTCCCAGCTCGTCGGGGCCGGCTTCACGACGTCCGTTCGGTACATGAGCGTGTTGCCGCCCCAGCCGTGCGGCACGCCGTAGTGCTTGCCGTCAACGACGTAGTGCGGCGCGTTCTGGAGGAACGGGGCGACGTCGCCGAAGCCCGGGATCTGGGCCGGGTCGATCGCGGCCACGTCGCCGTGGGCGATGAGCCGCAGGGTCGCGTCGCCGGACGCCGAGACGCCGTCGTAGGTGCTGCCGCCGCCCTGCCGCATGAGCGTGACCATCGCGTCCGAGGTGTCGGCCTGCTTCGAGCTGACCTTGCAGCCGGTCGCGTCCTCGAACGCGTGGACCCAGTCGTATTCCTTCTGGTTCGAGCCGTCCTCGGCGTAGCCCGCCCAGATGATGATGTTCAGCTGGCCCTCGCCGGTTCCGCCGACGGCCGAGAGGTCGACGGCCGGCTTGAGCGGCGAGATCGTCCCGTAGCCGCCGGTCGCGTACGACGCGGCGGCCGACGGCGCCGCGCTCGGCGCTGCCGCGCTCGCGCTCGCGGCCACGCTCGCCGGGGCGCTGGCCGGTGCCGAGGACGGCGCGGACGACGGCGCGGTCGAGGCCGGCGTCCCGCTACAGCCCGCGGCGAGGATCGCGACCGCCGCGAACACGGCTGCCTGACGACGTGCCTTCATGCTCCACCTCCTCCTGGCTCCCGATCGTCGATCGGGAAGTTGTGCTCCCGCTTCCAGACGAGCCGGACCGGCTGGCCGGTCCGGGCGAGCGCCTCGGCCGAGGTCGAGGCGAGGTTCTGCTGGGTGACGACGAGCTCGGCTCCGGCATCGAGGGTGACGACGAACCGCGTCTCCGGCCCGACGTAGACGACGTCCCGGATCCGGCCCGCCGCGGATGATTCGTCGGGTCCTGCCGCGACGTCCGGCTCGCCGAGCCGGATCTTCTCGGGCCGGACCGTGAACGTGCCTTCATGTCCCACGATGCGGCGCGCGACGTCGCCCGTCAGGAGGTTGGAGGTCCCGACGAAGCCCGCGACGAATCGGCTGGCCGGCCGCTCGTACACGTCGGCCGGCGGTCCGACCTGCTCGATCCGACCGTGGCTGAAGACGGCGATCCGGTCGCTCATCGTGAGCGCTTCGGCCTGGTCGTGGGTCACGTAGACGAACGTGATCCCGACCTGGTGCTGGATCGCCTTGAGCTCGATCTGCATCTCCTCGCGGAGCTTCAGGTCGAGCGCCCCGAGCGGTTCGTCGAGAAGGAGGACGCGGGGCCGGTTGACGAGGGCCCTGGCGAGCGCGACGCGCTGCCGCTGACCGCCCGAGAGCTGGGCCGGGCGGCGGCGTTCGTAGCCCTCGAGGCGGACCATCCGGAGCGCCTCCGCCACGCGTCCGATCCGTTCGGACCGGGGGACGCGACGGATCATGAGGCCGTAGGCGACATTGTCGCCGACGGACATGTGGGGGAACAGCGCGTAGTCCTGGAAGACCGTGTTGACGTCGCGTTCGTAGGGTGCGCGCGCGGTCACGTCGGTCCCGTGAAGGATCACCCGGCCGGCGCTCGGCCGCTCGAACCCCGCGATCATCCGGAGGGTGGTCGTCTTGCCCGATCCCGACGGGCCGAGCATCGAGAAGAACTCGCCATCGCGGACTTCGAGGTCGATCCCGTCGACGGCGACCACCTCGCCGTAGCGCTTCGTCACGGTCTCGAGGCGGACGGCCGGTCCGGCGGCCGCGGGTGTGATCGTCTCTCCGGCACCGGTCTCGGCACGAACAGCGGGCGAAACCGACACGCGCTCCCCTCACTCGAGTGCGATCGACCGGCGAGACGGCGACGGCCGTGACGGACCCGCCGCCGGGCTGCGGCACTCTGGCGTCGGCGGTCGAGCCCTGTCAAGTCCGACCGCGCACGGTGATACGCTCTGAGCACGAGGCGTGGCCCGTCGTCGCGGCCCATGCCCGCCCCGGAGGAGACGTCCCGAAAATGGCCTACGTGATCGCGGAGCCCTGCATCGACGTGCTCGACCAGTCGTGCGTCGCGGTCTGTCCCGTCGATTGCATCCACTTCGACGAGGGCACGGACAGGAAGCTCTACATCGACCCGAACGAGTGCATCGACTGCGGGGCGTGCGAGCCGGAATGCCCGGTCAACGCGATCTTCCCCGAGGAATCCCTGCCGCCGGAGTGGGCCCAGTACACGCAGATCGACGCGGAGTGGTTCTCCGACAAGGACGCCGCCCGGAAGGCCGTCGACGAGCTCAAACCCGCGTAGCCAGGGCCGGCTCCGCCTCGGACCTCGGGGCGCGAGAGGCAGCTCTGTGCTGAGGGTGCCACTCTCTCATTCGTGAGGATCGTCTCGCTCCTTCCATCCGCGACCGAGATCGTCTTTGCGCTCGGGCTCGGGGACCAACTCGTCGGCGTCACCCACGAGTGCGATTGGCCGCCAGAGGCCGCGACGAAACCGGCCGTCACCCGCGCCACCCATGACCTCGCCGACGTCCCGAGCCGGCAGATCCATGACCTCGTGCGCGACTCGCTCCACGGCGGCTCGTCGCTCTACGCCCTCGACGAGGCGCTCCTCGCCGAGCTCCGGCCCGACCTGATCATCACCCAGGAGCTGTGCGCGGTGTGCGCCGTGAGCTACCGCCGCGTGAGCGAGGCCGTCCGGGCGATCGACGCCCCGACGCAGGTCGTGTCGCTTGAGCCGTCGAGCATCGAGGGCATCTTCAACACGATCACGACGGTCGGCGCGCTCACCGGCGTCGAGAACCGGGCGGTCCGGCTCGTCGGCCGGCTTCGCAGTCGCCTCGGACGGCTGGAGCGGCGGGTCGAACGCCGCCGGGAGCACGATCACGTGCCCGTCCGCGTCGTGGCGGTCGAATGGCTCGATCCGCCGTTCGCCGTGGGCCACTGGGTCCCGGAGCAGATCAGGCGGGCGGGCGGCTGGGACCTCCTCGGCCGCGACGGGGAGCCGTCCGTCGAGACGACGTGGGAGGCCGTCCGCGACGTCGAGCCCGAGATGCTCGTGCTCATGCCGTGCGGCTTCCACCTCGCCGACGCGGTCGCGGAGTGGGCCCGGACCCCGAGGCCGGAGGTGTGGAAGGAGATCGAGGCCGTCCGCCGGCGCAACGTCTTCGTCGTCGACGGTTCGGCGTACTTCTCGCGGCCCGGGCCGCGGGTCATCGACGGCATCGCGACGCTCTGCGAGCTGTTCGACCCGGACGCGTTCGTCGAGACCTCGCCGCCCGGCGCCTGGACCCCGGTCTTCGCGTAGCCGTGCCGTTCCAACAGGCGTTCGATTGCCTCTGGTGCGGGACGCGCTACGAAGCGCGCTCGCCGGCGGACGTCGAGGGCTGGGCGCAGCTCTGCCCGGCCTGTGTCGGTCGCGCAGGCGACAACGGGTTCCTCCGCTACCGGCTCAGGGCCGCGCTCGCGGAGCGAAACCTCGGGCCGGCGGGGCGGCGCAAGGAGCCCGCGGAGACCGCGGCGGCTGCCGGCCGCGCGGATGCCGGCATGATCGCCTACTACGAGGCGCGCGCCCCGGAGTACGACGACTGGTACCTCCGGCGCGGCCGGTACGACCGCGGACCGATCGAGAACGCGGTCTGGAACGCGGATCTCGACGCCGCCACCCTCTGGCTGGACGGGCTGGCGCTCGGGCCGTCCGTCGTCGAGCTCGCCGCCGGCACGGGCTGGTGGTCGCCGCTGCTCGCGCAGAAGGGCGAGCTGTGGGCCTATGACGCCGCCGAAGGTCCGCTCGATCGCGCCCGCAGCCGACTCCTCGCCCACCGCCTCCGGGCGCACCTCCACGTTCGGGACGCCTGGGCGCCTCCCGAACGGGCTGCCGACGGCCTCTTCACCGGCTTCTGGCTGAGCCACGTCCGGCGGGAGGATCTCGCCGCGTTCCTGCGGCTCGCCCTCGGCTGGCTCCGGCCGGGTGGGACCTACGCCTTCATCGACTCGCTGCTCGACCCGGCGTCGTCCGCCGTCGACCACCCGCAGCCCCACGATGACCGGTCGATCCGGCGGCTCGCCGACGGCCGCAAGTTCGAGATCCCGAAGGTCTTCTATCGACCGAACGAGCTCGAGGCGGCGCTGCTCGAGGCCGGCTTCGCGACCGCCGAGGCGACCACGACGGGACGCTTCTTCCTGCTCGGTCGCGCCGTGGCGCCGTCGACGGCCGCCGAATGAGCGGTCGGATGAGGGTCTACCTCGAGATCGGCTCGAAGCGGACGTTCGCGGGCGCGCTCGACTGGCCGGGCTGGTGCCGCAGCGGTCGGCGCGAGGAGGCCGCCCTCGGGAGGCTCGCGGCGTACGCCGACCGCTACGCGGCGGTCGTCGGTCCGCTCGGGCTCGGCTTCGAGCCACCCGCGAGCGTCGACGATCTCGCGGTCGTCGAGCGTCTCGGGGGTGACGCCACGACGGACTTCGGGGCGCCGTCGATCGCCCCGTCGGTGGACGCCGCGTCCGTGGACGCCGCCGAGGCCGATCGGCTGCTCGCCATCCTCGGCGCCTGCTGGGAGGCGCTCGATCGTGCCGCCGAGGCCGCCCGGGGCCGCCGGCTCGCGACCGGTCCGCGCGGCGGCGGTCGCTCGCGCGAAGCGATCGTCGACCATGTCGTGGGGGCCGAGCGCGGCTACCTGGCGCGTCTCGGCCGGCGCGTCGATCTCGATCCGGGCCAGCCGCCGGCCGGTCTCCGGGCCGCCGTCCTCGACGAGGTCCGGACGGTGATCGCGGAGGGCGTGCCCCCGGCGGGGCCTCGCGGCGGCAAGCGCTGGTCGATCCGCTACTACGTTCGGCGGGCCGCGTGGCACGTCCTCGACCACGCGTGGGAGCTCGAGGACCGGACGGGACGCTGATCGCGGGCCGGTACACTCGCGGCCGATGTCCCCCCTGCACGAGCGAACGATCGCCACCGTCGGCTCGGGCGTCATGGCCGAGGCCATGATCGCCGGCCTCCTCCGCGGCGAGCTCGTCGCGCCGTCGCAGGTCGTGGCGAGCCATCCCCGCGGCGAGCGGCGAGAGGCGCTGGCGGCCGAGTACGGCATCCGGACCGTCGGATCGAACGCCGCGGCCGTGGAGGGTGCCGACGTCGTCCTGCTCGCGATCAAGCCCCAGATGCTCGGTCGTGTCGGGCCCGAGCTGCGACCGGTGCTCCGGCGCGGCCAGCTCGTCCTCTCGATCATCGCCGGCGGCACGACGACAGCGCTCACGGGGATCCTCGGCCACGATCAGGTCGTCCGGGCGATGCCGAACACGCCGGCCCGACTGGGTCGCGGCATGACGGTCTGGTACGCGACGCCGGAGACGACCGACGAGCAGCGCGATCAGGCGGGCACGCTCCTGCGCGCGCTCGGCCACGAGATCGAGGTCGACGACGAGCGCTTCGTGGCGATGGCGACGGCGGTCTCCGGGACCGGTCCGACGTACGTCTTCCTCGTCATGGAGGCCCTCATCGACGCGGCCGTCCATCTCGGCTTCCCGCGCCACGTCGCCCACGACCTCGTCGTCGAGACGCTCGACGGGAGCACCCATTTCGCCCGTCAGTCGGGCGACCACCCGGCGGTCCTGCGGAACATGGTCACCTCGCCCGGCGGGACGAGCGCGGCGGCGCTCCACGAGCTCGAGTCCGGCCGGCTGCGAACGGTCCTCTCCGAGGCGGTCTGGGCGGCCTACCGCCGAACCGTCGAGCTCGGTGACGAGCTCGAGGCGTCGGTCGCCGCCGATCCGGCCACGAACGGTCGAGCCGCGCGGCCGGTGGCCGGCCCGCGCCGCGGCTCCCGCCGGACCTGATGCCCGCGGCTGTCGGGCCGCCCGACGACCGTGACCGGCCGACGGTCGAGTCGATCGTCGGGGTCGATCCGCCGCGCGAGTTCCGTCTCCACCCGCGTGATCGCACCGTCGCCTTCACTGCCGAAGCGGCCGGCGCTCGGCAGCTGTTCACGCTCAGCCTGCGGGGCGGTCCCGCGGTCCAGGTCACGGCTTCGGAGAAGGATGTCTCCGACCCCGACTGGTCGCCCGACGGACGCCATCTCGCCTACGTCCGTGACACGGCGATCTGGGCGATCGAGGCGGACGGCTCGGCGTCGTTCCGTCTCGCCGACCATCCGGCCGGCAACACCGTCCCGCGCTGGTCGCCCGACGGCCGAACGCTCGCCTTCCTCTCGCGACGTCGCGGCTGGTCGCAGGTCTGGACCGTCGACACGGGCCTGCCGCGCCGCGGGCGTCCGCCGTCCACGCCCCGTCCGCCCGAGCCGCGGCCGCTGACGACGACCGGGATCGACGTCGAGGACTTCGCGTGGTCGCCCGACGGCCGCTCGATCGCGTTCATGGCACAGCGCGACGCGGACCTGACGACGAGCCAGATCACCGTCGTCGACGTGGCCACCGCGGACGAGGTACAGGTCGGGGGATCGGGCGCCTGGGAGACGGCGGCGCGCTGGACACCGGATGGCGGCCTGCTCTACGTCTCCGACGCCGATGGCTGGTTCCAGGTCGTCCACGTCTCCTCCGACCGGCGAACGCGGACGCGGCTCACCGACGGCGAGCGCGAGCACGGCGAGCCCGGCGGCGAATGGGGCTTCCGGCCGCTCGCTTCCCCGGACGGCCGGCGATACGTCCACATCGAGGTCCACGACGGCCTCGTCGACCTCGTCGTCGCGGCGCTGCCCGCGACCCGTCGCGGCTCGGCCGAACCCGGCCGCGTCGTGAACCCGTGGCCCGGCGTCTGGCGAGCCGTCGGCTGGCTCGCCGACGGCAGCGCCCTGGTGGCCCTCGGGGAGAGCGAGCGCCGGCCACAGGACCTGTGGCTGCTGCCGGTGCCCGACGGCGGCCGTCGTCGAGGTGGCGTCCGGCGGCCCCGCCAGGTCACCGATTCGCTGCCGGCCGCCCTCCGTCCCGCGTTCCTCGGTCGCCGCTTCGTGGAGGGTCGGCGGTTCGCGTTCGATGCCCGCGACGGGCTGCGGGTCGAGGGCACCCTGTGGCGTCCGCCGGAGGCCGCCGCGCGGCGCTCGCGGGCCGGTGGCTCCGGCCGTGACGGGAAGCGCCCGATCGTCGTCATGCCCCACGGCGGCCCCACCTGGCAGGCGTTCCGCGGCTGGAACCCGTTCAAGCAGCTGCTCGCGCGAGAGGGCTTCGCGGTCGCCGACATCGACTTCCGCGGCTCGACCGGCTACGGCCGGGCGTTCCGGCAGGCGAACCACGGCGAGTGGGGCCATGGCGACGTCCATGACCTCGTCGACGGGACGCGCTGGCTGGCCGGCCAGGAGTGGGCCGACGGCGAGCGGCTGGCGATCCACGGGGGCTCGTACGGCGGCTACATGGTCCTCTGCGCGCTCGTCGACGAGCCGTCGATGTGGCGCGCCGGCGTCGACCTCTTCGGCGACTCGGAGATCGCCGAGAGCTATCGCCACGGCGACCGCGTCGGAAGGCTCGACCTCGAGCGCCAGATGGGTCGCCCCGACGACGCCGATCGGGCTGCCCTCTACCGTCGCGGTTCACCGGTGTACCTCGCGGAGCGGATCGAGGCGCCGCTCCTCATCCTCCACGGCCGCAAGGACAAGCGAGTCGTGCCGCTCATGACCGAGCGGATGGTCGAGGCGCTCGAGATCGAGGGCAAGCACCACGAGGTCGCCTGGTACGACGAGGAGGCGCACGGCTGGCAGAAGCCCGAGACGAAGCGGGACGCGTTCAATCGCATCCTCGCCTTCCTGCGGCGTCACGTCCTCGACGAGGACGCTACAGCGGCCGGCCCTCCCTGACGCCCGTCACCCGGCCCTCCTCGCGTCGCGGCACGACGCTGATCGTGCCGTCGGTCTCGAGGACGGCCAGCTCGACGTCGTCGACGCGGGCGACGCCGTGGGCCCGGAGCGCTGCCCGAAGCTCGTAGGGCTCGACGCCCTCCCGGCGCATCGCCGCCTCGAGCGCCCGCCCGTCCCGGACGAGGAGCGCCGGCTCACCCTCGAGCGCCACGCGGACGGGTCGGAAGCGGTCGGCGACCGCCCGAAGACCACGGTCGAGCAGGAAGAGCGTCCCGGCGGCGACGATCCCGCCGAGGAGCGTCGTGTTCTGGCCGACCATCGAGTTCTGGACCGCGTCGGCGACGACGAGGAGGACGACGAGCTCGAGGATCGACAGCTGGCCGACCTCGCGCTTGCCGCCGATCCGGAGGGCGAGCACGAGGAGGACATAGATGATCGCCGTCCGCAGGGCGACGTCGGGCAGGTCCGAGCCGAGGTCGGGGAGGGCCATCGCGGCGGAGTCTAGGCGCTACGATCGACCGGATGACGGTCGCCACGACGGTCCGCGAGCTCCCCGCGCGGACGCTGCGGCACCTCCTGCTCGCGCTGTCGCGGCGGCGGGTCCTCGGACGGGTCGCGACCCGCGTCCCGCTGACCAGGCCGATGGTCGGCCGGTTCGTCGCCGGCGAGGGACTCGACGACGCCGTCGGCGCGCTCGCGAAACTGCAGGCGGCCGGCTTCGGCACGACGGTCGACGTCCTCGGCGAATCGGTCGTCCGGGCGGACCAGGCCGACGTGGCAGTAGAGGCCTACCTCCAGACGCTCGAGGCGCTGGCGGCGCGCGGGCTCGACCGGAACGTCTCGCTCAAGCTGACCCAGATGGGCCTCGACCTCGATCCCGCGGCCTGCCGGGCGAACGTCGAGCGGGTCTTCCGGCGGGCGGCAGAGATCGGGGCGTTCGTCCGGATCGACATGGAGGACCACACGAAGACCGACGCGACGCTCGCCCTCTGGCGCGAGCTCCGCGCGGTCAACCCGTCGAGCGGGGTCGTCATCCAGGCGGCGCTGCGGCGGAGCGTCGCGGACGTCGACGCGCTCATCGCGGAGCGGGCCCCGATCCGGCTCTGCAAGGGCGCCTACAGCGAGCCCGCCGCGGTCGCCTGGCAGGAACGCGCGGACGTGGACCGGGCCTACGTCGAGCTCATGGAGCGGCTGCTGGTCGAGGGCGAGCACCCGGCGATCGCCACCCACGACGAGCGGATGCACAGGCGCGCGATCGACTTCGCCCGTCGGACGGGCATCGGCCCGGAACGCTTCGAGTTCCAGATGCTCTACGGGGTCCGGCGCGATCTCCAGCAGCGGCTCGTCCGCGACGGCTGGACGGTCCGGATCTACACGCCGTACGGGCACGAGTGGTACCCGTACTTCATGCGCCGCCTCGCCGAGCGCCCGTCGAACGTCGCCTTCGTCCTCCGGAGCGTCCTGCGCGAGGGCCGCGGCCCGGGAATCGAAAAGCCGCCGGAGGCACCGGCGGCTTGACGACGGAGCTGAGTGAGGTCAGCTCCAGCGGTGGCCGTAGATCACGAACGCGAGCGCGGTCAGCGACGCGATCTTGCTGAGGGCGTGGACGGTCGTGAGCTTCGCGAGTCGCTTCATGTCTGGACCTCATGCCTGTCCGCGGGGCGACGGTCTCGGCGATCCCGTGGGAGCCGCACCGTACGGACGCGGATAGGGCAGATGCCATAGCCCGTTCGTACTACGGGGGGCTGCCATCCGGCGCCGCCGGTGTCGTCCGGTGCGGTCAGGTGCGGTCGTGTCGAGGCGGGCCGCCCGACGGCCCCCGGAATCAGGCGGAGGGTAGGCGGCCCCTCCCTTCGATCACGTCGCGCAGCTGGTGGACATGCTCGGCGAGGTGACCGACGACGAAGCGGTCGACGATCTCACCGACGCGCATCTCGCCCCGGACCGGATGGCGGCCGATCCGTTCGAGGTCCTCGGGCGACAGCCGCTCGATCGACTCCGCGGCCCGATCCGCGTCGAGCGCCACGCGACCGAACAGCTCCTCGAGCGGCAGCTCGCGGTCGCGCTCGATGATCCCGGCCCGAACCGCGTCCGTCGCCTGGCGGCCGAAGGGCGCCGGGGCCGAGCGTGGTGCCGCCACGATCCGGGCGACCTGGCCCATCCAATAGGGGAGCATCTCGTCGACGTGGGCGAGGACCTCGGGCGGGCCCCAGGCCGCCTCGTCGGAATGGTCGAACCGCGCGGCCAGGGGCCATGGGGCGGCCCCGAGGACCGCCGGCTCGAGGGCGGCGAGGTCGGCCGCGGCCGAGCGGAGGGCGACCGCGAGTGCGGCGGGATCGGTCACGGCAGCGAAGGGTAGTCGGCCTCACCGTGCGATGCAGCCGTCGCTTGACCGGGCCCTGCCGGCGCCGGAGACTGGCCTCACTTCGAGCGGCCCATGGCCGCCATCTCGCCACGCCCGGCGCGGCACCGAGCTCGCCGTCGCGCCGATCACGCGGAGGGCAGATCCGTGACCGAGACGATCGACCGTGCGGGGCAGGCCTCGCGCGGCGCAGCGAACCAGGCCGGCGCCCATGTCAACGCGAACGCGTATGACGAGGCCGAGGACTTCCTGCCGCTCAAGGGCATCGACTACGTCGAGTTCTGGGTCGGCAATGCCCGCCAGGCGGCCGCCTACTTCCGGGCGCTGTGGGGCTTCACCCCGGTCGCCTACGCGGGGCTGGAGACCGGAGTTCGCGATCGCGCGAGCTGGGTGATGCGCCAGAACGACATCACTTTCGTGCTCACCGGCGCGCTCGGCCCGGAGGGCGAGATCGCCGACCACGTCCACCGCCATGGCGACGGCGTGCACGACATCGCCTTCGCCGTCGACGACGTCCGCTCGGCCTGGCGGGAGACGACGAGCCGTGGCGCCCGCTCGTACCTCGAGTACGCCGAGGCGGGCGACGGTGACGACGGTGCACTCCGGCGGTCCGCCGTCCACACCTACGGCGAGGTCATTCACTCGTTCATCGACCGCAACGACTACCACGGCGTCTTCGCGCCGGGTTATCGACGGGTCAAACGGCCGGCGTCGGCGGCGCAGGGCCTGAGCCTGCTCGAGATCGACCACTGCGTCGGCAACGTCGAGCTCGGCGACATGAACCGGTTTGTCGACTTCTACCGGGACGTCTTCGGCTTCGCCCAGCTGATCCACTACGACGACAAGGTCATCCACACCGAGTACAGCGCGCTCATGTCGAAGGTGATGACCAACGGCAACGGGCGGATCAAGTTCCCGATCAACGAGCCGGCGACCGGCAAGAAGAAGAGCCAGATCCAGGAGTTCCTCGACTACTACCGGGACGAGGGCACGCAGCACATCGCGCTCCGGACCGAGGACATCGTCGGGACCGTCCGTCGCCTGCGCGAGAACGGCGTCGAGTTCCTGGGCATGCCGCACGCCTACTACGAGCAGCTCGGCGAGCGCGTCGGCGACGTCGGGGTGCCGATCGAGACGCTCGAGGAGCTCGGGATCGAGGCCGACCGGGATGAGGAGGGCTACCTCCTCCAGATCTTCACCCGGCCGATCCAGGACCGCCCGACG
>DASTSC010000141.1:0-7274 GCA_035760905.1 Candidatus Limnocylindrales bacterium | reverse complement strand
TGGCCGCCGGCCGGATCCACTACTACATCCTCTGGCCGAACCTCATCATCTCGGTCCACCCCGACTACGTCCTGACCCACCAGGCCTGGCCGAACGGCCCGGAAGGGTCGACGGTCTGGTGCGACCTGTACCTCGACGCCGACGCGAAGGCGCGAGGCGTGGACGTCTCGGGCGCGGTCGAGTTCTGGGACATGACGAACCGGCAGGACTACCACGTCGTGGAGCTGCAACAGACCGGCACGCGCTCACGGTCCTTCGCCGCCGGGCGGTTCTCGAACCAGGAGGCGTCGGTCCACGCGTTCGACATCATGGTCGCCGACCGCTACGCCGGCGACGGGGTCCGGACCGAGCGCGAGCAGCGGACGGGGGCGGGCAGCGAGACGAGGCGCCGCGGCGCGTAACCGCGCGGATCGCGTTCGGGCGCCCGCCTACGCGTGGCCGCGGCGACGGACGAAGGCGAGGTTGTGCGGGAACGTCGGCGCGGGCGGGGCCGGGAGCGCGGCCGCGATCGTCGGATCGCCGACGCGCGCGGCGTGGCGTCGGGCGAGCTCGATCCGGAGGCTCTCCTCGCCGCGGGCCATCGCCCAGCGGTGGTTCGCGCCGAAGAGCGGTTTCATGACGAACGAGAGGCGGCGGAGCATCCCCTTCTCGGCCGCGATCCGCCAGTCGTACGTGACGAGCGTCTCGGGTCCGCCGGGCGCGTCGGCGGCCCGCACCGGCTCGAGCGTCCAGACGCCGCGCCCGACGAAGTCGCCGGTCGCATCGATCGAGAAGCCGCCCGGATTGGCCTCGGTCACCCGGAACGTCCAGCGGAGCGTGTATGGGAGCCAGCCCTTCGTCCAGAGCGCGACGACCTTGCCGACTCCTGTATCGGGATCAGCCGCCGACTCGACCCTGACGTCGAGGTAGACCGACGGCCACCAGCGGGCCAGGTCGGCCGCGTCGGACAGGACGTCGGTGATCTCCTCGGGGGTCGCGGCGAGGCGCCAGACCGTCACGAACGCGTAGTCGTTGGCGGCCATGTGGTCAGGAGCCTCGGGCCTTCACCCGCGCCGCGATCGTCGCCCGCGCGTCCTTCGCCTGGCGAGCGGCGATTCGGGCGCTCGCGTCCTGCCAGCCGGAGTCGAAGGCGACGCCGGGCGCGTCGAGGTCGATGACGAGCGGCGCGTGGTCCGACGGGACCGGCGTGCCCTTCCTTGCCTCGCGGTCGATCTCGGCCCAGACGAGGCGGTCGCGAATCGGCGCCGTGACGAGCAGGTGATCGATCCGCATCCCGTAGTTCTTGTGGAACATCCCGGCCCGGTAATCCCACCAGGAGTAGCGGCCGGGCTCGGGACGGAGGGCCCGGTACGCATCGGTAAGCCCCCACGCGAGCAGCCGCCGGAAGGCCTCGCGCTCGGGTTCCGAGACGTGGGTCCCGCCGTGAGCGGCCACGGGATCCCAGACGTCCGCGTCCGTCGGGGCGACGTTGAGGTCGCCGCCGATGACGAGCGGGTCGCCGGGCGACACCGCCTCCTCGAGCCAGCGGGCCAGCCGCTCGAACCAGCGCAGCTTGCCCTCGTAGAACGGCGAGCCGACGACACGTCCGTTCGGCCCGTAGAGCGAGACGAAGCGGATGCCTCCGCAGACGGCGCTCACCATTCGCGCCTCGTCGAACGGGTCGAAGTCCTCCTCCTGGAGGCCCGTCGCGCCCGCGCCGCTGTTGCGAACCGGTCCGTCGCCGAAGTTCGTGACGACGTCGGTTGCGCCGAGGCGGCTCGCGATCGCGACGCCGTTCCAACGCCCCTCGCCGTGGTGGACGAGCTCGTAGCCGCGCGCGCTGAACGGCATGAGCGGCGCCTCGGCGTCGGTGAGCTTCGTCTCCTGGAGCAGAAGCACGTCGGGCTGGGCGCGATCGAGCCACCACTCGACCTTCTCGAGCCGGGCCTTGAGGGAGTTGACGTTCCAGGTCGCGATGCGCATCGGTCGGCGTGGCGGAGAGCGGTCGCTCAGCGGGCGGTCAACGCGAGCGCGGGTCGGCGACGGACGTGCGGGCGGCCTCCATGCCGGCCTCGTCGTCGTGCTCCTCGAACGCGAGCCCGAGCGACTGGAACGCCTCGCGCGTCCTCGCCGGGTCGCTCGTCGTGAGCATGAGCGCGCCGTCGGTGTCCTCGGCGACGCCGACGATCCCGGTGATGTTCACGCCGCGCTCGCCGAGGGCCGCGGCCACGCGGGCGAGCGACCCGGGCCGGTCCTCGAGCTGGACGGTGAACCAGACGGTCATCGAGGGCATGGTAGTCGCCCGGGGTACGGCCGTGCCGAGCGGGGAGCGTCCCGGGCGCAGCGCATCGACGCCCGGATTGCCATCGGCCCACCCCGCAGCCGAGCACCCCGACCGTCACCCGCCCACCGCAGGGGCTGTAAGGACCGGCGGACAGCCGTGTCGCGCGTGCCGATCCTCGGAGCGAACGTCGGGGCTGTCGGCGAGGGGGATCGTGGCCTGACATCGGCCCACCTCACGGGCTGGTGACAACAGCGGCTTGTCATGCGCCCACCCGATGGGCCGCTGACGGCCGAAGGCGGAGGCGAGTGCGCCGCCAAGAGCCGCGCGTGGGCCGCCGGCAGCCGTACGCTCGCACCGATGCCACCCGTCGCCGCGCCTTCGGTCCAGGTCTTCGGCTTCGACGACTCGCAGCCGACCCGCCACGCGCTCCGTTTCTTCAAGGAGCGTCGCATGGCCGTCGCCTACGTCGATCTCCGCCGGAAGTCGATCGCGCCCGGCGAGCTGCGGCGGTTCGTCGAGCGGCTCGGGGCGCGAACCCTCCTCGACGAGACGAGCCGGCCCTACCGCGACGGCGGCCTCGCCTACCTCCGGCTCGACGACGCCGAGATCCAGGAGCGTCTCCTCGCCGACAACCGTCTCCTCCGGCTGCCGCTCGTGCGGCACGCGAACGAGGTGACGGCCGGCCGCGACGAGGCAACGTGGAGGCGGTGGGCGAAGGGCGCGTAGGTTCGGCATTCTTCGAGGCATGAGCAGTCGATCGGGGGAGCGCAAGGGGCGAGCCGCCGCCCAATCCCGCGCCGCCGAGCCCAACGCCCGGGCCAATGCCGAGGCCAATGCCGACGCCGACGCCGCCCAGGCCGCGGGGCCCGCGCAGAACGGGGTCGACGGGCGCGTTCGACCGATGCGCCGCCGCGGCCGGCTGTCGATTGCACCGAAGGTGGCGGATCGGCTCGAGGGCGTCAACCATCGAACCGAGGACGAGAAGCTCTTCGAGCGACAGCCGCGCCCGGAGTTCCTCGACAGCGACCCATGGCGATCGCTCCGGATCCTGTCCGAGTTCGTCGAGGGCTTCGACGCGCTCGCGTCGGTCGGGCCGGCGGTGACGATCTTCGGGTCGGCGCGATCGAAGCGCGGGTCGGCGACGTACGAGCTCGCCCGCGCGATCGGCCGAAAGGTCGCCGAGGCCGGGTTCGCGGTCATCACCGGTGGCGGGCCCGGGGCGATGGAGGCCGCGAACCGTGGCTGCCAGGAGGCCGGCGGCCTCTCGATCGGCTGCAACATCGAGCTGCCGCACGAGCAGCACCTCAACGCGTACGTCGATCTCGGCGTCGAGTTCCGCTACTTCTTCGCCCGCAAGACGATGTTCGTGAAGTACGCCGACGCGTTCGTGATCATGCCCGGCGGGTTCGGGACCCTCGACGAGCTGTTCGAGGCGCTGACCCTCATCGAGACCGGCAAGATCCGGCACTTCCCGGTGATCCTCGTCGGCACGACCTACTGGCAGGGCCTGCTCGACTGGTTGCGCGACGTCCAGCTGCCGGCCGGCGCGATCGCCCAGGCCGATCTCGACCTCCTCACGCTCACCGACGATCCGGACGAGGCCGTCCGAACGATCGTCGAGTACGCCCGGCGCGCCGAGGAGGAGGCCGCCGACGAGGGCGAGCTCCGGAGCTGAGGCCGAGCGCTACGGCCGCGGCAGCGCGACCTCGATCCGCCCGTCCACGATCCGAACCGGGTAGTACCGGAACCGACGGACGCGGGTGAGCCGTCGTGCCTCGGCCTTCCTGCCCGGCACGTCGTCCTTCGGCGGTCGGCCCGCCGGGGCCCAGCCGGGAACGTAGCGGCCGTCCGGGTCGAGGCCGCCGGTCGTGGGCATCCGGACCGGCTCGCCGGAGGCGAGGTCGAAGCGGCCCTCGTGGAGCGGGCAGGCGACGACGCACCCGTCCAGCTCGCCGATCGAGAGCGGCGCGTTCATGTGCGGGCAGCGGTCGTCGACGGCGGCGATGCCCTCCGTGGTGTGCGCGATCAGGATGTCGAGCTCACCGAACGTGACCCGCCGCATCGTTCCGGGCGGCAGATCCTCGACCGAACCCACGACCTCGAACGCAGCCGGCTCCTGCACGCCGCGCGCACGGAGCTCCGGTCGGAACGGAAGGGGACGGGGATCCACCGGGGCATTGTGCCGAAGATGCGCCCGAGCCCCGATCTCGGGATCGGGGCTCGGTGAGGAGGAGGAGCGAGGGAAGGAGGGCGGTCGAGGCCGCCTCCGCCTACTCCACGGCCGGACCCGGGCGATACGCCGGCGCGCCGCGGTCGGACGCGTTCGCCTCGCCGGGCATGCCCGCCGGTGATCCGGTCCGGCCGGAGCCCGAGGCGTCGGCGCCGCCCGGCTGGGTCGACGCCGCCACGCCCGGTCCGGTGGTGCGGCGGAGCGGGATCTCCTTGAGGAAGAACGTCGCGAGGAACGCCACGACCGTCGTCGCGATGCCGACGAGGAACGTCGCCGCGATCGCCGCGGTGATCGCCTCGTTGAAGGCGTGGTCGAGCTGGGGCACGTACGGCGCGACGAACGACTGGAACTGGGCCGGCACCTGGTGGAGCAGGGCCTGGCCGAAGCTCTGGCCGACGCCGGTGAAGTCCTGGAGGTTCGAGCTGCCGCCCTGGCCCATCTGCGTGAGCTGGGCCTGGGCCTGCGCCTGGATCGGCGCGGGCAGGCTCGAGACGAGCTGCCCGAAGACCGGCCGGAGCTTGCCCGGGAGGTCGTTCTCGAGCTGGGTCGCGAAGATCGTGCCGGCGATCGCGAGCCCGACCGAGCCGCCGATCTGGCGGAAGAACGTCAGGTTCGAGGTCGCGACGCCAAGCTCCCGGAAGGGGACCGCGTTCTGGACGGCGATCGTGAAGACCGCGAGCGTGGGACCGATGCCGACGCCGGCGACGAACATCCAGGCCCACAGCGGCGGGTAGGCGGTGTCGGCCGTCAGCTGGGTCATCAGGCCGATGCCGATGACCATGATCGCGAGGCCGGTCAGCAGGACCGGCTTGTAGCGGCCGGTCCGGGCGACGATGAACCCCGAGATGATCGAGCTGCCGATGAGCCCGATGAGGAGCGGGAACATGAGGTAGCCGGACGCCGTCGCGCTCTCGCCACGGACGGTCTGGAACCAGCGCGGCAGGAAGATGACCGCGCCGAAGAACCCGAAGCTGACGAAGAACGTCGCCACGAGCGAGGCGGCGTAGGTGCGGTTCCGCCACAGGCCGAGCGGCACGATCGGCTCCTTCGCCCGGGCCTCGATGGCGAGGAAGATCGCGCCGAGGACGAGCGAGATCGCGATGAAGCCGCCGACGGCGAAGTCGGTCCAATCGTCGGTCTGCTTGTTCGTCAGGCCGACGAGCAGGAAGCCGATCGCGACCGTGAAGACGAGCGCGCCGAGGTAGTCGAGGTTGCGCGAGACGTTCGGGTGCTTGACGTTCGGCAGGAGATGCCAGATCACCGCGAGGGCGATGATCCCGATCGGGATGTTGACGTAGAAGACCCAGTGCCAGCTGACGTTGTCGGTCAGGAACCCGCCGAGCCACGGCCCGACGAGGAAGCTGATCCCGAAGACGCCGCCGAAGAGGCCCTGGTACTTGCCGCGCTCGGCCGGGGTGAACAGATCGCCGATGACCGCGAGGCTGATCGGGAAGAGCGCGCCGGCCCCGACGCCCTGGATGCCCCGGAAGAGGATCAGCTGCCACATCTCCTGCGACAGGCCGGACAGGGCCGAGCCGACGAGAAACATCGTGATGCCGATCATGAGGAGCGGCTTGCGGCCGAAGAGGTCCGAGAGCTTGCCGTAGAACGGGACCGTGATCGTCGACGTCAGCAGGTAGATCGTGACGACCCAGGTGTAGAGCTCGTTGCCGCCGAGGTCGGTGACGATCCGCGGCAGGGCGGTCCCGACGACCGTCTGGTCGAGGGCGCCGAGGAACAGGCCGAGCAGGATCGCGCCGAGGATCTCGAACTTCGCGCGGCGATCGAGACCGAGCGCCGGATCCTCGGCGGCGGACGGCTCGATGGCTTCGGTGGGGAAGGCTTCCATTCGGTCCTTCTTTCGTCTGGTCGCTGTCAGGAGGCGGTGCGCAGGCCGAGGCTGACGGCGTGCGCGTAGCTGTCGAGGTGCTCGCGAAGCTCCGGATCCGGGTCCTCGCTCATGACCACCCCGATCGCGTCACGAACATCGCCCAGGGAGGCGTGGAGGCGCCGGAGGCGCGTGGCGTCCAGCCGGCCGACGACCCGTCGGATGAAGTCCTCCCGGAGAAGGTCCACCTTCTCGAGCAGCTGGCGGCCCGCGTCGGAGACGCGGATAAGGACGACCCGCCGGTCGTCGGGATCCCCGAACCGCTCGACCAGGCCGCGCTCGACGAGTCGGTCGACGAGGCCGGTGGCGTTGGAGAGCGAGATCTGCTGAGCCTCGGCGAGGCGGGACATCGACATCTCGCCGTGGCGCGCGAGCAGCATGAGGACGTGCCAGTGGCTCATGCTGAGGCCGGTCCGGGCCATCCGCTCGCTGCCGATGCACTTGATCTCGCTGAGCGCTTCGCCCACAAGCGCGATGATGTCCGCGACGACGGCGTCGTCGACGCCCCCGCGTTCGGTGGTCAGGGTCATTCGGCTCTGTTCATACCTCAGGAATGGTTCACGAAGACCGAACTATCCTACGCAGCCCAACGATCGCGTCAAGCCCAAGCATTCAGGAGGAGCGGAGGAACTGATGCGCTTCGTGCTCATGATCGAGCCCCAGCAGGGGCTCAGCTACGACGAGCAGCTCGCGGTCGCGCGCCACGCCGAGGCCGCGGGTTTCGAGGCGCTCTTCCGCTCCGACCACTACTCGAGCTTTCCGGGCGCCTCGGACAACCGGACGACCGACGCCTGGGCGGTGCTCGCCGGCCTCTCCCGAGAGACCTCACGAATCGGGCTTGGCATCCTCGTCTCACCGGTCACGTTCCGGCTCCCGGGCAACCTCGCCAAGCT
>DASTSC010000140.1:0-5965 GCA_035760905.1 Candidatus Limnocylindrales bacterium | reverse complement strand
GGCCGATCCTCGACCAGTACGGCTTCTTCCTCCTGATCCTGCTGATCATCCCGATCGGGCCCGGCGGGGCGATCCTCAGCCAGATCTTCACCGTGTTCCTCGACCCGCTCCTGAGCCTGCTCCTTGGCATCTGAGCCCGTTCGGTGGTGGGCGACGAAGGTCCGCCAGTTCGCGATCCACCTCTTCGGCCGCGTCCGGTGGGGGGAGCGGGAGACGGTCGGGCGCTGGCTCAGCCCAGCTGAGCTCGCCCTCTTCGACGGAATGCACCGGGCCGACCGCCGCCACGGGCTCGACGTCGTCCGGTCCCTTCGGCGGGCCGGCGTGACCGACCGGGACGTCCTCGTCGCCGGGCTCCTCCACGACTGCGGCAAGGGCAGCGTCGGGGTCGCTCCGAGGGTCGTCCACGCCCTCGCCGAGGCGTACGGCGGTCGCATCCGCGGGCTCGCTTCGGCCGTCCCCGGGATGCGCGCGCCGCTCGAGCGGCTCGCTCGCCACGCGGAGCTCTCCGCCGAGCTCTCGGCCGCCGCCGGCTGCTCGGAGAGAACGGTCGAGCTCATCCGCTGGCAAGAAGCGCCGCGCGATCCCGAGTTCGGGCGCCTGCTGAAGCTGGCGGACGAGGCGAGCTGATGAACGAGGGCGTCGGCGTCCTGCCGGTCGCGTCGCCACCACCCGCGGTCGCCTTCGCCGACGATCGCCGGCCCGAGCTCGCGACCCGGGTCCAGCTCCGCGCCTGGGAGGGCCCGCTCGGGCTGCTGCTCGCCCTCATCGAGTCACGCGAGCTCGACGTCCTGGACGTGCCGCTCGGCGGGCTCGCCGACGCCTATCTCGACGCGCTCGCGACGCTCGAGGGCGATCGCCTGGCGAACGTGAGCGCGTTCGTCGCGGTCGCGAGCCAGCTCATCCTCATCAAGAGCCGGGCCCTCCTGCCACGACCGCCCGCGCCGGCGGCTGGTCTGCCGATCGAGCTCGACGACCCCGAGGCCGAGCTCCGGGCGCGGCTGCTCCTCTATCGCGCCTACCGCGACGCGGGAGCCCGCCTCCTCGCGGAGGCGACCGAGCGGATCGGGCTGTTCCGACGCGAGCCGGCGGTGGCGCTCGCCGCGGGCCGGGCCGGTGCGATCCCGCCCGACGAGCCGCCGCTCGATCCCGGCGCGCTGGTCGCCGCGCTCGACCGCGTGATCAGCGTCGCGCTGCCGCCCGAGCCGCCGCCGGAGGTCATCCCGCGAACCGTCACGCTCACCGAGCGCGCCGCGATCATCCGGTCGGCGCTCGCCGGCGCGGGCAGCGTCGTCCTCCAGGAGCTCCTCGCCGGCGTCCGCGACCGCGTCGTCGTCGCGATCACGTTCCTCGCGATGCTCGAGCTCATGAAACGGCGCGAGATCGTCGTCGAGCAGGCCGAGCCGTGGGGCCCGATCGTCGCCCGGGCGACGACCGCCGAGGAGCGTTCCGCGGCCGGTGGCCTCGTCGCCGACGAGCCGCTCGACGAGAGCCTCGAGGGCTTCGCGTGACTGACGAGCCGAGCGGGCACGCGCCGGTGAGCGAGCCGTCGCGCGAGGGCAGCCTGACCGAGGCCGAGCTCGAGGCGCTCCTCTTCGTCGCCGAGCGCCCGCTCTCTCGTCGCGAGATCGCCACCCTTGCCGGCGTGCCCCGCGACGTCGTCGACGCCCGGCTCGGCGACCTCGAGGTCTCGCTCGCGGGACGGGGGATCCGGCTCGTGACCGCCGGCGAGCGGGTCGAGCTGGTCACGGCGCCCGGGGCCGGCGGGCTCATCGCCCGCTACGTCGGCGCGGACGCCGTCCGCCTCTCGCCGGCGGCGCTCGAGACGCTCGCGATCGTCGCGTACCGTCAGCCGGTCACGAGGGCCGCGGTCGAGCGGATCCGGGGCGTCGACTCCGACTACACGATCCGCGTGCTCCTCCATCGCCGGCTCGTCGTCGAGCTCGGCCGCTCCGACGCTCCCGGCCGGCCGTTCCTCTACGGCACCGGCTTCGACTTCCTCGAGCGCTTCGGCCTCACCTCGCTCGACGAGCTGCCGCCGCTCGACGCGGACGTCGCGGCGCGACTGGCCGAGGAGGGGCAGGACCTCGATCTGGTCCGTTCGGCTGCGGCGCTCGATACGGAGGAGGGGAGCGGCGAGCCGGAGTCGAGTGCCGACTGAGCGGCTCCAGAAGGTGCTCGCCGCGGCCGGGGTCGCGTCGCGCCGGGGCGCAGAGGCGTTGATCGAGGCCGGTCGGGTCACGGTCGACGGCCGGCCCGCGACGATCGGGCAGCAGGTCGATCCGGATCGGGCGGTGATCGCGGTCGATGGGCGCGCGATCACCCGCCCGGGGGACGCCCCGCACGTCTACCTCGCGGCGAACAAGCCCTCCGGCGTCACCTCGACCGTTCGCGACCGTCACGCGGCCCGAACGGTCGTCGACCTCGTCCCGCGGCAGCTCCGGCCGGCGAGCGGCCGGCTGTTCCCGGTCGGCCGGCTCGACCAGGACTCCGAGGGCCTCATCCTCCTCACCGACGACGGGGACTGGGCCGAGCGCGTCCTGCACCCTCGCTACGGCGTCGAGCGCGAGTACATGGTCGGCCTCGACCGACCGCTCGATCGGAGCCGGCTCGAGCGGCTGGAGGAGGGGATCGAGCTCGACGAGGGGCTCGCGCGGCTGGTCGCCATTCGCGCTGCGTCGCGGACGGAGAGCAGGGCCGTCGCGGCCGGGGATGAACAACCGCTCACCTGGTATCGGGTCACCCTCGGTCAGGGCTGGAAGCGCCAGATCCGGCGGATGCTCGCCGCCGTCGGCGTGCCCGTGCGGCAGCTCGTCCGCGTCCGGATCGGCCCGCTGCGACTCGGCGCGCTTCGATCGGGCGAGGTCCGCCGCCTTCGCCCCGACGAGGTCCGCCGGGTCGGGCCGCCGGGGCGTCGGTATCCTGCCCGCGATGGTGGATGACGCGACCGAGGCGCGCCGAGCCCAGGGCCGCGCACCGGGCGGTCTCGTCGTCGCCCTGGACGGCCCGGCTTCGTCGGGCAAGAGCAGCGTCGGAGCCGCCGCGGCCCTCGAGCTCCGCTTCCGGTTCTGCGACACCGGGCTGCTCTACCGGGCGGCGGCGTGGCTGGCGCTCGCCCGACAGATCGCGCCCGAGGACGTCGATCGGCTGGTCGCCGAGACCGAGGAGATCGAGCTGGCGCCCGACGAGTACGGTCGGCTCGATCGGGTCCTCGTCGACGGCCGCGACGTGACGGCCGAGGTCCATACCCCGCGGGTGGACGCGGCCGTGAGCGACTACGCTCGTGTCGGCGAGCTCCGAGCCGCGCTCCTGCCCCGGCAGCGGGCGCTCACCGATGACGGCGGGATCATCATGGCCGGCCGCGACATCGGGACGGTCGTGCTGCCCGCCGCGGACCTCAAGCTCTACCTCGACGCGTCGGTCGAGGAGCGGGCGCGGCGCCGCGCCGAGGAGCGTGGAGTGGAGGCCGGCACGGCGGAGTCGGTCGAGATCCTCGAGGACCTCCGCCGGCGCGACGCGATCGATTCCGGACGCGCGGTGGCGCCGCTCCGGATCGCGCCCGATGCCGTCGTCCTCCGGACCGACGGCAACCGCTTCGAGGAGACGGTCGCCCTCGTCGTGGCGGCGATCCGCGACGCCGAGGCTTCGGGCGAGCCGGCGGCGGGGCTGCGGGCGAGGGCATGACCGCGGTCGAGGGGCGCCGCCGCGTCCGGCGCCGGCGGTTTCGCGCCGACGTCGACGGCTATGTCCGGCTCGTCACCTGGTTCGCCCGGTTCGCGCTTCGCCTGTTTGCCCGCGTCCGGGTCGAGGGCCTCCGCAACGTCCCGCGGTCGGGCCCGCTCATCGTCGCCGCGAACCACGCCTCGAACGTCGACGGGGTGATCCTCGGCGGCTGGCTCACGCCAGCCCTCGGCCGACGGATCCACTGGCTCGGCAAGAAGGAGATGACGGAGTGGCCGGTCATCGGGCCGCTGGCCCGGCGGATGTCCGTCCATCCCGTCGATCGGGCCCGCGGCGACGCCGCCGCCTTCCGCCTGGCCGAGGACCTCCTCGCCGACGGCCAGGTGCTCGTGTTGTTTCCCGAGGGGACGCGGAGCCCGTCGGGCGAGATCCAGCGACCGAAGGACGGGCTCGCCCTGCTCGCGCTCCGATCGGGCGCGCCGATCCTCCCGGTCGGGCTGATCGATACCGACGGCTTCTGGCCGAAGGGCCGGCCGATCTGGCGGCTCGGCCGGACGGTCGCGATGCACGTCGGCGAGCCGTTCACCTTGGCCGATGCGCTCGGGCCGGAGCTGATGGCGGACCGCCGCGCGGCGAAGCGCGCGGCCACGGACGCGATCATGGGGAGGATCGCGTCGCTCGTCCCCGAACGCCAGCGCGGGGCGTACCGCTAGGTCGGCGACCCGCACGGGCCGCCTGTCGTGTCCTGCGACACGCTTGTTCCCGAGGATTCCGGTGGGAGCGCCAAACCACCAGCTTCGGCGGCCAGAAGCCGAGCATCCGAGCTCGGCGCGAGCGTAGCCGTGCGACTGTCCCGTTCCGATCGTCGGGCTTACGCCGCCCTTGCCCCGGACTTGCCGCTCCGCGCGGAGAACGCTCTCGCAAGCCCGAGCGCCGTGAGAGCGGTCAGCGATGCGACCGACTCGTGAAGGCGCAAACCACGAGGAGCAACGCCAGACCCGCGATCCAGATCGCGAGGACGGCGGGCACGCCGATGACGAGCGGCGACCACGCGACGATCAGCCAGGGCGAGCGGACCACGGGCCGCTACCCCAGGCTGGCGAGGAGGCGCATGACCGGGACCGCGTCGGCCCACGTGTCGGCGAGGATCGCCGGCAGGTCGGGGGAGAACGCCTCCTCGTCCGACAGGCGCCGGCCGAACGTGACGTCCTTGTGGCGGAGCAGCTCGGCCTCGGGGTGGTCCTTCGCGAAGCCCTGCGGCACCCGGGTCAGCGTCTCCCCGCTGACCCCGCCGAAGCGGGTGACGAACCTCGGGTCGTCGACGGCCGCGTGGACCCGACCGGGATCGCTGTCCAGCAGGCGGCGCCAGGCCGCGAGCGCGACGGGTTCGGGGTGCCACATCCCGCCACCGGCGTAGATCTCGCCGGGCGCGAGGTGGAAGTACGCGCCTGGACCACGATGGGCGCCGCCGCCCTCGTCCCACGGGAAGTCGGCCCCCAGGTGGGTCTTGTACGGGCTCTTGTCCTTGCTGAACCGGACGTCGCGGTAGATCCGGAAGGGCGAGCGGGCCGGATCGGCGCGGAGCGGCAGGTCGCGCCGGGCGAACTCGTCGGCGAGCGCGACGCAGAGGGCCTCGAGCGGTCGCTTGAGGAGCGCCTCGTACTCGGCCTTGCGTGGCTGGAACCACGTCCGGTCGTTGTTCTGGGCGAGCTCGAGGAGGAACTCGACGGCCTCGGGTCGAAATCCGGTGAACGCCGTCGTCGCGGCTGGCACGGTCATCCGACCACCCCTTTCGTCGGTCGGCACGACTCTACGCCTCGAATCGTCGCCTGGGCCGGCACCAGTCGTCCGGCCGGCCGGCACCAGTCGTCGGGCGAGTCCGGCACCAGTGGTCGGGCGCGTCCGGCACCAGCCTTTCCCCGTCGATGCGAGTGAGCGCATCGGGTGGCCGTGAAGGAGGCCGTTCGTCGCCGCCGTGATGCACCGACGCGCATCGACGACGGGAGGCAGGTCTTCGCGCGACCCCACCCCCGTGATGCACCAACGCGCATCGACGACGGGGGGCAGGTCTCCCCGCAGCCCCGTGCGGCGGCGTTGCCCGGCAGAAATACTTGCGCCCCGCCACGCTCATGCCGCACACTGCGCGCGATGCGCCGGAACCACCTCGCGTACGAGGCGAAGCAGAAGCTCTGGCGGCCCAGCCGGAAGGCTCGGCCCTGGGGCTCTGACGGCGTGTAGCGCACACGACCGAAACGGGCCTCCGGGCACGGAGGCTCCGAGGGCCGCG
>DASTSC010000139.1:0-3466 GCA_035760905.1 Candidatus Limnocylindrales bacterium | reverse complement strand
GGACTTTCCAACCGACCCCTACGACCAGCTCGACCTCGCGATCAAGGCCGTCTTCGCCTCGTGGTTCGGTCAGCGGGCCCGCGACTACCGGAAGTTCAACCGGATCCCCGACGACCTCGGGACGGCCGTCAACGTCGTGACAATGGTCTTCGGCAACATGGGCGACGACTCGGGCACCGGCGTCGCCTTCACCCGCAACACCGTCGACGGCCGGCGCGAGCTCCAGGGCGAGTTCCTGCCGAACGCCCAGGGCGAGGACGTCGTCGCCGGCATCCGGACGCCCATCGAGATCGCCGAGATGCGCGACCGCTGGCCCGACGTCTACACCGAGTTCGACCGGATCGGGCGCTCGCTCGAGAGCCACTACCGCGACGTCCAGGACCTCGAGTTCACGATCGAGCGTGGCCGCCTCTACATGCTCCAGACACGGAACGCGAAGCGCACCGCCCAGGCCGCGGTGAAGATCGCGGTCGACATGGTCGACGAGGGCGTCATCTCGAAGGAGGAGGCCGTCGCCCGGGTCGAGCCCGCCCAGGTCGACCAGCTCCTCCGGCCCCAGTTCGACCCCGACGCCCTCAAGGGCGCCCGCCGGATCGCGAAGGGTCTCAACGCGGCGCCCGGAGCGGCCGTCGGCAAGGCCGTGTTCAACGCCGACCGCGCCGCCGAGCAGGCCGCGGCCGGCGAGCGGGTCGTCCTCGTCCGGGTCGAGACGTCGCCCGACGACTTCCACGGCATGGCCGCGGCGGAGGGCATTCTCACCGCCCGCGGCGGCGCGACCTCGCACGCGGCGGTCGTCGCCCGCCAGATCGGCAAGCCCTGCGTCGCCGGCTGCAGCGAGCTCCGCGTCGACTATCGGACGCGGACCGCGACCGCGAACGGTGCGGCGTTCGCCGAGGGCGACTGGATCAGCGTCGACGGCAACACCGGCGAGGTCTACCTCGGCCAGGTCCCGACGAAGGCCGCCCGGTTCGAGGACCAGCCCGAGCTGCAGACGATCCTCGGCTGGGCCGACGAGCTCCGCCGGCTCCAGATCTGGACGAACGCCGACAAGCCCGAGGAGGCCGCCCAGGCCCGCTCCTATGGCGCGCAGGGGATCGGGCTCTGCCGGACCGAGCACATGTTCCGCGAGGGCGAGCGCCTCGACATCGTCCGCGACGCGATCCTCGTCGCCTTCGCGGCGACACGGGCGAAGGCGAAGGCCGAGGCCGACCGATCGGACGAGGAGACGACGGCGATCGCGCGGTTCGACGCGGCGATGGCCAAGCTCGAGCGGCTCCAGCAGGGCGACTTCGAGGGGATCCTCCGGGCGATGGACGGGCTGCCGGTCATCATCCGGCTCATCGACCCGCCGCTCCACGAGTTCCTGCCGAGCCACGAGCAGCTGCTCGAGGAGGTGACCCGGCTCCGGACGCTCGGCACCGCCGAGGACGACCCGCACTTCGTCGAGCAGCGGCGGCTGCTGGCCGCGGTCGAGTCGCTCCGCGAGCAGAACCCGATGCTCGGGCTGCGCGGGATCCGCCTCGGGCTGATGATCCCCGACTTCGTGAAGATGCAGACGCGGGCGATCCTCAACGCGGCGGTCGCCGTCAAGCGCGCCGGGGCCGACCCGCACCCGGAGATCATGATCCCGCTGGTGGGCCACCCGAACGAGCTGGCCCGGACCCGGGTGCTCCTCGACGCCGAGGCGCAGGCGATCGTCGAGTCCGCCGGCGCGTCGGTCGACTTCAAGTTCGGGACGATGATCGAGGTCCCGCGGGCCTGCTGGGTCGCCGACGAGATCGCGCGGCACGCGGAGTTCTTCAGCTTCGGCACGAACGACCTGACCCAGATGACCTACGGCTACAGCCGCGACGACGCCGAGGGCGGCTTCCTCCTGACCTACGTCGAGGAGAAGATCCTGTCGGCGAACCCGTTCCAGACGCTCGACACGATCGGCGTCGGCGGCGAGATGCGGCTCGCCGTCGAGAAGGGCAGGGGAGCGCGCCCGAACCTCGAGATCGGGATCTGCGGCGAGCACGGCGGCGACCCCGACTCGATCGCCTTCTGCCACACGATCGGCCTCAACTACGTCTCGTGCTCGCCGTTCCGCGTGCCGGTGGCGCGGCTCGCCGCGGCGCAGGCGGCTCTCGCATCCGCGCCCGAGAAGTAAGCGCTCCCGCGGCAGCATGACGTCCTCCGGCGCGCCCGGCCGCCGGGGAAGGCTGCGCGGCCTCTTCCTCGACGTCGCGCCGCTCCGACACGACCGCGACTTCCGGCTGCTCTGGAGCGGCCAGGTCGTGAGCGGGATCGGCAACCAGATCACCCGCATCACGCTGCCGTTCCAGGCGTACGCGCTCACCGGCTCGCCCCTCGCGATCGCCGCCGTGACCGCCGCCCAGCTCGTCCCGATCCTCCTGTTCGCGCTGTTCGGCGGGTCGATCGCCGACGCCGTCGACCGGCGGCGCCTCCTCTTCGTGACCCAGACCGTGCTGACGGCGAGCAGCCTGGCCCTCGCGCTCATCGCGTTCGGCGTCCTCGGCGAGCCGCCGCCGCTCGTGGCGATCCTCGTCGTCGCCTTCGTCGCCGCCGGCTTCGGCGCGATCGATCAGCCGGCGCGATCCGCCTCGATCGCCCGGATCGTGCCGCCGGAGCGGCTGCCGGCCGCGATCGCGCTCAACCAGCTCAACTCGCAGGCCGCCCAGGTGATCGGGCCGGCGGTCGGCGGCCTCCTCATCGCGGCGGCCGGCGTCGGCGGCGCCTACCTCGTCGACGTGGTGACGTTCACGGCGTCGATGCTCGCGGTCCTCCTCATCCGGCCGCTCCCGCCGCTGTCGGGTGCGACCCGGCCCGGGCTCGCCGCGATCGCCGAGGGCCTCCGTTTCGCCTTCGGCCACCGACTCCTTCTCTCGACGTTCGTCATCGACCTCAACGCGATGGTCTTCGGGATGCCGGCCGCGCTCTTCCCGGTCCTCGCGCTCGACGTGTTCCGCGTCGGTCCCGAGGGCTTCGGCCTCATCGCCGCGGCGCCCGGCCTGGGTGCCTTCGTGGGGGCGCTCCTGTCCGGCTGGGTCGGCCGCGTCCGGGACGTCGGCCGGGCGGTCATCGCCGCGGTCGTCGCCTGGGGCGCCGCCGTGGCCGCGTTCGGGCTGGCGACGTTCTCGTTCCCGCTCGCCCTCGCCTTCCTCGCGGTCGCCGGCGCGGCGGACGTGCTGTCGGCCGTCTTCCGGAGCACGGCCCTCCAGCTGGAGACGCCGGACCAGCTGCGGGGCCGGCTGACCGCCCTCCACAGCCTCGTCGTGACGAGCGGGCCCCGGATCGGGGACCTCGAGGCGGCGACGCTCGCGTCGTTCGTCGGCGCCCAGGCCTCGGTCGTCTCGGGCGGGATCCTCTGCATCGTCGGGGTCGCGGTCGTCGCCCGGCTCTTCCCGGAGCTCGCCGCGTACCGGCCGCGGCTCGGCGGCGAGTCGGGACCGCGCTCGGAGCGGCC
>DASTSC010000138.1:0-12994 GCA_035760905.1 Candidatus Limnocylindrales bacterium | reverse complement strand
AGCATCTCGACGTCGCCCCGCTGCTCGAGAAGCTGCTCGAGCTCGAAGTCGATGTCGAAGTGGTCCTCGATCGCCCGCTTCTGGGACGAGGTCACGATGATGATCTGCTCGATCCCCGAGGCGACGGCCTCCTCGACCGCGTACTGGATGACCGGCTTGTCGACGAGCGGCAGCATCTCCTTGGGCTGGGCCTTCGTCGCGGGCAGGAAGCGGGTGCCCCAGCCAGCGGCCGGGAGGACGGCTTTTCGGACGCGCATCGATCCTTCGGATGGGGTTGTGGGCGGACCCCGAGTATACCGGCGGGGTCTCCGGCGCCCCGGCGCGGTCGGCCGGGGCGATCGGGCGGAGCGCCGGCGAGGGTGGTGTTCGCGGCCCCGGCGGTTCGATGGATCGAGGGGCGATCAGGTCCGGTCGGCGGCCTGGACCGACGGCCGGGGAGGCGCCGCCACCTCCGCCGCAGTCACCTCCCGTTCCCGGCGCGGGCCGCCGAGCCGGATCGACGTGAACGGGACCCGGTACTCGTGGAACACGTCGATCGAGACGAGGAAGCCCGCGAACAGCAGGACGAGGCCGACGAACTTGCCGAGCTGGAACCACTCGGTCGAGCCCACGAGGACGAGCGAATCGGTGATCGTCGGCACGAACGCGCCGAGCGCGATGAGGAGCGTCGCCGGCGCCCGGGAGTTGATCCGACCCGACACGAGGGCCCGGATGGCGCCGGGCAGCGAGGCGACGAAGTTCACGAGGATCGCGACCGGCGAGATCGCGAGGTTGAAAAGGAAGTGGTCGCCGGGCTGGGTCGGGTCGAGCGAGTAGGCGAGCACGCGCCGCTTCGGCATGAAGACGTAGGTCGAGAAGATCGCCCCGAGGACGAGCGCCAGCGCGCCGGGCAGATTGAGGAACAGCGCCAGGAGACGCGGCGCCGCGGGCAGGACGTCGGTCGACGGCAGGCCGCTCGCCGCGAGAGGCAGCGTCGCAGGCAGGCCCGCCGACCAGACGGCGAGGCCGTTCGCGATCGTGGCCACGACGACCGCGAGCGCACCGATCGCGGGCCAGCGCTCGTCCTGGAAATAGGTCTCGACGCCGACCGCGAGGGCCACCACGACGCCCGCGAAGAGGAGCGCCACCGGGACGAGCCCGGCCTCGGCGTAGCGGTTGCGGGCCGCGAACGCGATGAGGCCGGCCACGAGCACGAGCGCGGCGTACGTGTAGCCGAACCGCGTCCGGCCCAGCAGGTAGGCGGTGCCGAGCCCGAGCCAGGCGGGGGTCGCGACGCCGAAGGCGTACCACGTCCGGTAGATCGACGGCTGCCAGCCCGCGGCCGCAGCCAGCGCCTCGCAGCCGGAGGCGACGCCGTAGAGGACCATGCCCACGGCCCAGACCGCCTGGTAGCCGCGGCGCCGGTCCCGCCACTGATCGACGAGCGCGACCGCGAAGACGAACGCGAGGACCGACGTTACGGCCGGCAGGAGGGCGGCGGGCATCGTCGCCATTGTGCATCCGGCGTCGGGTGGGGGCCTCGCGGGGTCCGCGGTCCCGCCCCGGACCGACCCGATCGGGCCGTTGCCCCGAGGCCCCACGAGTGTGCACCCTCCACGGCATGCACGTCGCAGGCCGCCGCCCCGTCCTCCTCGCCGCGCTCGTCGCTACGCTCGTCTCGATCGCGCCGTCCGCGGCGGCGCCGGTCGCGGCGTCCGACTTCCCGGCGTCGGACAGCGGCTACCACAACTACGCCGAGATGGTCTCCGACATCAAGGCGACCGCGGCCGCCCACCCGACGATCGTCCAGGCCTTCTCGATCGGCCTGAGCTACAAGGGCCACCGCATCTGGGCGGCGAAGATCAGCGACAACGTCGCCACCGACGAGGACGAGCCGGAGGTCCTCATCGATGCCCTCCACCACGCCCGCGAGCACCTGACGGTGGAGCAGGCGCTCTACGTCCTCCACGCGCTCGCCGACGGCTACGGGACCGACGACGAGGTGACCCGGCTCGTCGACAGCCGCGAGATCTGGATCGTCTTCGCGCTCAACCCGGACGGCTTCGTCTACGACCTGACCGGCGACCCGTATCGGGCCTGGAGGAAGAACCGCCAACCGAACGCGAACGGGACGGTCGGGACCGATCTCAACCGGAACTACTCCTATCGGTGGGGCTGCTGCGGCGGCTCGTCGGGTCGGCCGGCCGACTGGAACTACCGCGGGTCGCGGCCGTTCTCCGCGCCTGAGACGCGCGCGATCCGCGACTTCGTCGCCAGCCGGGTGGTCGACGGCGTCCAGCAGATCCGGACGCACATCACCCTCCACACGAACGGCGAGCTGATCCTCTGGCCGTACGGCCATACGAAGACGAACGTCCCGCCCGACATGACCCGCGACGATCACACCGCGTTCGTCGCCTTCGGCCGGGCGATGGCGGCGCTCAACGGCTATACGGCCGAGCAGTCGAGCGACCTCTACGTCACCGACGGCGACGAGATCGACTGGCTCTACGCCACGTACCGCATCTTCACCTTCACCTTCGAGCTCTATCCGACGGAGAAGCCCACGGTCTGGCAGGACCACTACCCCCCGGACGAGAAGATCGCGGCCCAGACCGCTCGCAACCGCGAGGCGATCCTCCACCTCATCGACCGCGCCGACTGTCCCTATGCCGACGCCGGAATCGCCAGGCGCGACTGCGGCCCGCTCTACGACGACCTCGAGATCGCCCGGCCGGGCTGGACGCGGAACCCCTGGTCGACGGACACCGCGACCGACGGCCGGTGGGCGCGCGGCAACCCCGCCGGCACGCGGGCGAGCGGCCCGAAGCAGCTGACGACGACGGCGTCCGGCCAGGCCGGGCTCGCGACCGGGCTCGCGGCAGGTCGGAAGGCGGGCTCGAACGACCTCGACGGCCGGACCTCGATCGCGTCCCCGGCGGTCGTCCTGCCCGATGCGCCGGGGCCGCTGACGTTCGCCTATTCGTTCGCCCACACGAAGGCATCGACGAGCCGGGACTGGTTCCGGGTCTACGTCTGGGACGTGGAGGCGGATACACGGACGGTCGTCTACGAGGAGAAGGGGGCAGGGCGCGACCAGGACGGCGCGTGGGCGCCGCGATCGGTCTCGCTCGACGCGTGGGCCGGGAAGCGAATCCGCGTGGTGTTCGCCGCCCAGGACGGGTCACCCCACAACATCGTCGAGGCTCAGGTCGACGACGTTCGGATCAGACGACCCTAGACCGCCTCAGCGCTGCGCGGCGAGGGTGACCGACAACGCCGGCACGAGCTCATGGTCGTCGCGGTGGAGGCCGTCGCAGAGGGCCCAGCGAGGCACGTCGCCGGGCACCGGGATCGGCCGCATGATCTCGCGGACGACACCCCGGCGGCAGAAGAGGTAGCCCTTCCGGTCCATCCACCGGAGCACGTGCTCGGGATCGGAGTGGAACTGGAACGGCCCGGGGTTGATGACGGGCGCCTCCGTCCATGACGGCGCGATCTCGGTCGCCACGATGTCCAGGACGTTGAGCCGCCAGGGCGTGCCCTCGATCACCTCGCCACACCCGTCGCAGCGCTTCGCGACGTTGTCGTGGACGATCGTCGGGATCCGGATGCCCATGATCTCCATCGCTCCCGATGGTAGCAGCGGGGCCCGGCCCGACGGCCGACGCTGCCTCCGGACGGCACCTAGCGCCGACGGCGGGGCTGGTACCCCCAGCCGGATTCGAACCGGCGATCTCCACCTTGAAAGGGTGGCGTCCTAGGCCTCTAGACGATGGGGGCCGGGCGGCCACTCTACACCGGCGATCCCGGGCGGCCGTGCCCTTGCCTCGCGGCCATCGAGGCTCCGGCCCGCTGCGTCAGGCGCGGTAGGCGAGGGCGAGGACGAGCGCGGCCGCGAACGCGCCGGCGGCGAGGAGCCCGGCCAGACCGCCGGCGATCGCCATGCCGAGCGCCCGGCCGACACGGCCGTCGCGGCCCGCCTGGAACGTCGCGAGCCCGCCGGCCATCGCGAGCGCGAGGAAGACCAGCCCGAGCACCGCGGCGCCCGACGCCAGGAGCGGGATCTGCTGCGACTCGCGAACGGTGATCGCGTAGGCGAAGTAGGCGATGCTGCCGAGGATCGCGACGAGCAGCGTCACCCTGGTCGGCGTGACGATCCGACGAGGCCGTTCCGGCGGCGGTTCGGGCTGATAGTCGTACGGCGCGACGACCTCGTCGCCCGGGTCGTCCGGCCACGTCACCCGGTTGCTCCCATGGTTCGATGGTAGATGGCCACGTTGTAGGAGAGCCGCGGGCGCTTGAGCGTTGCGGCCAGCTCCCGCCCGGCCGCGTCGAACGCGTCGCCGAGGAATCCCGCCGCCTCCTCGAGGGTCTCGAACGTCCACCAGGCGTGGACGACGCGGATCTTCCAGCCGGTCGACAGGAACGGCCCGTCCCGCCGGCTCCACTGGGCATACTCCGGCAGATCCGGCGGCCGAAGCCGCGACACGTCGTCCCGGCCGTAGTCGTGGACGACGAGCACGCGTCCGCCGGGTCGCAGCACTCGCGCGGCCTCGTCGAGTTCGCCGCGGTTGGCGCCGCGGAACGCGTCCCAGAGCGCGACGACCGCGTCGACGGCCGCCGCCTGGAGCCCCGTCTCCCGCGCCGAGGGCACGACGGTCAGACGGCCGCCCCGTGCCTCGAGCTGGCTGGCCCGGAGCGGACCTCCCTCGACGAGCGCGACGTCGCGGTCCGCGATCGGCCCGAGCTCGTCGAGGACACGCGCGATCTTCGCCTCGCGGTCGAGATGGGTCGCGAGACGGTCGGCCAGTGGCGCGGGGAGCGGGAACGGCAGATCGGCCACGGCCGCGAGTATCGCGTATGGGCCTTGCGGAGCCGCTCGCAGGCGGGCGCGCGCTGTGCCATCCGGCGCGCTGCGCCACCTGGCGCGCGCTGTGCCACCCGGCGCCCGCTGCGCTACCGTCGGACCGTGACCACGACGAACGAGGGCCATGGCCTCCGCGCGATGCCGCCCGGGGTCGCCGTCTTCCTCGCCTACGCGGTGCTCGTGCTGGCCGGCATCGCGCTGACCCTCCCGGTCGTCATCGAGCAGGCGGTCGTCATCCCGATCAGCCCGATCGGCGTCGTCGCGATGGGCCTCCTCGCCTACACGATCTTCACGATCACGCTGACGCTCCAGCGCAAGGAGGCGGCCCGAACCCTGGCCCTCGGCCTGGCAAGCCTGACCCTGCCGGCGGTCCCGCTGCTGTTCCTCGGCCGACTCGTCGTGCCGGCCGCCGCCGTGGCCCTGCTCGCCGTCGCCCTGTTCGTCGGGCTCACCCGACCGTCGGCCCGACGCTGGCTGAACGAGCGATAGCCGCCCGTGGAACACGATCGGGCGTCGAACGGTAGGCTTCGCCGAGCGCGCCGCGTGGGCAGGCGCGCCCGAGTCGATCGCCGTCCGCCCCGTCCCGGGCGCCGACCCCGAGGTTCCGTGTGACCACCCGATCCCGCGCTACCGAGCGCCCGCGCACCTCCTCCCGAACGCGGCGCGACACGCGACCCTTCCTCGAACGGCACCGAGGCGCCATCGTCGGCGCGGTCATCGTCGCCGTCGTCGTCGTCGTGTCGGGACTCGTCTTCCTCCAGGCGACGCAGCCGGCGTACGCCTGCTCGTCGGTCTTCGACCCGCCCGAGGCCTCGAGCCCGTCCGGCGCGCCCGAGCCGGACCGCGGCAAGACCCACGTGAATCCGGGCACGTTCCTCACCTACGACTTCTGCCCGCCGGCGTCCGGCCCGCACAACACCACGAGCCAGTTCGGCCCGATCGCGGCGCGCTACTACGGTCCCGACGAGCAGACGGATCCCCAGGGCTGGGTCCACAACCTCGAGCACGGCGCCCTCGTCGTCCTCTACAAGTGCAGCGGCGACGTCTGCTCGGATTCGAGCCAGGGCCAGCTCAGACAGTTCGTCCAACAGTTCCCGCCGAGCCCCGTCTGCGGGGTGAAGGCGGGGGTCGTGTCGCCGGTCGTCACCCGCTTCGAGCAGCTGCCACACGCGTTCGCGGCGATCGTCTGGGATCGGGTGATGTACATGGACACGTGGAATCCCCAGCAGGCGCTCGACTTCTACGCCCAGTACGGCGAGACCGTGAACCCGGAGCCGCAGTGCCCCCGGGCGACGCCGGCGGCGAGCGCATCGCCAGCGGCGAGCGAATCGCCCGCCGCGAGCGCGCCGGCGTCCGCCAGCCCGAGCTGATCGGCGGCGCGGGATGCGCCTCTACGCCTACCGGGCGCGGCCCGATGAACCGGCCGTCGGGCCCGACTCGCTTCGCGCCCGGACGGGTCGACCGTTTCCCCTGCCGATTCCGATCGCCCCAGGTGTGCACCTGACTGCGCGTGCCGAGGACGCTCACGGCCATCCCGCGGCACCGGCCGTGTCCGCGCCCGGCAAGATCGTCTGCATCGGGCTCAACTACCGCGACCACGTCGAGGAGCAGCACATCCCGCTCCCGGATCGGCCGGTCCTGTTCGCGAAGTTCGCGAACGCCCTCGTCGCCGACGGCGAGCCGATCGTCCGGCCGCCTGGCACCCATGCCCTCGACCTCGAGGTCGAGCTCGGCGTCGTCATCGGCCGTCCCGCCCGCCGCGTTCCGGCGGAGCGGGCGATGGACGTGGTCGCCGGCTACGTCGCGGTCAACGACGTGAGCGCCCGGAACTGGCAGGGCCAGAAGGCAGCTCTCCGCGAGGGCGAGCGCGGCGACGGCCAGTGGCTCCGGGCGAAGGGCTCGGACACGTTCCTGCCGATGAGCGCCACGTTCGTCTCGGCCGACGAGATCCCGGATCCGCATGCGCTCCGGCTGCGGAGCTGGCGAATCCCGGGAACGGGCCCGGACGCCGGGCGCGAGATCCTCATGCAGGACGGGACGACCGCGAACATGATCTTCCGCATCCCCGAGCTGATCGCCTACGTGACGAGCCAGATCACCCTCGAGCCCGGCGACGTCGTCGCGACCGGGACGCCGTCGGGCGTGGGGGTCTTCCGCGACCCGCCGGTCTTCCTCGAGCCGGGCGACCGCGTCCGGGTCGAGGTCGAGCGGGTCGGTTCGGTGGAGAATCCGGTCGTGGACTGGACGGCCGATCCGCGACCCCAGCCGGAGGCCTGACCGATGCTCGCGCTCGTGAAGCCGGCGCCCGGACCGGGGCTCGAGCTGCGCGAGGTGCCGATGCCGACGGTCGGCATCAACGACGTTCTCATCCGCGTCCACAAGACCGGCATCTGCGGCACCGACCTCCACATCGAGTCGTGGGACCCGTGGGCCGCCCGGACGATCCAACCGCCGCTCATCGTCGGCCACGAGTTCGTCGGCGAGATTGTCGAGGTCGGCTCGAACGTGACCGACTTCCACCCGGGCGAGCTCGTGAGCGGCGAGGGCCACGTCGTCTGCGGCCGTTGCCGCCATTGCCTCGCCGGCAGGCGCCACCTGTGCGCAAAGGCGATCGGGCTCGGCGTCGGCCGCGACGGCGCCTTCGCCGAGTACGTCGTCCTGCCGATGACGAACGTCTGGCACCACTGGCCGGGGATCGACGAGGACGTCGCCGCGATCTTCGACCCGTTCGGCAACGCGGTCCACACCGCGCTCGCGTTCCCGGTCCTCGGCGAGGACGTCCTCGTCTCGGGGGCGGGACCGATCGGCCTCATGGCGACCGCGGTCGTTCGGCATGCGGGCGCGCGCCACGTCGTCGTCTCCGAGCCGAACGCGTTCCGGCGCGAGCTGGCGATCAGGATGGGCGCGACGGTCGCGGTCGACCCGCGCGAACGCGACCTCGGCGACGTCCAGCGCGAGCTCGGGATGGTCGAGGGCTTCGACGTCGTCCTCGAGATGTCGGGCAACGCGACGGCGCTGCGGACCGCGATCGCGAACATGGCCCACGGCGGGGGGCTGGCGATGCTCGGGCTGCCGATCGAGGAGATCCCGATCGACTTCACCGAGGTCGTCTTCAAGATGCTGACGATCAAGGGGATCTACGGCCGGGAGATGTACGAGACCTGGTACGAGATGACGGTCATGCTCCAGTCGGGCCTCGACGTTCGGCCGGTGATCACCCATCGCTTCCCGTTCCGCGAGTACGAGGCGGCCTTCGCGGCGGCCCGGTCCGGCGAGTCGGGCAAGGTGATCATGAGCTGGGAGGCTTCGTAGCCGGCGTCGCGCGATCGGTGCGAGCGATCGGACGAGCCGGTCCATGCAGGAGTTGTTCGCCACGATCGATCAGCGGCGGGCGCTCACTCCACCGGCGCGGCGCCGCCAGGAGGACCCAACGCGTGGCCATTTCGGCCGGGTCGTAATCCTGGCCGTTCGCGCGTCGACATCCACCCGCGAACAGCTCGCGGGACCGCGTTCCACGCCCGAACGTGCATGCGCGAGCGGTCGAATGCCGGTCCACGAGTCGCAACGCCGTTCGTAGCCAGCGCCATTACGCTCCCATCGAAATCCGGGCGTCGAAGCTGTCGCCAGCGGGCTTGGCCCACCCAGGCCTCACCTCCGAGCCCACGATCCGCGGCGCCTGCCAGAATGGGCGTGGAGGACGACGATGACGACCGCCGCTCGATCTGCGTCGACCGGAACCAGCCGGTCCGACCCCCTCGCGTACCTCGCCGACGAGGTCGAGGCGCTCAAGGCGGAGCGCCTCTACCGGCCGCTGAAGGTGATGTCGAGCGAGCAGGGCCCCGAGGTGGAGCTCGACGGGCGCCACGTCATCAGCCTCTCGTCGAACGACTACCTCGGCCTGACCCACCACCCCCGGATGAAGCAGGCCGCCGAGCGCGCGGTCCGCGACTATGGCGCGGGATCCGGCGCGGTCCGGACGATCGCCGGGACGATGACCCTCCACGAGGCGCTCGAGGCCGAGCTCGCCGCGTTCAAGGGCAGCGAAGCCGTCCTCACGTTCCAGTCCGGCTTCACCGCGAACACCGGCGTGATTCCGGCGATCACCGACGAGCGCGATCTCATCGTCTCGGACCGCCTCAACCACGCCTCGATCATCGACGGGATGCGCCTCTCGAAGGCGCCCCGGAAGGTCTACGAGCACGCCGACGTCACGTCGCTCCGGGACGTGCTCGCCGAGGCCACGGAACGGGGACGCGAGGACCGCGGCCACGAGGGCGAGCCGTATCGGTCGATCCTCGTCGTCACCGACGGCGTCTTCAGCATGGACGGCGACATCGCGCCGCTGCCGGGGATCGTCGAGGCGGCCGAGGTCGCCGGCGCGGCCGTCTTCGTCGACGACGCGCACGCCTCGGGCGTCCTGGGGCGGAACGGCCGCGGCTCGGTCGATCATTTCGGGCTCCACGGCCGTGTCGCGATCCAGGTCGGGACGCTGTCGAAGGCCGTCGGCGTCCTCGGTGGCTACGTCGCGGGCTCGGCGGCGCTCCGCGACTGGCTGACCCAGCGCGCCCGACCGTTCCTCTTCTCGACCTCGCATCCGCCGGCCGTCGTCGAGGCCTGCCGCGAGGCGATCCGGATCATGGAGGACGAGCCGGAGCTCATCGAGCGGCTCTGGTCGAACACGAAACGCTTCAAGGCCGAGCTGGCGCGGCTCGGCTTCGACACCGGGCGCTCCGAGACCCCGATCACGCCGGTCATCGTCGGCGACTCGGGCGACGCGATCCGCTTCAGCGAACGGCTCCTCGACGAGGGCGTCTTTGCCACCTCCGTCGTCTTTCCGACGGTCGCGCGCGATTCGGCCCGGCTCAGGACCATCGTCACCGCGGCCCTCTCGGACGACCAGCTCGATCGAGCGCTCGAGGCGTTCTCTCGCGTCGGCCGGGAGCTCGGCCTCCTCGCCGGCTGACCCGGCCGACGCGAACGGCGGTCAGCCTTCCGATTCGGGATGCGGCTTCGTCCTCGGCAGGACGAGCAGGATGAGACCGATCGCCACGCCGAGACCGGCGAGGGCGACCCGAAGGCCGTCGTTCCCGGACCCATCACGGCTCACGAGCGTGTCCGTCGGCGGGAGCGTGGCCCGCGGCGTGCCGGTCGCGCCCTCGACCACCTGCGTCGGCTTCGCCGTCGGCTCGGCCGTCGGGGTCGGCGTGCCCGTCGCCGGCGCGACCGTCGCGGTGGGCGTGGGTACGGCCGTCGGTTCGGGCGTGGGCGTGGGGCAGGCGATCGTCTCGAAGATCGAGGCGAACAGGTCGGTCAGGTCGCTGGCTTCGACGACGTGTCGATAGCCGCCTGGATCCGCGTCGGAGACGAAGCCGGGCTTCGCCAGGGACTGCATGAGCGGAAGGTCGACCGCGCTCGTACCGCTGCCCCCGAGGCCGATCGCAACCGAGAAGACGAGGTCCGCCGAGGCCTGGAAGTCCGCGATCTCGGCTGTAGTCGGCCGCGACGACTCGGGGTTCGGTGCGCCATCGGACAGGATGACGACGACGTGCCTGACGCTCAGGCCGAAGGCCTTGTCGCGGGCGTTCGCGGAGAGGTCCGCGGCACCGGCGGCCATGCCTTCCTGAAGTGGGGTGTTGCCGGCCGTCTCGATCGCGTCGATCGCCGCGTCCGCGGCCGCGGCGGTCGAGGCCGAGATCGAGAGATCGACAGTCGCGGTCCTGTTGCCGAAGGAGGCGACGCCGACGCGATGCCGGCCGCCGCCGCCGACGCCGCCGTTGGCGTCGAGATCGGCGACGAGCTGTTGCGCAGCCGCGCGCTCCCAGTAGATGCGCGGATGCTTCGGGGTGCCGGTGCTGTTGCCGCCCATGCTCTCCGAACGATCGAGGATGAGCTCGACGTCGAGCGGGACGAGACCGCAGTCGGCGGCCGGTGCGGCGCCGGGGTCATCGGCGGCGGCCGCCCCGGCCGGCACGATCAGCGCGGCCGCGAGGAACGCGACGGACGCGAGCGCACCGACGGGTCGGGCGATGGATCGATCGAAGAGCGCGCGCAGCCGACGCACCGGCCTGCGCCTCGCATCGAGACGTGGCATGGTCCTACCTCTGGTGAGATGCACGAGACGCGCGGAATGAAGTCGCGCGACGATGAGTGCGAGATCGATGGGCACTACGGGGCGTGCAGCCGATTGCTGCATCCACGGCGGCCACCCGTTCGGGGCCTGAGGGCCGTCCTTTCTGCCGGCGGTCGCGCCGTCCGAGGAGCTCGAACCGCCCCTCGCGGTCCGGTCGCGGGTCGCGAACCGCGGGGCATAGTACTGCGCGGCGTGGTACGCGAGTACCACGAATCCGGTCGGTCGTGGTGCGGCCGCGCACACGACCGGGCGTACGATCCGGCGAGTGTCCGCAGCGACTGCTGAACCGTCGACGCTTCTGCCGTCGCCACTGCCGGTCGACAGCCACCTCCACACCGACCTCTCGCCCGACAGCGACGTTCCGATCGACGTCTACTGCGCGCTCGCGGTCGAACGCGGGATCCCCGAGATCGCGATCACCGACCAAGTCGACTTCGACCCGCGCGATCCCGCCTACGACTACGTGGACTTCGCGACGCGCGAGCGGACGGTCCGCGAGGCGGCCGAGCGCTGGGCGCCACACGGCCTCGCGGTCCGCTTCGGCGCCGAGCTGACCTACAACCGGCGCTGGGAGGCGGATGTCCGCGACCATCTCCGGACGCACCGGTACGACTACACGATCGGCTCGGTCCACGACTGGCCGGAGTCGCCGTATCGAAACCCCGATCGTGGCCGGTGGATCGCGGAGACGCCACTCGACGAGGTTCTCGCCCCCTACTTCGACGAGGTCGTCGGCGCGGCGCGGTCCGGCCTCTTCGACACGATCGGCCACGTCGACGTCGTCAAGCGCTACCTCCACCCGCACGTCGCGGCAACGGCGCTCGCCGGCGCCCCGGAGCTGTTCGAGGCAGCCCTCCGGTCAGTCGTCGAAAGCGGCGCGGCCCTCGAGATCAACACGAGCGGCCTGCGCCAGGACGTCGGCGAGACCTATCCGGCCGCGTGGGTCGTAGGGATCTACCGGGAGCTCGGGGGCCGTCGGGTCACGGTCGGCTCCGACGCGCACCGCCGGAAGCAGTTCGCGTTCCGCCTCGGAGAGGGCTACGCGATCGCCGTCCAGGCGCGGCTCGACGAGGTCAGCTTCCGACGGGGCGGCGGCCGGGTGACGATTCCGCTGGGTCGGGCAGTCGCGGCCGGGTAGCCGGCGAATCGAAACGGGCGGGATGCCTCTCGGCACCCCGCCCGTCCCGGTCGCTCGGGGACAGCGAGCTCAGTCGCGGCGGATCCGCTTCGGGCTCGGGGTCAGGAGCAGGAGTCCGGCGAGGACGCCAGCCATGGCCACGAGGACGATCCGCCAGTTGTCGGTGCCGCCGCCGTTCGACCCGCTGAGCGTGTCGGTCGGCGGAAGGGTCGCTCGCGGAGTGCCGGTGGCGCCTTCGACCCCACCTTCCGGCGTCGAGGTGGCCGTCGGGACCGGGGTGCCGGTAGCGCCTCCGACCTCACCGGTCGGGGTCGGGGTGGGCTCGAGCGTCGGCGAAGCGGTCGGGCTCGCCGTGGGCGAAGCGGTCGGGCTCGCCGTGGGCGAAGCGGTCGGGCTGGCCGTGGGGCTGGCCGTGGGGCTGGCCGTGGGCGACGCGGTCGGGCTCGCCGTCGGCGAAGCGGTCGGGCTGGCCGTGGGGCTGGCCGTGGGCGAAGCGGTCGGGCTCGCCGTCGGCGAAGCGGTCGGGCTCGCCGTCGGCGAAGCGGTCGGGCTCGGCGTCGGGAGCGCATCGCCGCAGTTGATCGAGTTGGTCTTCGTGTCCCAGTCGTCACCGGCGACGTCGTCTGCAATCACACCGAGGACACCGCCCGTGTCGAGCGTGAACGGATGTGTCACGGGGATCGAGAACGTCAGCGTCCCGCTGCCGCTCTTGCCGCTCATGTCGATCGTCGTCTCGTTCGACTCGACAGTGCTGACGTACCCGGCCTCGTCGCCGCCGGCGTTCCCGTTGATCGCGCCCTGGTTGGGCGAGAGGTAGACGATCAACGTCGACCCGGCAGGCAGTGCTGCCCCGGTGATGGTGTAGTTGAGCTTGATG
>DASTSC010000137.1:0-5731 GCA_035760905.1 Candidatus Limnocylindrales bacterium | reverse complement strand
CGGCGTGTCTGCGCCGCGTCGAAGCGAGTGGAGCGATGGACGAGCTGCGTGACCGGACTCCTCCGAAGGGTGACGCGACGAGCGGCCTCGAGGCCAGGCTCGAGGAGATCGAGCGGGCGGCCCCCGGCGTCGCCCCGATCGTCGAGTCGGCGGTCCACGATCCCGGGTCGTCGGCGAACGACGTCGGCGGTCGGATGGAGGACCCGATGAAGGTGGTCCTCGATCAGCGCGAGGCGATGGCCCGCGCGATCGAGCTGCGCGACGACGAGTCGCTCCCGGCCGACGAGCGAGCACGCTGGGCGAACGCGGTCGAGCATCTCGCGCTCGCGCGACGAGAGGCCAAGACCGAGCTCGCCGAGCGACGACTCGAGGACCCGACCGAGGAGACATGGATGGACGCCGGGTTCCAGTCCGAGATGGAAGCCCGGGCCCGGGACCGCGATCCTGGCGACCTCGACGCGCGCGGAGCGCCGCCGACGTCGCCGCCGCTCGCCCCGGACGAGGACGTCGAGACCCCGGACGTCGGCCACTGTTGATCGCCCCGGATGGCGAACGGCATGGCGAAACCGACCGGCGTGTGACGGGTTGAGAGGCGGGTCCGCGCCCTTCGCCCCGGCGACATCGGTCGCCGCCGATCGGTCTCTGCCACGAACGTAGGACCACCGAACCCCGCTTTGCGCATCCGTCCGAGCCGCGCGCGTGCAATCGGCATCGCACCGGATGTGAAGGCAACGGGGACGGCGACGGAGGGATGGTTAACCGCCGACAAACGCCGTGCTAGGGTGGCCGCATGGCCGAGCCCGACACGGCCGGGCGCGCGCCGTCGGCGGTGGCCCCGGCCGCCCCGAGATGATCGCCGCAGTTCGCGCGGCCCCCCTTGCCGCCCGGCTGCGGGGAGCGTCGTATCTCCGGAAGTGGGTCGTCCTGGGCGCGCTCATCGGGCTCGTCAGCGGAACCGGCGCGGTCATCTTCTTCGAGGCCCTCGATCTCGGCACGCGGCTCCTGCTCGGAACGATCGCCGGCTGGCCGCCCGCGACGCCGGTCGGCGAGGGTGGCGCGCCGATCGTCGACCCCGTTCGGCCGTGGGCAGTCCCGCTCGTCGTGGCCGCGGGCGGGCTCATCGCCGGAGTGATCGTGTTCCGGCTCGCCCCGGAGGCGGAAGGCCACGGCACGGACGCCGCGATCAGCGCGTTCCATCACGGGCCGCGGGGCATCCGCGGCCGGATCCCGCTCATCAAGCTCGTCGCCTCGGCGATCACGATCGGGTCTGGCGGGTCCGGTGGACGGGAGGGTCCGACCGCCCAGATCGGCGCGGGGTTCGGATCGTTCCTCTCCCGCCGCCTCGACCTCGACGCCCGCGACGCCCGGATCGCCGTGGCGGCCGGGATGGCCGCGGGCATCGGCGCGATCTTCCGGGCGCCGCTCGGCGGCGCCGTCCTCGGCGCCGAGATCCCGTACCGGGACGACGTCGAGAGCGATGCGCTCGTCCCGTCATTCGTCGCCTCGGTCGTCGCCTACTCGATCTTCGGCGCGGTCGTCGGCTGGAGCCCGATCTTCGGCCGGGTCAGCGGAGCGGCCTTCAGCGACGTCCGACAGCTCGCCTACTACGTCGTGATCGGCGCGGCCTGTGGCCTCGTCGGTCGCGTCTACATCACCTCGTTCTACGGCGCGGGCCGCTGGTTCCGCCGGCTCGCCCTGCCCCGGGAGGTCCGTCCGGCGCTCGCCGGCTTCGTCGTCGGCTGCATCGGCCTGCTCCTCCCCGGCGCCCTCGGCACCGGCTACGGCTGGGTCCAGGCGGCGCTCAGCAGGGACGTGCTCCTGTCGCTCCCGCTGTGGGCGGTCCTGGCGCTGCCGTTCGGCAAGATCGCGGCGACGTCGCTCTCGATCGGGTCGGGCGCGTCAGGCGGGATCTTCGGCCCCGGGATGGTCATCGGTGGCCTCCTCGGCGCGTCCCTTTGGCGGATCCTCGAGCCGGTCGCGCCGGCCGTGCCCGCGGATCCGTCGGCGTTCGTGCTCGTCGCGATGATGGCGCTCTTCGGCAGCATCGCCCACGCCCCGCTCGCGGTGATCCTCATGGTCGCCGAGATGAGCGACAACCTCGGGATGCTCGCGCCGGCGATGATCGCGATCGGGGTCGCGGTCGTGATCGTCGGCGACCGCTCGATCTATGCGTCGCAGCTCCGGAGCCGTGCGGAGTCGCCAGCCCACCGCTTCCGGTTCGCGCTGCCGATGCTCACGGCGATCCCCGTCGCCGACGCGGCCAGACCGCCGCGGCTCGTGCTGCGGGCGAGCGAGTCGGTCGGGCAGGCCCGCGTCCGCCTCGCGGCCGAGGCTGTGCCGGGCGCGCCGGTCGTCGACGGCGAGACGCTGCGCGGCATCGTGACGGCCGTGGGCCTCGCGCCGGAGCCGGCCGAGCGTCGGCTCGCCGACGTCGCGACGGTCGCGCCCGCGATCACCGTGACCGACGCCCTCGACGATGCCCTCGGCACGCTCGCCGATCATCACGCGTCGTGGGCGCCCGTGGTCGACGATGGGCGCCTGGTCGGCGTGCTCTCTGCGCGCGACGTCATGCGGGCGTACCGGACCGCGCTCGCCGGAAACGTCCGGCGTGTTCGTGGCATCGGCGCTGCCGGCTCGCTCGTCGAAGCCGACCTCGCGACGGAATCGCCGCTCGCCGACCGCACGCTCGCCGAGGCCGACCTCCCTCGCGACGTCGTGCTCGTCTCGATCGAGCGGTCGGACCGAACGATCGTCCCGCGGGGCGACGTCGTGCTCCGGGCCGGAGATCGCCTGTTCCTCTATGCGAAGGCTGCCGCGATCCCGGCCCTCGAGGCGGCGCTCGCGACGACCCTCGCCTCGCCCGCCGAGACGCTCGACGGCGGGCCGGAAGCCGACCCGGAGGCGCCCACGCGGATCACCTGATCAGTCCCCTCCGTCGACGAACGTTATCGTTCCGGCCATGCCGGCCCGAACCGAGGTCCTCGAGATCGGCGACCGCGAGGTCACGATCACGAACCCCGACAAGGTGTTCTTCCCCGAGACGGGCGCGACGAAGCTCGATCTCGTCCGCTACTACCTCGCCGTCGCCGACGGAGCGCTCGTCGGCATCCGCGGCCGGCCGATGGCGCTCAAACGCTTCGTCAACGGCGCCGCCGGCGACTTCTTCTTCCAGAAGCGGGCGCCCGACAACCGTCCGGAGTGGCTGCGGGTCGCGACCCTCACGTTCCCGTCGGGTCGGACGGCCGACGAGATCGTCGTGGACGAACCGGCCGGCCTCGCCTGGATCGTCAACCTCGGCTGCATCGACCTCAACCCGCATCCCGTCCGCGCCGACGACCTCGACCATCCCGACGAGCTCCGCGTCGACCTCGATCCCGTGCCGGGCGTGCCCTGGTCGCAGGTCAGGGAGGTCGCGCTCGTCGCCCGCGACTCGCTCGAGGCGCACGGGCTCGTCGGCTGGGCCAAGACGTCCGGCTCGCGCGGGATCCACATCAATGTCCGGATCGAGCGGCGCTGGACGTACCCGGAGGTCCGGCGCGCCGCGCTCGCGCTCGCGCGCGACGTCGAGCAGCGGGCGCCGGCGATCGCGACCTCGAAGTGGTGGAAGGAGGAGCGCCACGGCGTCTTCCTCGACTACAACCAGAACGCGAAGGATCGGACGGTCGCGTCGGTCTTCTCGGTCCGGCCGACGCCCGACGCCCGGGTCTCGTGGCCACTTCGCTGGGAGGACGTCCCGACCGCCGAGATGGAGGACTTCACCCTCGCGACGGTCCCGGAGCTCTACCGCGAGCATGGGGATGCCGGCGCCGGGATCGACGAGGCCGTCGGGTCGCTGGATTCGCTGCTCGAGCTCTCACGGCGGCACGAGGCCGAGGGGCTCGGCGACGCACCGTGGCCGCCGAACTACGCCAAGCAGGCGGGGGAGCCGCCGCGCGTCCAGCCGTCGCGAAAGCGCCGTGCGGACGCCGACTACGAGGGCCGGGGCGTCGCGGGCGGCCCGCCGCCCGAGGTCGCCGCGGAGCGCGCGGCCGCCGTGGCAGCCGGCGATCGAAACGCCGGGCTGCCCACCGAGTGGTCCGGCTCTCGGCCCACCCCCACCGGCCGGCGTCGCTCGAGCATTCCGGTGATCGAGATCTCTCGAGCGGCGAAGAAGGACGAAGCGCTCGCCGGCCTCGACCGCTGGAAGGCGAAGCACCCGGAGGCCGCGAAGCACCTCGAGCCCGCGGACGTGCTCGTGGACGGGATGCGCGGCCGCTCGACGATGTGGTATCGCGTCCGGGTGAACCTGACCCACGTTCCCGAGGCCGACCGCCCGCCCCAGGAGCCGCTGGACCCCGACTACGACCCCTGGGCCGGCTTCGAGTGGCCCGACCGCAGCGGCCAGCTGGAACGGGCTCCGCGGAAGAGGCGGGACGCGAGCTGACGGCCGCGTCCGCAGGTGAATGTGCTTCTGAAGCACCACTGGCGAACGAATGTGAAGGGTTCGGCGGTTCGAGCGACGATTCTCACGGCGAGCCACGCTCGTTCGTCCGCGATCGGTGCCTGACGAACACGGGCCGCAGCCCTCGGCCGTCCCCTCGCGCCCGCGACGGTGATGACGCGCAGAATGGGAGCGTGCCGCTCCTTCGACCGAGATCGCCGGCCCGGGTCGTGCGCACATACGGGCGCGACAGCCTGCTGATCGCGATCAACCCGATCCTGTCAACCCTCGAGGCGGCGTTCGGGCTGCGGGTCGGGCTCCGCTCCGACGCGGAGATCCGTGACCTCATGGAGAAGGACGCGCTCGCGATGCAGGCGAAGGGCTATCGGGTGGTGTCGGCGGACGAGTTCGCGATCCCGGCATTCGCGGCGACGCCGGCCCGGGCGAACTGGTACCGCGTCACGTACGAGCGCGCGGTCGGCTGAGCCGGTGCGCGGTCGCCTGAGCCGATGGGCGGTCGGCTGAGCCGATGGGCGGTCGGCTGAGCCGGTGCGCGCCGGCGACGGCAGCCCGAAAATCGTCCGTCACGCCCCTCGCCGCCGAGACTACGATGCTCGCGCGCGCACGATCAGCGTCACGAGGGGAACGACGATGAAGGCGATCATCCACCGCTCGTCCGGCCTCGCCGCGGCCGTCGGAGGCGCCGCCCTCGCCGGGCAGTCACGGCGACGCTGGCTCGCGCCGGCCCTGGCCGTCGTGATCGTGACGGGGTGCAGCAGCTCACCCGGCGCCCAGTCGCCGAGCGCGCCCGCATCGGCCCCGGCAAGCGTCGCGCCCGCCTCTGCCACGGAGGCGCCGTCCCCGACACCGGAGGCCACGGCGACGTCGCCCAGCCCGTCGCCGGCCGAGACGCCCGAAGCATCTCTCCCGACGGCCGTCCCGACGTCCATCGACCCCTGCCAGCTCGTGACCCAGGACGAGGCGTCGAAGCTGGCCGGGGCGTCGTTCGGCAGCGGCAAGGAATCGAAGGGCGACAACAACGCGAACTTCTGCACGTACGGCGCCGGGGCCACGATCTTCCAGGTCTCGGTGATCGTCGCGCCGGACACCGCGACTGCCGCCGCCGCGAAGGGGCAGTTCAAGGACGAGCTCTCGAAGTTCCAGGGGGGCGAGTTCAACATCAAGTCGACCTCGCTGCCGGACTTCGCGTCCGGTGTCGAGGCTGGGGTCACGACGGGCAGCACGAGCTCCGGCGGCATCAGCGCGAAGCTCATCGCGATCTACTTCGAGAAGGGCCTCGTGTTCGTCGGG
>DASTSC010000136.1:0-8247 GCA_035760905.1 Candidatus Limnocylindrales bacterium | reverse complement strand
GGTTACTGCTCCTCGAGCTCGTCGGTCTCCTCGACGAAGGCCTCGTCGGTCGTGTCCTCGGGCGGGAGGACGCGGTCGAGGTCCTCGATCTCCTCGTCCTCGTCGTCCTCCTCGAGGTCCTCCTCGAGCTCCATCTCCTCGCGAATGAGCGTGCCCTTCGTGTAGGGCCGGAGGTCGGTCGACTTGGCCGCGGTCGGGAAGCTCACCTTGCCGTAGTTGCGGGGGTCCTGGAAGACCTCGCGGATGATCAGGCGCACGTCCTGGGCGCCGAGCGAGGTGACCCCCGCCGCGTACTTGTTGCCGTCGGTGATGAGCTTGAGCAGGCGGGCGGCCACCCGCGGTTCCACGATCCCGATCCGGATCCCGTTGCTGATCGCGACGAGCCGGCCCTTCTCGGGCGTCAGCTCGACCGCATCGCCGGGATTGACCTGGGCGAGCTTGGCCGCGGTGGCGAGATCGCTCAGCGCCGCGAACCCGGTCTTGCCGGTCTCCTCGACGAAGATCCCGACTGCCGCCTTCGAGCCCTCGAGTGCCGGGACGGTCTTCTCGCCGGCGTCGGCGAGAAGGAGCCGGAGCCGCTGGATGTTCCGCTCCGCGATCCGGTTCGTCGGGTCGAGCGCGAGCGCGGTCTCGTAGTGCTCGCGCGCCGCCGCGAGCTCGCCCTGCTCCCAGAGCGCCTTCGCCAGGCGGTTCTCGGCCTCGGCGTCAGCGCCGAGCTCGAGGATCTTGCGGTTCGTCTCGGCGGCCTCGGCCCAGTCCGCCTGCGCGGCGGCGGCGATGGCCTGGTCGGCGAGCTGGCGCTTCATCCGGGTCGCGTTGATGGGGGCCTGGCTGTTCGTGTCGACGTCGGGGAAGGTCACGATCGGAAGTCCTCGCTGCGCCGGTCGGCGCGGCTGCGTCGGGGCTCGAATTCGAGCGGTTGGGGGCCGAGGATGTATAGCACCCGCCCGCACGATCCGTCCACGCGAGGGGCCCGAGGGCCTGTGCCAGCTCCCCTCAGCCGACCCGGGTGTTGAGCAGCGCCACGGCGACGCCGAGGACGGCGAGGAGCCCGAGCTCCCAGGCCCAGCGCGGGCTTCGCCGACGGGCGACCGTCGATCCGGTGACCGCGTCCCACAGGAAGAAGACGAGCGCGAGGAGCGCCGGGCCGAGGAGGAACGGGATCGCCAGCGCGCGGAGCGCCCCGGCCGCGACGGCGACGAAGGCCCCCGACGACGCGCCCGCGAGGAGCGCGTTGCGCGTCGTGGCGGCTCGGAGCAGCGCGAGCCGGGCGCCGAGCACCGCCGCGGCGAGGCCGTCGGCGACGACGAGGATCGCGAGGCGGTCGATCGGGATCGGCGAGGAGCCGCTTCGGGCGAGACCGCCCTCGACGAGCGTGCCCGCGCCGACGAACGCGACGAACGCGGCCGCGACGGACAGGGCGAGGACCGTCGCGACGTCCTCGTCCGACGGCGCCGACGAGGCTGCGCCAAGCCGGCGCTCGAGGGCGATCGACCACGAGAGCAGCAGCCCGAGCGCGCCGAGGCCCGCGAGGAGCTCGATCCCGAACCCGAGGGCGTGGATCGCGAGCGCCCCCGCGGCAGCGATCATCGCGGGCAGCAGACCCGCGGCCGCGGCGCCGAGATCGATCCGGGCCGCCGGCCGCGCTGGGCGGATTCCCGCGGCCCCCACCAACGCCGCGGCACCGACGAGCGCGGCGACGAGCCACGCGGCCGGCGGGTTCGCGAGCCGCGCCGCGGCGGTCGCGGTCACGATGAGCAGCGCGAGCTGGCGGTCCGCGACCGTGCTCGAGGCGATCGCGACGGGCACCGATTTGGCCGCGCGGTGGTCCGAATGTGATCGCACGGCCCGGGGCACGGCTTCGGACGGCGCGGCCTCGGGCGGAGTGGCCTCAGGCGGCACGGCGGGGGGCACGGCTTCGGGCGGCAGCGCGTCGGGCCCGACGACCGTCATGCCGCGACCCGGATCGGCTTGCGCGCGACCCACGCGAGAAGCTCGTCCCGCGGCCGGGCGTTGAGGACGTCCTTCGCCTCCACCCAGGCCCGTCGCGCCTGGTCGACGCCCCAGCGGACGTCATCGAGCTCGCCGGTCGCGTGGGCGTCCGAATCGATCGAGACGAGGCAGCCGACCTCGATCGCCCGGCGCGCGCGTTCGACCGAGAGGTCGAGCCGGTGCGGCGAGCCGTTCATCTCGAGGACCGTGCCCGTTCGGGCGGCCTCGGCGTAGACGACCTCCCAGTCGAGGTCGAGGTCGTCGCGATCCTGGATCATCCGGCCCGCCGGATGGGCGATGACGTCGACGTGGGGGCTGTGGATGGCGGTCAGGACCCGTTCGGTGAGCTGGGTCCGGGGTTGACGGCGACCGACGTGGAGCGACGCGACGACGAGGTCGAAGGCGGCCAGCACGGCGTCCGGAAGGTCGAGGCGGCCGTCGGCCCGGATCTCGAGCTCGCAGCCGTGGAGGAGCCGGAACCCGTTGGGACTCGCGCCCTCCGGCAGCTCGCCGGTCGCCTCCTCGCGGGCGAACCGCTCGTTGAGCGCGTCGACGAGCGCCCGCTGCGCCCGGAACCGCTCGGGATCGAGCCCCTTCGCGATCGCGAGGCTGACGGTGTGGTCGGTCAGGACCTGGTATTCGCGGCCCATCCGCCGGGCCGCCTCGGCCATCGTCTCGATCGAGTGGATCCCGTCGCTCCACTCGCTGTGGCTGTGGAGGTCGCCCCGGAGGTCGGCCTTCGTCACGAGCTCCGGCAGCCGGCCCGCGAGGGCGGCCTCGATCTCGCCGCGGTCCTCGCGGAGCTCGGGCGGGATCCAGGGCAGGTCGAGGAACGCGTAAGCCTCCTCCTCGGTGGCGAACGTCCGGAGCTCCGCGGCGTCGCCCGTCAACGGTTCACCGTCCTCGCCGATCCGGAGGTAGCCCTTCTCGGACAGGCTCCAGCCGCGATCGCGGGCCATCGCCCGGAGGCGGACGTTGTGCGCCGCCGAGCCCGTGAAGTGGATGAGATACGTGCCGGCCTCACCGGGCGGCATGAGCATGAGGTCGACCTGGGGGCCGCGGAGGAGCTGGACGGCCGCCTTGTGGCCCCCGGCGTTGAGGACGCGGTCGACCGCGCCGAGCGAGGTGAAGGCCTCGATCGTCGCCCGTCGATCGGTCGTTTCGACGAGCAGGTCGAGGTCGCCGATTGTCTCGCGCCGGCGGCGGAACGAGCCGGCGGGCTGGACGAGGGTGACGCCCGGCGCGCGCGCCACGGCCTCCGTCAGCTGATCCATCAACGCCGCGGCCCGGTGGATGAGGAGGCGTCGAGGCCGGGTCTCGAGGGCCGTGATCCCGTCGAGGATCGCGCGTTCGGTCCGCTCGGACAGGCCCTTGATCGTCCGAAGATGGCCCGCCTGCGCCGCGCGCCGCAGGTCCTCGACCGACTCGACCCCGAGCTGCTCGTAGACGAGCTTCACGGTCTTCGGTCCGACGCCCGGGACCTCGAGCAGGCCGACGAGGGTCGGCGGGAACTCGGCCCGCAGCCGGTCGTAGTAGGCCATCCGGCCGGTTGTCGCGAGCTCCGCGATCTTGTCCGCGATCGCGGCGCCGACGCCCTGGATCTTCGGCCGCTCCCCGGCGGCGTAGGCGGAGGCGACGTCGAACGGCGCGTGGGCGATCGCGTCGGCGGCCCGGTGGTAGGCGACGGTCTTGAAGACGAGGTCGCCCTTCACCTCGAGCATGTCGCCGATCTCGTGGAAGATCCGGGCCAGCCGCCCGTTCGTCAGGGGCTCGTCGTCGTCGGGATCGCTCGTCGCGTCGGCGGCCCGGTGGTAGGCGACGGTCTTGAAGACGAGCTCGCCCTTCACCTCGAGCATGTCGCCGATCTCGTGGAAGATCCGGGCCAGCCGCCCGTTCGTCAGGGGCTCGTCGTCGTCGGGATCGCTCGTCGCGTCGGCGGCCTGCGGCGGCGGCAGCGCGTCGTCCGTGGTCACCTCAGTGCCCGTCTCGTCGCCCGTCTCGTCGCCCACGGGCGGATGGTAACGAGCGCGATCCGAGATCAGGCGCCGTCTACCCCGCCACCACGCGGTCCCGGCCGGCGCGCTTGGCACGGTAGAGGGCGCGGTCGGCGCGGCCGACGAGATCGGCGATCGGTTCGTCCGGAGCCTGCGCCACGGCAACCCCGACCGACACGCTGACGGCCGGCAGGCCCAGCTCTCCGAGATCGAGGCCGCGAACTGCGGAACGGACGCGCTCGGCGACCTCGAGGGCGACGCCCGAGCCCGGGTTCCGGAGGAGGACGGCGAACTCCTCGCCGCCGTAGCGAGCCGGGACGTCGGCCTCGCGGATCGAGGCCGCGATCGCGCCGGCGATCGCATGGAGGACGCGGTCGCCGGCCGGATGCCCGTAGCGATCGTTGAGGACCTTGAAGCGGTCGACGTCGATCATGAGGACGCCGACCGCGTCGTCGGCCCGGCGCCGGCGCGCGAGCAACCCGCAGAACTCGTCGAAGTAGCGGCGGTTCGGCAGCCCGGTCAGCCCGTCGGTCGACGCCGCGGCAGCAGCCTCGCGATACGAGTCGGCCCGGGCGAGCGCGGCCGAGGCCTCGGTCGCCGCGGCGGCGAGCATCCGCCGGGCGGGCTCGGGCCACGCGTCGCGGGTCCGGCGGGAGAGGATGAGCGCGCCCGCGATCCGGCCGTCGACGAGGAGCGGCTCGGCGATCGTGTTCGCGAGGCCGTAGGCACGCGCGGCCGATGCCGCGATCGCCCGGACGGGCGCGCCGGAGGGGGGATGTCCGCCGCCCTCGACGCCCGCGCCCGGCCTCGGCGGCGCCGTGACGGTCGCGAGCGGTCTCGGGCCCGGCCGGCCAGCCGCGGCTACCGCGACCGGCTCGATCACCGCGAGCGCCGTCGGAGCCTCCACCTGCCTGCCCCCGACGGCGTCCTCGAGCGCGGTCGCCGGCAGGAGGGTCGTCGAGCTCGGCACGCCCGGTCGCGTGCTCACGAGCGTCGCCTCGAGCGCGCTGGGATGCGATCGGCGGCGGACGACGACGACGTGGTCGGCGCCGGTCACGTCGGCGAGCTCGTCGACGATCGCGGTCACGATCGCGTCTGGCGAGACCGACCGCGACAGCCCCCGGAGGATCCGCGCGAACGCCTCGGCCTCGGTCCGGCGGCCGGCCTCGAGCTCCCGGACGAGGGCCTGGTGACGGACCGCGACAAGGCCGGTGGCGAGGACGAGCGCGGCGAGCAGCCAGTCGAGCGGTCGGGCCCGGTCCGTCGTGAGCCGGAGGACCATGAGCACCGCGAGCGCGACGAACGAGCTCGCGAAGAGGCGCCAGCTGAGTCGGAGGGGTCGGTCGGGCGCGGGCTGGCCGCGCGGTGCGCCGATCCCTCCTGGCACGGCCGAAGCATGACGGGGCCACGGGAGAGCGGCCAGCCCACGAAGGAGGTACGTCCGTTCGCGCCGCGGCAGTACTTCCGTACCTCCGGGGCGATGCCACGCAATGCGGATTTCCCCACGCCTGCGAAGTTCCCCACGCCTGCGAATTTCCAATGACATTGACGACTCCGGGCGTCCGGGGACCCGCGTGACCGTCGAGCGGCCCGACACGGCAACACGGTTGGAATTCCTGCCCCCTCAGGCCCGGAACGAGACCGAGCACGTCGCCGAACGGCCCGTTGACGCCTCCTTACGTCAATGAGGTTGGATTTCCGGCAACGTTCGGCAGGCAACGACGGGCAGGCGCGGCTTGCGCCGACGACCGCGTGAGGTGCCGCTCGCGTTGCCGGACCGTCGCCGGCGTCAGGCCGGGCTGGCCGACCGCGTAGGCGCGGCTCGAGCCGCCGGCGTCAGGCCGGGCTGGCCTCCGCGACCGCGCCCCGGGCGACGCCGTTCCCGCCGTGGCGCTTCACGTCATAGAGCGCCCCGTCGGCCGCGGCGATGAGCGCCTGCGCCGTTCGCCCGTCCGTCCCCAGCGTGGCGATCCCGATCGAGACGCCGATCGGCACGGGGCCGCGATCACCGGACTCGAACGGTCCGCCCGCGAAGGCGTCGAGGATCCGCTCGGCGGCCCGGTCCGCGCCCTCCCGGTCGGTGTCGGGGAGGATGACCGCGAACTCGTCGCCGCCGTAGCGCGCCGCGACGTCGCTCGCCCGCATCGTCGCCCGGATCCGCTCGGCGGTCCAGGCGAGGACCCGGTCGCCGAACAGGTGGCCGAAGGTGTCGTTGACGAGCTTGAGGTCGTCGAGGTCGATCATCAGGAACGACAGCGGCGTCTTCGACCGACCGGCCCGGACGACCTCCTCACCGAGCCGCTCCTGGAGGTAGCGGTGGTTGAAGAAGCCGGTCAGCTGGTCGCGGTCGGCGAGCGCCCGCGCGTCCTCGTAGAGCCGGGCGTTCTCGAGCGCCATCGCCGCCTCGTTCGCCATCGTCCGGGCGAGCTCGAGGCTCTGGGCGTCGACGGCGATCGACGTCGTCGAGGTGAGCTCGACGAGCCCGATCGACTCGCCCTTCGCGACGAGCGGCAGCATCACGAGCGTCCGGCCGCCGATCTCGTGGAGGAGCTCGACCTCGGCCGCGTCGGCCTTCGGGTCGGCCGCGTCGACGATCGAGACGACCTGGTCGACGAGCACCCGCCGCGTCTCCGGGAACGGCCGCAGGTCGTACGCCGACTGGAGCATCTCGATCTCGCCCGCCGGCCAGCAGCCCCAGGTGAGGAGCCGATCCCCCGGCCGGTCCCAGTACGAGATCGTGCAGGAATCGACGCCGGTCGCTGCGGCGAGGTGGCGGGCGATGAGGTCGGCGACGGCGCGCGTGTCGAGCGACCGACCGAGCTCGCTGCTCATGTCGAGCAGCCGCCGCAGCTCGCCTGCGAGCGCCTGGCTCCGCCCGAGCAGCCGGGCCGTCTCGACCGCGGTCGCGGCCTGGTCGGCGAGGATCTGGAGGAGGCGGAGATCCTCCCGGCTGAACTGGCGGAGGCCGAGCTTCGAGAGCGTGATCACGCCGATGACGCGCTCGTCGAAGCGCATCGGGACGCACAGCATCGACTCGTCGACGTCGTTCGTGCCCGGGATCGCCGTGCCCCGCGCGTCGGCGTTCGCGTCGTCGATGAGGAGGGGCTGGCCGTTGGCCGCGACCCAGCCGGTGAAGCCGACCCCGAGCTTCGTCCGGAGGAGCTCGAAGTCGACCTTGTCGTACTCGCCGACCCGGCCCTCGAAGGCGATCGGGACGACGTCGTCGGGCTCCTCGACGAGGTAGACCCGGGCGTTGTGGTAGTCGATGATCCGGCGCGTCTCCTCGACGACGGCCCGGCCGACGGACTCGACGGTGTTCTCGCGGCTGAGGCGAGCGGACGCGGCGCGGAGGACGTCGAGCTGGCCGGCCCGCTGCTCCGTGCTCGAGAAGAGCTCGGCGTTCTGGAGCGCGATCGAGGCGTGCGTCGCGACGGCGGCGATGAACTCGAGGTCGTCGTGGGTCCAGTGGCGACGCTCACGCGAGCCGGCGGTGAGCGCGCCGATCGGACGGTCCTCGACGAAGAGCGGGGCGATCATCTCGGCCGCGAACCGGACGTCCGGCGCGAACCGGTCGACGACCGCCGCACTGCCGGGCTCGGCCGGCACGTCGTCGCAGACCCAGACCTTGCGGCTCCGGATCGCCCGGCCGTAGAAGCCCTCGTCGAGCCCGAACGCGGGCAGGCGACGCGCGGTCTCGTCGGTCAGGCCGGCCCATGCCTCGGGGACGAGGACGTCGTGGCGCACGATCCGGATCGTCGTCCCGTCGGCGTCGAGCGTTCGGTTCGTCTCGGTGACGATCGTGGCGAGGATCTCGTCCCGGTCGAACGTCCGGGTCAGGCGCTGGGCGATCGAGAGGACGGTCGCCATCCGCTGCTGGCGCAGGCGTTCGGCCTGGACCCGGCGGTGCGCCGATCGGCGGGCGAAGCCGGTCGCGGCGAGGTACCCGCCGACGAGCAGCAGGGGCCGCGTGACCAGCCAGGCGGGATCCCCGATCGGGTCGGTCGCCGCGATCCAGACGAGCGCTCCCATCGCGATCACCGCGAGCCCCGCGACGAGGCGCGGATCGGCGAGGCGGGTCGTCCGGAGGCGGATTCGGCGAAATCGCGCGGTCGATCCGGTCGGTCCGGCAACCACGGCGTCGGGCAGCGCGCTCATTGGGACCCGATCCTCCCCCTCCGGGGCCATCGAAACGCTCAATCGGAGGTCCCTCCGGGCACCGGCCCGAAGGTCCCCCCGGTCAGTGACCCGCGGGAAGGTAGAT
>DASTSC010000135.1:0-3972 GCA_035760905.1 Candidatus Limnocylindrales bacterium | reverse complement strand
GCGACGTCGTCGCCGTCGCCCATCTCGGCGAGCGCGTCCTCGCCGAGCCGCCAGGCCTCGACGAACCGGATCCGCTCGAAGAGGAGCGCCGCGAGCGCCTCGACGGCCTCCGCGAACCGCTCCCGCCAGGCGCGATCGCCGGCATCGCGGGCGCGACGGGCCGAATCGATCGCCCGCGCGAACGCCTCCTCCGCCTCCTCGACCCCGCCGGTCGGGGCGAGCGCCCGCCCGAGCTTCGTCAGCCGGCGGGCGTCGTCGGCCGGCGCCTCTCCGTCGGTCAGCCCGGCGGCGCGGCGGTAGCTCGCGGCGGCCGTCGCGATCGCGCCGTCGGCGACCGCGGCATCGCCGGCGCGCTCGAGCCAGCCCGCGGCTTCGGCGGCGAGGGCGGCTCGGGTCACGCCCGGTACCACCTCCGCGCCGAGGCCAGGGGCGCTCGCGAGCCCGGCCGCGAGGTGCACGCCGACGCTCGCCGCGACCTCGTCCACCTCGGCGCCCGCGGCCGCCTCGAGCCACCTCGCGAGGCGGACGTGGAGATCCGCGCGCTCGGCCCGGGCGAGGCTCGCGTAGCCGGCGTCGCGAAGCAGCGCGTGGCGATAGGCGAACGTGTCGCCCGAGACGCGATCCGGCAGCGGACCGGCGACGAGGGCGCGCCGCCGGAGCTCCTCGACGGCCTGCGCCGGCTCCCCGACGCCGAGGGTCTCGAGGGCCCGGACCGGGAACCGCCGGCCGGCGACGGCTCCGCGCCGGGCCGCCTGCCGCGCTCCGGCCGGCAGGTCGTCGAGCTGGGCAGCGTAGATCGCCTGGACTGTCGCCGGGAGCGGGATCTGCTCCGCCGGTACGGCGAGGCGCCAGCGGCCCTCGTCCGGGCCGACCTCGACGAGCGCGCCCGTCCCGACCCACGTCCGCAGCAGCTCCTCGATGAACAGGCAGTTCCCGTCGGACCGCGCCGCGATCGCCTCGACGAGCGCCTCCGGAAGCGCCACGCCGACGAGTGCCCGAACGAGCCCGGCCGCGTCCGTCGGGTCGAGCGTGGCGAGCTCGATGACGCCGCCGGCCGTCCGCTCGCTCGGGGCCCCGTGCTCAGGCTCCCCCGCCCAGGCCGGCGCGCTCTCGAGGAACGACGGGCGGGCCGTGGCCAGGATCAGCCGGCCGCCGCGCGGTGACGCCGTCGCCGTCGCCCGCTCGAGGAAGGCGACGAGGTCGGGGGCGGCCCAGTGGAGGTCCTCGACGACCCACAGCTCGGGGCGGTCGCCGAGGACGTCGAGCGCCTCGAGCCACGCCCCGAAGCGCTGGTCGCGATCCGGGCGGCCGGCCCGATCCTCCTCGAGCCCGCTCACCCCCGCGAGGTCGAGGAGCTCGCGAGCGACGATCCGGGCTCGGAGCGGCTCGATCCCGCCGGCGGCGAGGAGCTCCGCCAGCGGCGCGACTGCAGGCGCCGCAGGTTCCAGGCCGGCGTCCGCGAGCACCGCCACGGCGAGCGGCGTGAGCGGCGCGTACGGGGCGCTCGTCTCGGGCCGAAGCCGGATCCGGCGGACGACGGGCGCGGGCTGCTCGAGCTCCGCCCACCGCACGACCTCCTCCACGAGCCTCGTCTTGCCGACGCCGGGCGGCGCCACGACGAGCCACCGCTCGGTGATCGGCTCGCGTGCCCGGGCGATCGCCGCGATCCGACCCACCAGCCGCTCGACCTCGCGCTCGCGACCGATCGTCGGCGCCCGGAGCGAGCCCATCGCGAGCTCCCGCGACCGCTGCGGCCGGACGGCCGTCGCCACGAACGCCCGGACCGCGGCGCTCTTGCCCTTGAGCTCGAGCGGCGGGACCGCCTCGATGTCGATCGCCTCGGCGACGGCGAGCGCGGTCTCCTCGCCGACGAGGACGGTGCCCGCCGCGGTCGCGGCCTGGAGGCGGGCGGCGGTGTTGACGGTATCGCCGGTGACGCGCCCGGCGTCCGGGCCGTCGACCGCGTGGACGACCTCGCCGGTGTTGATCCCGACCCGGAGGCGAAGGGTGCCCTGCTCGAGCCCGAGCCGGGCGCCGAGCTGCTCGACCGCGGCGACGAGCGCGAGCCCCGCCCGGACCGCCCGCTCCGCATCGTCGTCGCGCGCCCGCGGCACGCCGAACACGGCCATCGCCGCGTCGCCGATGAACTTCTCGAGCTGGCCGCCGTAGCGGCCGACCGTCTCCCGAACGAGCGCGAAGTAGGCGTCCTGGATCGTCGCCACGTCCTCGGCGTCGAGCCGCTCCGAGAGCGGGGTGAAGCCGACGAGGTCGGCGAAGAGGACGCTGACGATCCGCCGCTCGACCTCGCTCATCGCCGTGGTCGTTCCGGCCGATCCGGGCTCCGGAGTCATGCACGGACTCTACGGGCGACCGCAAGGGGCGGGGGCGTACCATCCGGGCGATGCCGGACACCCTCCTCGTCCTCATCGTCGTGCTCATCGTCGCGATCGTCTGGCGCGGCCCGAAGAATCTGCCCCGGATCGGCGAGATGCTCGGGCGTGGCGTCCGCGAGGCGCGACGGGAGGCCGCCGCCACGCGCGAGGAGTTCGAGCGCTCGAGCGAGACGTCCGCGAACGACGCGGAGACGCCTCCGGCCGAGCGCGGCTGACCCGGCCGGCGGCCGGGTGACCGACGAGGCGCGGCCCCTCCCGGACGACGTCGCCGCCCTCGTTCGCCGCTCCGACCCCGGGCCGCACCGCGTCGAGATCGACCTCGGCGGCCGACGCGTGGAGACGCTCGCCGACCTGCCGCCGGCCCGGAACCGCCTCCTCTTCGTCGGCCTCAACCCGTCGCCCGTGAGCGTCGCCGCCGGGCACTACCACCAGGGGAGGCTGGGACAGCGCTTCTGGCGCCGGCTCGTGTCGGCCCGGATCCTGCCGGCGGCCGCGGACGTCACCGTCGCCGACGACGTGCTCGTCGCCGTCGGCCACGGGATCACCGACCTCATCAAGCGGCCCAGTCCCCGCGACGATGCGAGCGACGACGAGCTTCGGGCGGGCGTCGGCCCCCTCTGGCAGAAGGTGGCCCTCTGGCGACCCGCGGCCGTCGTCTTCATCTACAAGCGCGCCGCCGCGATCGCGGCCGGGCGACCGATCGACGAGCGCTGGGGCCAGGTGGCCGGGCTCGCGCTCGCCGGCCGTCCGTGCTTCCTCATGCCGGGCCCGTACGCCCCCGCGGAGGAGGTCGACGAAGGACTGAACCTGCTGCGGAACCTCGCGGCGGCCCTGCCCGACTGATGGTGCGCGTCGCTCCCGGTCGTCGATAATCAGCTCTTTCCCGTCCGCATGCGGAGGGGCCCGGAGCGGGACGATGATCGCGACCGCGGAGGCCGGCAGGGACGCCGTCCGCCGCCACTCGTGGACCGAGGCAGTCGAGGCGTTCACGGCCGTGGATCAGGATGCGACGCTCGCGCCTGACGACCTCGAGCTGCTCGGAACGGCGACGTGGTGGTCTGGACAGCCGGGCGAGGCGACCGACGCCCTCGAGCGCGCCTTCGGCGGGTACTCCGACGCCGGACGTGACGAGGACGCGGCACGCACGGCCATCACGCTCGCGTACCTGGCCTTCCGCCGGTTGGAGGAGTCGATCGCCTTCGGCTGGATCGCTCGAGCCGAGCGGCTGCTGGAAGGCCTGCCCGATTCGCCCCTCCACGCGTGGCCCCTCGCCTTCGGAGCTCTCGGCGCCCTCGTCGCAAATCAGATCGAGGCAGGGCTCGCGCTCGCCGATCGGGCGATCGAGGTGGCCCGGGAGCGCGGCAACACCGACGCGCTCTTCATGGCCATGAGCTTCCGCGGCATGGGTCGACTCGAGACTGGCGACTGGCGGTCCGGGCTCCGCGACATCGACGAGGCCGCGGCCGCCGCGACCTCGGGCCAGCTCGACATTCGCTTCGCCAGCGACATCTTCTGCACGACGATCGCGGCATGTCGGAGCCTCGGCGACCTGGCCCGGGCGGGGCAGTGGACGAACGAG
>DASTSC010000134.1:0-31196 GCA_035760905.1 Candidatus Limnocylindrales bacterium | reverse complement strand
TTGCAGCGCGCTCGCAGCCGAGCGCTATGCTCGATCACGATGACCGCCCCCACGACGCCCCGCGAACCCGTCCCCGCATCGTCCCCCTCGGCGATCCGCGCCTGGGAAGCCGGCCCGCTCGCCGGCCAGGTCGGGGCGATGCTCGGCCGGCTCGACAGCGTCGATCAGGTCGGGATCGAGCAGCGGGTCGACGCCCTCAAGCGCCGCTCGATCAAGCGCGAATCGAAGCTCTGGGCGCTCGACCTCGCGATCCGGATGGTGGACCTCACGACGCTCGAGGGCCGCGACACGCCGGGCAAGATCCGGGCGCTCTGCGCGAAGGGAATGCACCCGAAGCCCGGCGACCCGTCGATCCCGTCCGTCGCGGCGATCTGCGTCTATCCGGCGCTCGTCGCCGAGGCGAAAGAGGCGCTCGGTCGGTCGGGCGTGAAGGTCGCGTCGGTCGCGACCGGCTTCCCGTCGGGCCAGACGTTCCGGAGCCTCAAGGTCGAGGAGACGCGGCTGGCGGTCGAGGCCGGCGCCGACGAGGTCGACATGGTCATCGACCGCAACGCGTTCCTCTCGGGCGACCTCCGCTCGGTCTTCGACGAGATCGTCGAGGTCAAGGCCGCGGCCGAGCCGGCCCATCTCAAGGTGATCCTCGAGACCGGCGAGCTCGGCACGTACGACAACGTCCGCCGCGCGTCGCTCCTGGCGATGGCCGCCGGCGCCGACTTCATCAAGACCTCGACCGGCAAGGTGAGCCCCGCGGCGACCCTCCCGGTCACGCTCGTCATGCTCGAGGCGATCCGCGACTTCGAGCGGGCGACCGGACGGGCCGTCGGGATGAAGCCGGCTGGCGGGATCCGGACCGCGAAGGAGGCGATCCAGTACCTCGTCGTCCTCTACGAGACCCTCGGTCCGGCCTGGATGACGCCGGATCGCTTCCGGTTCGGGGCGTCGTCGCTCCTCAACGACGTCCTCATGCAGATCGAGAAGGAGCGGACAGGCCGCTACCAGAACCCCGACCGGTTCACGATCGACTGAGGGAACCGATGCGCGAGACGGCCCGTCTCGGCGGCATGCATCGACCGATCGCGCTCCTCCCGCTCGCGCTCGCGCTCGTCCTGGCGGCCTGCACCGGTGCGGCGACCGGCACGCCGACTCCGGCCTCTCCGACACCCGGCTCCTCGGCGGACGTAGCCAGTCCCGGCGCGCTCAAGGAGGCGCTTCTCGCCCGGTTCGGCGACCTCGCCTACTGCGATCCCGACCAGTACCCGGTGGCCCGCGCCGACGAGAATGCGGCCGCCCGCGAGCACCTCGCCGAGATGCGCTCGGACCCATCGACCTGGGACGCGATCGCGAAGAAGGTCGGGTTCGACGCCTCGACGACGCCGAGCGGGGACATCCTGGTCGCCGCCTATCGCCACTGGAAGATGGTCCAGGCGCTCGAGCTCCGGTCCGGCAAGGATGGCCGCTACGCCTTCGACGCGACGTTCCACGACCGGGCCGGCGGCTTCACCCACGTCACCGGCACGGTGGCGGCGGACGGCACGATCGAGGTCGCGTCACAGGAGCCGGGAAAGGCGCCTCCCTGCCCGATCTGCCTCGCCCGCGGCACGCGGATCGCGACGCCGGACGGCGCGGTGCCCGTGGAGGCGCTTCGGCCCGGAGCGCCGGTCTGGTCACTCGACGCGAACGGCCGACGAATCGCCGCGGTGATCCTCGAGGTCGGCTCGACGCCGGTCCCCGCAACCCACCTGCTCGTGCGGCTCGTGCTCGCCGACGGCCGGAGCGTCGATGCCTCGCCCGGTCATCCCCTCCCGGACGGTCGGCTCGTCGGTTCGCTCCGACCCGGCGACCTCGTCGAGGGCTCGGTCGTGGTCTCGGCGGATCGCGTCCCGGACACTGACGCCCGAACGTTCGACATCCTGCCCTCCGGCCCGACGGCCGCCTATTGGGCCGAAGGCGTCCTCCTCCGGAGCACCCTCTCGCGCTGACCCTCGCTCACGCTTCGACCGCGCCGAACACGAGCGCCGCGTTGAGGCCACCAAAGCCGAACGAGGTGGAGAGCACGCGACCGTAGCGGCCGGGGCGCCCGCGGGGGTCGCGGATGAGGCCGCCGAGGATCGCGGCCGAGCCGTCGTCCGGCGTCTCGAGGTTCACCGAGGGCGGTGCCCAGCTGCACCGGATGACGAGCGAGCAGAGGGCCGCCTCGATCGCGCCCGACGCCCCGAGCGGGTGGCCGTAGAGGGCCTTCGTCCCGCTGACGGGGACCGTTCGGGCCCGGTCGCCGAGGGCTCGTTCGATCGCCCGCGCCTCCGCGACGTCGCCGATCGGCGTGGAGCTGGCGTGGGCGTTCACGTAGTCGATCCCTTCGGCGGCGGTGCCCGCCTCCGCAAGGGCCAGCGACGCGGCCCGCCCGGCTTCGACCCCGTCCGGGCGCGGCTGGACCATGTGATAGGCGTCCGACGTCGCGGCATAGCCGAGGACCTCGGCGTACGGGGTCGCGCCCCGCGCCGCCGCCGCCGTCGCCTCCTCGAGGACGACCATCGCAGCGCCCTCGCCCATGACGAACCCGTCGCGCCTCGTGTCGAACGGCCGAGCGGCGTGGCCGGCGTCGTCGTTCGACCCCGCGGATAGGGCCCGGATGATGTCGAACGCGCCGAAGGCGAGCGGGCTCAGCGGCACCTCCGCGCCGCCGGCGAGCGCGGCGTCGATCTCGCCCGCCCGGATCGCCGCGACCGCCTCGCCGATCGCGACGGCGCCCGACGCGCAGCTGTTCGCCGTCGAGAGGATCGGGCCGCGGACGTCGAGGGCGATCCCGATGTTCGCCGGCGCGGCGCCCCCGAAGACCGCGAGCGCGAGCAGCGGCGAGACGCTCCGGATCCCGCGCTCCAGGTAGCGCTCGTGCTGGATCTCGGCGAAGGCGATCCCGCCGAGCGCCGAGCCGACGTAGAGCCCGATCCGGTCGCGGGCAGGGTGGCCGGGAGCGCCCGGGGCGAGGCCGGCGTCGTCGAGCGCGAGTCGACCGGCCGACATCGCGAACTGGCTGAAGCGATCGAGCCGGCGGGCGTCGGCCGCATCGATCTGGTCGAGCGGGTCGAACGCGTCGACCTGGGCGGCGACCTGCGAGCGGAACGGCGACGGGTCGAACCGGTCGATCCGTCGCACCGGGGACACGGCAGCCTGGACGCCGGCCCAGAACGCGTCGCGGCCGATCCCGGCGGCCGTCAGCGGTCCGAGCCCGGTGATCCAGACCCGTCGTCTCGTGGGGTTCGGCATGTCAGGCCTCCGAGATCGCCTCCGCGAGCGCCTTGAAGGTCGCGAGCGTCCGGCCGGCGATCGGTCGGACGAACAGGCGATCCACGACGAGTGCCCATCCCGGCATCCGTGGCGCGAAGTCGTGCTCGATGAGGATTCGACTCCCGGCGGCCGTCGGTTCGATCCGCCAGGTCACGTCCATGCCGGCGGTCGCGCCGCCGACGTGGCGGAACCGGAGCCGTCGCGTCGCCGGCTCGGCCCAGGTCCGCGAGCGCCAGGCCACGGGGAGTCCGAGGCCGACGAACGGAACGAGCTCGCGCCGAGCGACGAACTCGCAGAGGATGCCGCCGCCGCCGTGGCCGTCGAGTGGGCGAGACCGCGAGTAGTGGGGGAGGAGGCGCTCCCAGCGGCTGACGTCACGGGCCAGGTCGAAGACGAGGTCGGCCGCCGCGTCGACGTCGGTCGCGACCTCGCTGCGCACGTCAGCCGGATCCCGCCGCGGCCGGCAGGCCGCCGAAGGCGAGCTCGAGACCGCGCTCGGCGAGCGGGACGAGCGGCAGCTCGCGGGCCTCGCGCTCGGTGAACCAGGCCGCCCGATCGGTCGTGTTGTCGATCTCGTCGCGCAGCTCCCCGCCGACGGCGCGGCCGGCGTAGAGGATGCTGAGCCAGTGGAGCGGCCGGCCACCGAAGGCGATGCTGTGCGGAATGAGCCGCGAGAAGGTTCCAACGGGCCCCTGAATCTCCACGATCAGCCCCGTCTCCTCGGCCACCTCGCGGACCGCGCCGGCCTCGGGCGTCTCGCCGAACTCGAGCCCGCCGCCGGGCAGCGTCCAGCTGCCCAGTCCGGGCCCCGCCTCGGAGATCCGGCAGAGCACGATCCGGCCGGCGCCGTCGAGGACCACGACGTGGGCCGAGATCCGAAGGACGCGGTCGGTCGGGGGAGGAGGCGTCATGGCGCGAGCAGCCGGACGAGGAACCGTGGGTCGAGCGCGCGCGACGCCGGCGCCAGATCGCCGAGGACGGCCTCGAAGGTCCGGCCGAGACCCCGACGGCGCTCGAGCCGGCGGGCGGCGTATTCGAAGAGCGCAGGCCGTGCGAGGAAGGCCTGGACGAGGAGGCTGACGCCGTCCTTCGCCGCGAACCGGGCGCGCATCGCGCGATCGTAACCGTCCAGCGCGCGGCGGTCTCCGGCGAGCGCCCGGTCGATCGCCTCGGCGGCGAGGAACGCCGACGCGAGCGCGCGGTGGATCCCCTCGCCGGTGAACGGATCGACGAACCCGGCGGCGTCGCCGACGAGCAGCCAACCCGGGCCGGCACGCCGCGTGACGCGGTGGCCGATCGGGGCGGCACCGGCCGGACGGTCGAGGAGTGGGGCGTCGGGCGTGAACAGGACGGCGCCATCGACCGGGGGCGGCAGCCCTGCCCGGGTCTCGCGCCACAGGTCGCCGCCGCCGTTCGCCCGGAGGTCCGCGGCGGCCGACCCGCGCAGGACGAGCCCGACGTTGACCCGGCGGCCGGGTACCGGAGCGAGCCCGGAGTACCGATCGCGCCCGACGATCATCCGGGCGTCCACCGGCGCGTCCGCAGCGTCCGGCGCCTCCGCAGCGTCCGACGCGTCCGCAGCGTCCGCGCGGGCCTCGGGGACGTGGAACGTCACCCCGACCCGGCGGAATCGGGGCGGACGGCCGACCCCGACGGCACGTGCGACCGTGCTTCGGATCCCGTCGGCCCCGACCACGATCCTCGCCCGGACCGCGGCCTGCCCATCCGGCCGCCCGGCGGCGACGACCGGCCGGGCACCGAGACGGACGCTCGTCACCCGCTCGCCGCGGCGGACGCAGGCGCCGGCAGCCTCGGCGCCGGCGAGGAGCCCCTCGTCGAGCGCCCGACGATCGAATGCCAGCGCGGCTGGGCCGCCCGCGTCGGCCCCGTAGGCGAGCCGGAGCGTCGTCCCGGCGGGCGTCTCGAGGCGCATCGCCGGCACGTCGCGGGCGAGGTCGGCCCAGGCTCCGTCGCCGAGCCCGAGGTCGCGCAGGTACGGCCGCACGGCCGGGCCCGCGAAGACGCCGCAGGCGTGCCACCGCCAGACGGGCCGCCGTTCGAGGACCACGACGGAGCGGCCGCGCCCAGCGAGGAGGGCGGCGAGCGCACAGCCCGCCGGGCCGCCGCCGACGATCGCCACGTCCGCGTCGTCGACCGTGGGCGGCGGCGCCATCACGGCTCCGCGGCCACGGCCGCGATCGCGAAGCGCTGACGGAGCGGATCGCGAAGTGCGGCGATCGGTCGGAGGCCCGCCCGCGCCAGGAGCGACCGCGCCTCCGGCTCGGTGTAGGCGCGCCGGACCGAGAGCGGGCCGTCGTTTCGCGTGAGCGGGTTCCGCGTCGCGACGGCCGCGAGAACCCGCGCGCCGGCCCAGTTGCGCCTCGAGCGGAGCAGGTCGTTGACGACGACCCCGACCCTGGCGACCCGATCCAGCTCGGCGAGGAGCCGGACGGCGTCCTCGGGCTCCAGGTGGTGGAGCACCAGCGACGTGTGGGCGACGTCGAACGCCCCGTCCGCGAACGGCAGTCGCGAACCGTCGGCGACTCGCATGACGAGTCCGGCCCGGCCGTCGAGGCTCGGGTCGAGCTGGCGGGCGGCGGCGAGGACCTCCGGGCGCGCGTCGGTCGCGACGACCCGCAGCACACGTCCGTCGCGCTCGGCCCGGGCGAGCAGGGCAAGGGGGATGTCGGCCGAGCCCGTCCCGACGTCGAGGATCGAGGCCTCGGTGGAATCGGCCGCGTGACGACCAAGGAGCGCGTCGACCGCCCGGAGCGAGAGCGACGTTCCCCAAAGCCAGCGGTTCGTCCGCCGCAGGTCGCGCAGGTTGCCGACGAGGGCCGTCTCGTCCGGGAGCGGCCCGTCGAGGATCTCGAGCGCTCCGGCGAGCCGTCGCACCTGCCGCCGGTCAGACCGTTCCGGCGCCGGCGACCGGCGTGACGGCCCAGATCCGTGGCTCGAGACCCGTTCGTCGCGGGTAGTCGGCGCGGATCGCCTCGGCGAGCCGTTCGACGGCCTCCGGGGCAACGAGGGCGACGATGCAGCCGCCGAACCCGGCACCGGTCATCCGGGCGCCGTAGACGCCGCTCACCCCCGTGGCGATCTCGACGAGCGCGTCGAGCTCCCGGCTGCTCACCTCGTAGAGGTCGCGCAGCGACTCGTGGGACGCCACGAGGAGCCGGCCGACCGCCTCGAGGTCGCCGGCCTCGAGCGCGTCCGCCGTCGCGAGGACGCGTTCGTCCTCGGTCACGACGTGGCGGCAGCGTCGGAGCGTGACCGGATCGAGCTCGGCGGCCGCCGCCTCGAGCATCGCCGGCGTCACGTCACGGAGGGCCCGAACCTCGGGCCGGCCGCGGGCGATCGCCTCGACCCCGGCCTCGCACTGGGCTCGACGCTCGTTGTAGGCCGATCCGTCGAGCGAGCGGCTCGAGCCCGAGTGGACGACGACCGGTGTGACCCGCTCGAGCGGCAGTGCGACCGGACGCCAGTCGAGCGAGCGACAGTCGAGCAGCACCGCCGCCCCCGGACGGCCCATCGCCGAGGCGAGCTGGTCCATGATCCCGGTCCGGACACCGACGTACGCGTTCTCGGCTCGCTGGCAGAGCCGGACGACCCTGATCGGGTCGAGGTCGGCCGGCGCCTCGGCGATCGTCCAGGCCGAGGCGAGCTCGAGCGCGGCCGACGAGGAGAGGCCCGACGACGCCGGGAGCGTCGAGGCGATGACGCCGCGGACGGCCCGGAGCGACACGCCGTCCTCCGCGAGCGACCACGCGGTTCCGGCGACGTAGTCGATCCAGCCGCCCCGGCGCGCGCCGACGGCGTCGATCCGGAACCCGTCGCGCTCGCCGCTGTCGAGGCGGGTGAGGTCGACCCGCCCATCGTCGGCCGGCACCGCCGCGATCCGGATCTCGAGGTCGATCGCGAACGGCAGGGCGAAGCCCTCGTTGTAGTCGGTGTGCTCGCCGATGAGGTTCACCCGTCCGGGCGCGCGGGCGACGACGGCGGTCGCGGGATCGAACGGCCCGGCGATGCCGCGCAGGGCCTCGAGCAGCTCGTCCCGGTCCGGCGGGCGCGGGGACGCGACCGAGGTGGACGCCCCGGTCACGCCGAGGCCGTCTCGATGGCCTCGAGCGCCGGCGCCTCGTCGACGTCGGGGACGTCGATCCGCCGCAGCCGCGCTGCGCTCGTCTCGGGCAGCTGATCGGTGATGAACATCCCCGTCGCGGTCTCGACCGACGCGCGGACCTTCGTCAGCCGCTCGTTCCGATGCGGCGGCAGGAACTCGACGCCGAGGTGCCAGTCGTCGGCGCCGGCGGGCGCCTCGAGCACGGTCATCATGTACGGCAGCTCGATCCCGAACAGCCGGTCGTAGCGGAGGACGACCCGGCGAAGGACGCGGGCGAGCGAGCGCGCCTCGGCCGGCGTGAGGTCGGCCAGCCGGCGCAGGCCGTGGCGTCGGGCCCGGGCGTGAACCTCGTACGGCCAGCGGGATGCGAAGGGCACGGCGACGGCCCATGCCTCGTCCGGGTCGATGAGCCGTTCGCTCTCGACGTCCGCCGCGACGACGGCGCAGGCGACGCAGGCTCCGGTCTCGCGACGACCGGCGGCAAGAGCATCGACGCGGTTGCCGATGAACGGCGGCAGGTGATCGAAGGCGTAGATCTGGCCGTGGGGATGGGACAGCGTGGCCCCGACCGCCTCGCCGCGATTCTCGAACACGAGCACGAAGCGGTGCCGCCGGTCGGCCCAGAGATCGCGCGAGCGGTCGCGCCAGACGGCCACCACCCGCGCCAGACCCTCCGGCGACAGGGTCGCCAGCGACCCCTCGTGCTGCTCGGTGTAGAGCACGACCTCGCAGCGTCCGGCCGACGGTCGGACCCACGCCGCGGCGGGGACCGGCGGCGGTGGCTCGAGGAGGGCGGGAAAGCGGTTGTCGAAGACCGCCGCCTCGTAGCTGAACGGCACCTCGGGGCCGCCGGGGCAGAGCGGACAGGTCGGCCCGTCGGCCGGACGGTCGGACGAGTGGGGACGGGCATTGCGGGCCGGCGAGAAGGCGATCCAGGTCGCGGTGAGGCGGTCGTAGCGCTCCTGGAGCGGGCCGGGCTGCATCGTCGGCCAGTCGGGCCCGATCGTGCCGCGGAGATCCCCGTAGATGTAGAGGTGCCGCCCGTCGCGGCCCACGAGCGTGTGCCGCTCGAGGCGCGCCGGTGCCGCGAAGGCGGGTTCCGGGACCACGTGGCGGGCGGCGTGCGCGATCGGTCCAACCTCCATGCCGGCTGCGGGGCGAGCGTCCAACGTCATTGTGCTCCGCCGTGGCGGCGGCGACGATCCGGCCCGACGGGTGCTCGATGCGATAATCGACGCGTGACGACCGACACACGCCTCCCCGTTCGGACCCCCCACGGGGCAGCGGCGGGGTGGGGGCTGGGCGAGGGCCAGCCGATTCCGTGGGACTACGCGCCCGCGCCGGAGAGCCGGGACATCGTTCGGCTCAAGGATCGCTACGGCCTGTTCGTGAACGGCCGGGAGGTCGAGGCGTCCGGCGGCGAGTGGTTCACGACGGTCGACCCGGCGACCGAGCAGCCGCTCGCCGAGGTCGCCCGGGCGACCGAGGCGGACGTGAACCGGGCCGTTCGCGCCGCCCGGCGGGCGGAGTCGCGGACCTGGGGCCGGCTGCCGGGGCGCGAGCGGGCGAAGTACCTCTTCCGGATCGCCCGGATCCTCCAGGAGCGGAGCCGCGAGTTCGCGGTCCTCGAGTCGATGGACTCGGGCAAGCCGATCAAGGAGAGCCGCGACGTCGACGTGCCGCTCGCGGCGGCGCACTTCTGGTATTACGCCGGCTGGGCCGACAAGCTCGAGTACGCCTTCCCGGGCCGGGTCGCGCGACCGCTCGGCGTCGCCGGCCAGATCATCCCCTGGAACTTCCCGCTGCTGATGCTCGCCTGGAAGATCGCGCCGGCGCTCGCGGCGGGCGACACCGTGGTCCTCAAGCCGGCCTCGACCACGCCGCTCACCGCGCTGCTCTTCGCCGACGTCTGCCGCCAGGCCGACCTGCCGCCGGGCGTCGTCAACATCGTCCCCGGTCCGGGCGAGATCGGGTCGGTCATCGCCCGCCACCCGGGCGTGGCGAAGGTCGCCTTCACCGGCTCGACGGAGATCGGCAAGCTCATCCAGCGGGCGGTCGCGGGGACGAGCAAGGCGCTCACGCTCGAGCTCGGCGGGAAGGCCGCGAACGTCGTGTTCGAGGATGCGGCGATCGACCAGGCCGTCGAGGGGATCGTCAACGGGATCTTCTTCAACCAGGGCGAGGTCTGCTGCGCGGGGTCGCGACTCCTCGTCCAGGAATCGGTCGCGGACGTCGTGATCGACAAGCTCAAGGACCGTCTCGCGACGCTCCGGGTCGGCGACCCGCTCGACAAGAACACCGACGTGGGGGCGATCAACTCGAAGGCCCAGCTCGAGAAGATCACCGAGCTCGTTGCGTCGGGGGTCGACGAGGGCGCCGACCTCTACCAGCCCGCCTGCGACCTGCCCGACCGGGGCTACTTCTTCCGCCCGACGCTGTTCACGAACGTCGCCCAGTCCCACCGGATCGCCCGCGAGGAGATCTTCGGGCCGGTCCTCTCGGTGCTCACCTTCCGAACGCCGGACGAGGCGGTCGAGAAGGCGAACAACACGATGTACGGGCTGTCGGCCGGGATCTGGACGGAGAAGGGGAGCCGAATCCTCGAGATGGCCCGTCGGATGCGGGCCGGCGTGGTCTGGGCGAACACGTTCAATCGCTTCGACCCGACGTCGCCGTTCGGCGGCTACAAGGAGTCGGGCTTTGGTCGGGAGGGCGGCCTGCACGGCCTCCTCGCGTATGTACGGTTGGAGGACCGGTAGATGGCGGATCTCGTGACGACAGATCGGCGCGTGGTGGCTCTCGGGCGCGGTGAGGGCCAGTCGGTCTGGTCGATCGGGGGTCGGTTCACCGTCAAGGCCGACGACGCGACGTCGGACGGCCGGCTCGCGCTCGTCGAGGCGCTCGCGTTCCGGAGCACCGAGCCGCCGCTTCACGTCCATCACCACGAGGACGAGGCCTGGTACGTCCTCGACGGCCAGATGACGTTCTACGTGGCCGACGAAGCGCACGTCGCGACCGCCGGATCGTTCGTCTACGCCCCCATGGGCCTGCCCCACACGTTCACCGTCGATGTCGAGCCGACGCGCGTGCTCGTCTTGTCGACCCCTGCGGGCTTCGAGCACTTCGCGCTCGAGCTGGGCACGGCGGCCACCGACGACGAGCGGCCGGCCGACCTCGAGATGCCCTCGCCCGACGTCCTCGGGCCGATCGGCGAACGCTACGGGATCGAGGTGGTCGGGCCCCCGTACCGCGTCGCGCACTCCGAGGGCGGCTGATGGCGCCGCGCGTCCCGCGGTCGCGCGCCGTCGTCCCCGCGGCCACGAGGACGGCCACCCGCCCGGGCGCCCGGCCGGAGGCGCGCCCGGACCGCCTCGAGGTCCGCAAGACCTACAAGCTCTACGTCGCGGGAGCGTTCCCGCGCTCGGAGTCCGGCCGCTCGTACGTCATCCGGGCAGCGGACGGGCGGCCGCTCGCGAACGCCGTCCGGGCATCGCGGAAGGATCTCCGCGACGCCGTGCGCGCGGCGCGCGCCGCGTTCCCGAAGTGGCAGAACGCGACCGCGATGAACCGCGGCCAGGTCCTCTACCGGGTCGCGGAGCTGATGGAGGGCCGGCGCGACCAGTTCGTGGCCGAGGTTCGTGACGCCGAGGGGGTCTCCGGGCCACGAGCGGTGGAGCTGGTCGGCCGGGCGATCGATCGATGGGTCTGGTATGCCGGCTGGGCGGACAAGATCGCCCAGGTCCTCGGTTCGTCGAACCCGGTGGCGGCGCCGTACTTCAACTTCACCGTGCCCGAACCGAGCGGTGTCGTCGGCGTGGTGGCGCCGGAGGCGAGCTCGCTCCTCGGGCTCGTGAGCCGGCTCGCCCCCGTCGTCGTCTCGGGCAATGCGGCGATCGTGCTCGCCTCCGAGGCCCGCCCGCTCCCGGCCGTGACGCTGGGCGAGGTGCTCGCGACCTCGGACGTGCCGGGCGGCGTCGTCAACGTCCTGACCGGCCTTCGCCGTGAGCTCGTGCCCGTCCTCGCCGCCCACGAGGACGTCGACGCGCTCGACACGTGGGGCGTCCCGGACGCGCTGCGCGTCGACGTCGAGCTCGCCGCCACGGACAACGTGAAGAGGGTGGCCCGTCCGCCGCTCGGCCCGAACGGTGGCGTCGCCCGCTTCGACTGGCTGGACGACCGGGCGACCGAGCGCCCGGAGTGGATCGCGGCCTTCCTCGAGCTCAAGACCGTCTGGCACCCGATCGGCGTCTGACGATTCGGGAGGGGCAGGACCGCCCCCGTCTCGCACCACGGCACAGACGACCGCATCGGCTGCCGCGGGCGCGTCGTCCCGGTCGCTTGTCTCGCCGGGCGAGAACCACGCGGCCCGCGATCGCTCCATAAATGTTCTGAACTTTCAGTATTGACTGAACGTTCTGAACCGGAGTAACGTGCCCGCGTGACACCGGCCGAGAGCGAGTTCGTGGAGGAGATGGGGCGCGTCCTCGCCTCCTACGGGATGACCCCGATGGCCGGTCGCATGTGGGGCTGGCTGCTCATCTGCGACCCGCCCGAGCAGACCGCCGCGGACATCGCCGAGGCGCTCGGTGCGAGCCGCGGTGCGATCAGCGGCACGGCCCGGATCCTGGCCGGCGCCGGCTTCATCCGCCGAACGACGAAGCGCGGCGACCGCCGGGAATGGTTCCACGCGGAGCCGGAAGCGCTCGAGTCGTTCCTCCGGAACGCCGGCCGCGTCTACGCCCAGCTGCGGCGGATCGCCGAGCGCGGGCTCGCCGCGATCGCCGACCGGCCGCCCGCGTCACGCGAACGGCTCGAGGAGATGCGGGACTTCCTCGCGTTCATCGAGCAACAGCTGCCGGGGATCGTCGATCGGTTCCTGGCCGAGCGCCACGGCGAGCGCGAGCGCCTCGCCGGCTAGAGAAGAAGGGCCCGGGCGCGCAGCGAGATCGGGCGGAAGGGATGCGATGGCCGTCATCATCGAAACACGGAAGCTCACGAAGTCGTATGGGAGCCACCGCGGGATCGAGGACGTCGATCTCGAGGTCGCCGAGGGCGAGGTCTTCGGCTTTCTCGGTCCGAACGGGGCCGGCAAGACGACGACGATCCGGACCCTGCTCGACCTCATCCACCCGACCGCCGGCAAGGCCTTCGTGTTCGGCATCGAGACGACCGTCGACCCCGTCGCGATCCACCGCCGCGTCGGCTACATCCCGGGCGAGTTTGCCCTCTACGACCGGCTCACCGGAGGCCAGACGATCGACTACTTCGCGAACCTCCGGGGCGGCGTCGATCCCGCCTACCAGCGCTCGTTGATCGAGCGGCTCGACATCGACCCGTCGCGGCGGTTCAAGGAGTACTCGAAGGGCAACAAGCAGAAGATCGGCCTCGTCATCGCGCTCCAGCACCGTCCGGAGCTGCTCGTCCTCGACGAGCCGACGTCCGGTCTCGACCCCCTCGTCCAGCAGTCGTTCTACGCGCTCGTCCACGAGGCGAAGGCCGAGGGCCGGACCGTCTTCCTCTCGAGCCACATCCTGTCGGAGGTCGAGCGGACGTCGGACCGGGTCGCGATCGTTCGCGACGGGCGCCTCGTCCGTCTCGACCGGACCGACGCGCTCCGCGATCTCGCCCACCACCAGGTCGAGCTCCGCTTCGCCGACGGTGCGCCGGTCGACGCGTTCGCCTCGCTGCCCGGCGTGTCCGACGTCGTCGCCGACGACCACGCGATCCGGATGCGGGTCTCCGGCCCGATCACGCCGGTCGTCCAGGCGGCCGCGCGCTACGAGCTCGTCGACTTCGTGAGTCGCGAGCCCACGCTCGAGGAGACGTTCCTGGCCGAGTACGGTCAGGCCCCGGTGGAGGCGTCGAGTCATGGCCGTTGACGCAGACGCGCCGCGCCGGACACTCTCGGCAGCGATCCGCCCGGTCCCGCTCCATCGCCGCCTGTACGGCTTCGGGAGCATCTACGGCAAGACGATCCGCGATTCGCGGCTCGCCTTCATCATCGCCGCCGGCATGCTCGCCGGGCTCACGTTCGCGCTTGGTGCCGCGATCCCGTCCGTCTTCCCGACGGCGGAGGCTCGGCACGAGATCGACACGCTCATCGGCGGCATGCCCGCCTCGATGGTCAACCTCTTCGGCAAGCCCGACGGTCTCGGCACGTTCGGCGGCTACCTGTCCTGGAAGTACGGAGCCACGTTCGCGCTCGGCGCGGCGCTCTGGTCGATCCTCGCCCTGTCGGGCACGCTCGCCGGGGAAGCGGGCCGTGGCAGCCTCGACTTCGTCGCGGTCACGCCGTTCGGCAAGCGGCGCATCGCCCTCGAGAAGCTCGCCGGCCACCTGACGATGCTGGTCATCGCCCTCCTGCTCCTCGCGGTCAGCGTCACGATCAGCTCGAACGTCTACGGCAACCCGTCGCTCGGCGACCCGGTCCCACCGCTCGGGGCGATCGGGTTCGCCCTGTGGGTCGGGTTCATCGCCCTCTTCTTCGGCGGCCTCGCCCTCGCCCTGTCGCCGATCCTCGGCCGGGCCGGGTCGGCGGGCGTCGCGGCGCTCGCGATGATCGTCCTCTGGGTCACGAACGGCCTCGAGATCCTCGGTCCGGTCGCGACGCTCAGTCCGTTCCACTGGACCCACGACCACATCGCGCTCATCGGCGAGTACGACTGGGCGGGCCTCGCGCTCGTCGGTCTCGTCGCGCTCGCCTTCCTCGCGATCGGGATCGAGCTCTTCGCCCGCCGCGACCTCGGGATCACCGCCGGGCTCGGCCTGCCCACGCTGCCGGCCGACGTCCTCGGCGTGCGCGGCCCGGTCTCGCGGGCTTTCGGCGAACAGCTGCCGCGGGCGCTCGCCTGGGGGATCGGCCTCTTCGTCTTCGGCGCGCTCCTGGCCTCGATCGTGAAGTCGATGACGGCCCAGCTCGCGAACGACCCGAGCCTCGTCGGGGCGTTCGAGGTGGTCTTCCCGAACTTCGACCTCGCGTCGGCGGGCGGCTTCCTCCAGCTCTACGCCCAGCTCTTCTACATCGCGGCCGGGTTCGCCGGCGCGACGTTCGTCTCGAAGTGGGCGTCCGACGAGACCGGTGGCCGGCTCGAGGCGATCCTCACGACGCCGCTGTCGCGCGCGCGCTGGCTCGTCGCGGGCGCGGTCGGCGCCGTCGTCGCGATCGTCGTCATGACCGTCCTGCTCGCGGCCGGCATCGGGCTCGGGGCGGCGGCGGGCGGCCTCGACGCGAGCCGTCCGCTCGTCGGGTCCGTCGCGCTCGGCCTCTACTCGGCCGCGATCGTCGGCGTCGGCTTCGCGGTCGGAGGCCTGTGGCGGACGTCGCTCGCCGCGGAGATTGCCGCGCTCGTGGTCGTCGCGACGTACCTCGTCGACCTCCTGGCGCCTGCGCTCAAGCTGCCGGAGGCGGTCCACCAGCTCGCGCTGACGGCCCACTTCGGCGAGCCGATGGTCGGGACCTGGGACGCGACCGGCGTCGTGGCGAGCCTCGTCATCCTCGTGGTCGGCGTGGGCCTCGGCGCGTGGGGCGTGCGGCGGCGCGACATCGCTCGCTGACGCGGTTCGCACGCCGGCCCCGCGGCCGCTGCTCGGCGTTCCCAGGAAACGGGCGTGACGGTAACGGGAAGCTGATCCGGCCGTGCCCTCGGCCGCCGCATTCCCGCGAAACGGGCGTAACGGCGGCCGGGAGCGAGCTCCGCCGTCGGACGTCCCGCGTCGCGGGAAAACGCGACCTGGAGCCGCCCCCGACGGGGACTCCGTCGCCGTTACGCCCGGCTGCCGGGAACGGGCCCACCCGCACCTGCCCGGCGGCGCACCAGCCCCGACCCTCATGATCCGGGCGTGAGCTCGCTCGCACTCCTCCTCGTCCTCGTCGCGGCCGCCCTCCACGTGGCGTGGAACGTCGTGATCAAGACCGCCGGCGATCCGCTGCGTCGATCCGCGGTCGCGATGGCGGCGTCCGCGCTCGTGCTGGCGCCACTCGCGATCGTCGGCTGGCTCGCCATCGGCCGACCATCGATTCCGCCCGAGGCGTTCGTCCTCGGCACCGTGTCCGGCGTCCTCGAGGCGATCTACTTCGCGCTGCTCTCGGCCGCCTACCGCCGGGGCGACCTGTCGCTCGTCTACCCGATCGCGCGCGGGACGGCGCCGCTGCTCGCCGTCGGGGCGGGCGTCCTCGTGCTCGGGGAGCGACTCCAGCCACTCGGCGCGGCCGGCGTCGCGCTGCTGCTCGTCGGCCTGCTCGCGCTCCAGCGGCCGTGGCGGTTCGTTCGTGCCGGGCTCGCGACGGGCGAGGGACCGGCCGTCGCCTTCGCCGCGCTCACCGGCTGTTCGATCGCCGCGTACTCGGCGGTCGACCGGGTGGGGGCGCGGACGACCGAGCCCTGGATCTACGGCGCGATCCTGTTCGCGGTCGGCGCGGTCGTGCTGGTCGCGTGGACGATGTGGCGGAGATCGGGGGTGTCGGTGGACGGCGGCCCGACCGAACGTCCGCGGCGAGAGCTCGCCCTCGGTGCGCTCGGCGGCACCCTCGCGCTCGGGGCGTACCTTCTCGTCCTCGGCGCCTACACGCTCGCGCCGCTGAGCGCGGTCGCGCCCCTCCGCGAGTCCGCGATCGTCGTCGCGTCCGCCTGGGGAACGCTCCGGATGCGCGAGGCACGTGGCGCGGACGCCCTCGGCCGGCTGGGCGCGGCGGCGCTCGTCGTCGGTGGCGCGATCCTCCTCGCGCTCGAGGCCTCGGGCTGAGCCCGGCTCCGGCTACCGCCAGCGGGTCAGGATCGTCTCGCGCCCGAAGAGCGCGACCCCGAGGCGGAGCCCGGCGACCGCGACGGCAGCCACCACGATCGCGGCGACGGCGTACCCGCTCGCGCCGACGATGATCGTCCCGGTCGACTGGAGGATCGTGAGGGCCACGATCGGGACGATGATCACGCCGCCGATCTGCTGGGCCGTCCGGGGATCGTTCACCCGCGAGCTCACGATGATCCCGGCCACGACCGAGAGGAGCCCGATCGCCGGACCGAGCAGGAAGACGCCGGCGAGCCACGACGGGTCAGAGACGACCGCGACGAGGTTCGGCCCGTACTGGATCCGGGCGAGCGTCGCGAACACGACGTACGTCAGCCAGCCGGCGAGGAGTCCCGGCACGAGCGCCGCGACGGCCTTGCCGGCGAGCAGCTCGGACGTCCGGATCGGCGTCGCGAGGACCGCCTCGAGGCTGCGCGACTGCTTCTCGCCGATGATCGAGAACGAGGCGACCGCGAGCGGGATGTAGGCCGGCAGGATCAGGAAGTAGATGAGGAACTGCTGGATCGCGAACGCGGCAGCGAGCTCTCGCGGGCTGAACGACGACCAGTCCGGGCGCTGGGCGATGATCTGGCGAAGGAGCGATTCGGGGAGCGAGCGCTCGCCGCCCTGGACGAGCGTCCCGACGACGAGCGGGGCGACCGTCAGCAGCGCCGGCGGGACGATGATCGTGAACAGCAGGAGCCGGTTCCGGACGAGCTCGGCGAACTCCCGGCCGATGACCGCGCGGAGGATGTCGGGCCGCATCAGTCGAGCTCTCCGCCGGCGCCCGGCCGGACGCCCATGACCTCGAAGTAGACGTCCTCGAGCGTCGCCGCCTGGCGGCGGACCTCCAGGATCGCGGCCCCGGCTCCGACGAGGGTGCGGACGAGGGCCGGCGTGACCTGCTCCGGGTCGTCGACGTCGACGTCGAGCCGGCCGTCGCTCGCGGTCGCCGCCCGGACGCCCGCGACCCCGAGGGCGGCCTCGGCGAGCCCGTCCGCCCGGGCGGCGAAGAGCACGCTCACACGCCCGCGGCCCGCCTCGTCCCGGAGCCGCGCCGGGGAGTCGATCCGAAGGAGGCCGCCGCGGATGAACGCGATGCGATCGCACAGCCGGCCGGCCTCGTCGAGGTTGTGCGTGGCGAGGACGATCGTGCGGCCGGCCGCGCGAAGCCGCGAGATCGCGTCGCGGACGATGAAGGCTGCCTCCGGGTCGAGCGCCGCGGTCGGCTCGTCGAGGAAGAGCACCGCCGGCTCGTGGAGGAGCGCCCGGGCGATCGCGAGCTTCTGCTTCATCCCCTTGCTGAAGGTTCCCGCCGGCTCGTCGCGGCGGTCCCACAGGTCGAACAGCGTCAGGAGACGGCGGATGCGCTCGTCGGCGACGTCGGAGGGGAGACGATGGAGGCGGCCGAAGAAGGCGAGATTCGCGCGGGCCGAGAGCTTCTCGTACAGCCCCGGTGTCTCCGTCAGGACGCCGACGCGACGCCTCACGTCCTCGGCGTCCCGCCGAACGTCGCGGCCGTCGATCGAGGCGCTGCCCTCGGTCGCGGCGATGAGCGCTGTCAGCATCCGGACCGTCGTCGTCTTGCCCGCGCCGTTCGGTCCTAGCAGGCCGAGGACCTCGCCCGGCGCGACGTCGAACGAGAGGTTCCGGACGGCCCACGCCTCGCCGAACCGGCGGCCGAGCCCGGTGGCGCGAATCGTCGGGCCGGCGGTCGCGGCGGTGGCGCTCATCGCGCGCAGTCTCTACTCGGCCCGCAGCACGAACAGACGGGCGGCGAAGTCGCCGCGGCCCGCCACGTCCCAGCGGTCGGAGCCGAGGTCGAGCCCGATCGCCATCAGCTCGTCGCCGCCGCGGACCGGGATGCCCTCCCGTCCGCTCGTCCGGTCGGGCCACGTGTCGATCCGATAGCGCGCATCGGGGTCGAGGCCGACCGGCCGGACGCGGACCGATCCCGGGGCGGGCGGATTGAGCACGACGTACGTGCCCATGATCGCCGTCCGCGCGTCCTCGGCGAGCACCATCCAGGCGACGACGTTCCGCTCACCCTCGAACGGGCTCCGCAGCCGCCGGAACCGGCCGTACTGGAACAGCTCGCGATGCGTCTTGTAGAAGCGAACCTGGTCCGCCACCGCCCGTCGCTCCTCGTCCGTGAACCTCGTGACGTCGAGCTCGTAGCCGAAGACGCCGAAGAACGCGACGGCCGCGCGGGTGGCGAGCGGGGTGACACGGCCGACCTGGTGGTTCGGAACCGCCGAGACGTGGGCGCCCATCGACGAGAGCGGGTAGGCGAGGGAGGTTCCCCACTGGATCCGGAGGCGCTCGATCGCATCGGTGTCGTCGCTCGTCCAGGCCTGCGGCGCGAACGCCAGGAGGCCAGGGTCGAACCGGCCGCCGCCGCCGGCGCACGATTCGAACAGGACCTCCGGAAACGCCTCGGTGAGCCGCCGGTAGAGGTCGTAGAGCCCGAGGGCGTAGCGATGGAAGAACTCGCCCTGGCGGTGGGCGGGCAACGGGACGCCGAACGGCTCGGTCAGGTAGCGGTTCCAGTCCCACTTCACGTAGGAGATCGGCGCGCTCCCGAGCAGCTCGGCGAGGACGCCGAACAGGTGGTCGACGACCTCGGGGCGACCCATGTCGAGCACGTACTGGTTGCGGCCCTCGGTCCGCGGCCGGCCGGGGACCCCGATCGCCCAGCCCGGGTGGGCCCGGAACAGCTCGCTCCGCTCGCTCACCATCTCGGGCTCGATCCAGATCCCGAACCGGAGGCCGAGCGCCTCGATCCGCCGGGCGAGCCCGTCGATCCCGTTCGGCAGCTTGCGCCGGTCGACGAACCAGTCGCCGAGCGAGCTCGTGTCGTCGTCGCGGCGGCCGAACCAGCCGTCGTCGAGCACGAACAGCTCGACGCCGAGGTCCCGCGCCCGGCTCGCGATCTCGACGAGCCTCGCCTCGTCGAAGTCGAAGTACGTCGCCTCCCAGTTGTTGAGCAGCACCGGCCGCGGCCGGTCCCGCCACGGCCCTCGGGCGAGGCGCGATCGGAAGAGGTCGTGGAGCGCGTCGCTCAGGGCGGCGAGTCCCGTGCCGCTCCAGGCGAGCACCGCCTCGGGCGCGCTGAACGAGTCGCCCGGGTCGAGGTGCCAGGCGAACGTGTCCGGGTGGAGCCCGATCCGGGCCCGCACCGCCGCGTGCTCGTCGACCTCGGCCTCGGCGAGGAAGTTGCCGGAGTAGACGAGGCTGAGCGCGTACGCCTCGCCGGCCGCCTCGGTCGTCCAGGTCCGTCTCAGCGCGAGGAACGGGTTGTGCTGATGGCTCGACCCGCCGCGCGTGCTGCCGATCCCGTGCCGGCCGGGCGTCAGCGGCTCCTCCACGACGTGCCGCTCGCCGGCCCAGCCACCCGCCAGATGGACGAGCGTCCAGTCCGCGTCCGGCAGCTCGAGCGTGGCGCTCATGAGGGTCTCGACCCGGACCGGCTCGGAGCCGGCGTTTCGGACGCGGACGCCGCGGCTGACGACCGGACGGTCGGCGAAGAGCGTCCAGGTCAGCTCGACGTCGATTCCCGAGGGCTCGTCCGAGACGCGGACCGTGAGCGTCACGGCCTCGTCGGGCGACTCGACGTACGTCGACGGCAGCCCCTCGAGCGCCGGCTTGCCGGGCTCGATCCGGTGGTCGACGTAGCGGAGCGCGAGGACCCGCGAGCCGTCGGGACGGACGACCTCGATCGCGGGGACGCGGTAGTCGCCGCGGCCGGCCGACGGGAGCTCGAGCGGGATCGCCGCGCCGAGGCGGTTCTCGAACGTCGCGTCGGCGGGCGGCGCGAGGTGGCCGTACGGCGCGCCGCTGGCGAGCGGCGCGCCGAAGTGGACGTGGGCGAGCGACCCGTCGTCGAGGACCCGCAGGAGGTAGCTGACGAGGCCGTTGTGGAGGTGGAAGACGCGCGCTTCGGCGTCGAACTCGGCGGCAGCGGTCATCGATCGGCCGGGGCCGACCGCAGCGTCCAGGACCACTCGTGGACACCGGCGCCGAGGCGGTACTCGGGCAGCGTGTCCGGTCCGCAGCTCGCCGTCCCGAGGCCGCGGTGGGCGGCGTCGAGATGGACGACGGTCTCGGCCCTGGGCGTCAGCTCGACATCGTGCGTCGCCGCGGCGAGATCCTCCGCCCGGAACCGCGTGGCCGCCACCTGGCGTGGCCGGTCGAGCTCGATCCGGAGGCCCGTCCCGTCCGCCGACCGCAGCTCGAGCCAGCGGACGTCGGCGTGGCCGCCGCTCTCCTGGGGGCGAACGTACGGCACGTGCTGCTCGCCGACGGTCGAGGACCAGCGACCGACGAACCCGGCCCGCCGCCGGTCGGGGTACGTCTCGACCGGACCGATCCCGTACCACGCGACGTCGTCGAGGCCCGCCACGACCTCGAGCATCGTGCCGACCCGGCCGAGGTCATCGAGGCCGTCAGGAAGCTCGACGCGCTCGTCGACGCGGATGCCGCCATCGGCGAGCGGCGTGAGTCGCTGGACGTGCCCGGCGACGCCCGCCGCCGTCTCGTACGCCGATCGGACCACGGTCGACCTGCCCTCGCGCTCGACCGAGACGAGCCGTCGCGCGGGGGCGACGACGCCGAGCGCCTCCCAGCGCGCGGCCAGCCCGCCGATCCGGTCGTTGTCGGTCGGAGCCCGCCAGAGCGAGAGCGTCGGGCCGCGCGCGAGCTGGGGATGGAGGAGGAGCCCGTCGCGATCCACCTCGACCGGCGGTCCATCCTCCGCGGCCGTTCCGCGGGGCGACGACTCGGTCTCGGCCGGGACGGTGTCGAGACGCCACTGGAGCGAGCCGACCTCGAAGCCCGCCGGCGCCCACGGCCGATCCTCCGCGGTCTCGAACCGAAGGGTCAGCCACGTCTCGGGCGCCTCCGCTGGCGCCTCCCAGCCGACGAGCTCCGCCGGGCCCGACTCGCCCGGGCCGGCGTCGGGCAGGACGAGGCTGCCGCGGGCACGGACGTCGCCGTTCACCGCCAGCTCCCATCGCCCGGCCAGCCACGACAGGTCGCGGAAGTGCTGCCGGTTGACGAGCTCGATCCGGCCCGCCTCGATGTCGGGTCCCGCGGCGTGCGCCGCGATCGGCGCTGCGAGCGCCTTGTGCTCCCAGAGCGCCGGTTTCGGCCGGCGATCCGGCCAGACCACCCCGTCGAGGCAGAAGTTGCCGTCGTTCGGTTCGTCGCCGAAGTCGCCGCCATAGGCCCAGCGGGTCGTGCCGTCGGCCAGCCGCTGGACGAGGCCGTGGTCCCAGAACTCCCAGATGAAGCCGCCCTGGAGCCCGGGCGTCGTCTCGATCGCGTCCCAGTACTCGGCGAGGGTCCCGTTCGAGTTGCCCATCGCGTGCGAGTACTCGCACATGATCAGCGGGTGGCGCTGGAGTCCGGACCGGGCATGGTCGACGATCGCCTGGATCGGCGGGTACATCGGGCAGGTGATGTCGCTCGCGGTCTGCTCGCTCGCCCAGTCGAACCGGATCGCGCCCTCGTAGTGGAGCGGCCGCGACGGGTCGTAGCGGCGGAGCCAGCCGGCCGAGGCGTCGTGGTTCGCCCCGTAGCCCGATTCGTTGCCGAGCGACCAGAGGATGACCGACGGATGGTTCTTGTCGCGGATCGCCATTCGCGCCGTCCGCTCGACCCAGGTCGGGAGGTAGCGAACGTCGTCGCAGAGGGCCTGGTAATAGGCGTGCGACTCGATGTCGGCCTCGTCGACGACGTAGAGCCCGAGCTCGTCGGTCAGGTCGAGGAACGCGGGATCCGGCGGGTAGTGCGAGGTCCGAACGGCATTGAACCCGAACTGCTTCATGAGCACGAGGTCCGCGCGGAGGCCCTCCGGCGTGACGACGCGCCCGGTCCGCCGGTCGAAGTCGTGGTGGTTCACGCCGCGGATGAACACGCGGCGGCCGTTGATCAGCAGGTCGAGGCCACGGACCTCGACGCGGCGGAAGCCGACGCGGACGCTCGTCTCCTCGACGACCTCGCCGTCGGGCGAACGGAGACGGACCGCGAGCGTGTAGAGCGAGGGTGTCTCGGCCGTCCACGGTTCGGCCTCGGGAAGCTCGAACGACCAGCGGGCGATGCCGTCGGCCGGCGGGGCGAGGCGCGGCAGGAGGGCGGGCCACCGGGCCTCGTCCGCGGCCGAGATCGGCTCGCCGGCGGCGACCCGGTCCTTGAGCGCGTGGTCCTCGGGCGTCACCCGCGCAGCGAGCGCCGCATCGACGACCTCGGCCTCGCCCGTCTCCTCGCGAACGAGGGTGAGAGCCGGGGAGAGGAGGGCGACGTCGACCCGCCAGCCGGGCTCGGGGCCGTCCGGCCCGTAGCCGACGGCGACGCGGACGTCGAGCGTGCCCGTCGCCAGGTCGTCGGCGAGGCCGCCGATCGCGCGAACGTCGGCAAGGTGGACGGGCGCGGTCGCGTAGAGGAAGACGGGCCGGGTGATCCCGCCGTGCCACCACTGGTCCTGGTCCTCGACGAACGACGCGTCGGACCACTTCACGACGGTCAGCCGAAGCTCGTTCTCGCCGGCACGGAGGTACGGCGTGAGGTCGAACTCCGCGGCGAGGTGGGAGTCCTTCGAGAGGCCGACGTCCCGTCCGTTGAGCGAGACCGACAGCACGCTCTCGGCCGCGCCGACGTGGAGGACGACCCGCCGGCCGGCCCAGCGGTCGGGCAGCGTGAAGGTCCGCTCGTACACCCCCGTCGGGTTCTCGTCCGGAACGTTCGGCGGCCGGTTCGGAAACGGCATCTGGACGTTCGTGTAGTGCGGCTTGTCGAACGTGTCCTGCATCGTCCAGCAGCCGGGAACGTCGACCTCGCGCCAGTCGGCGCTCGGCTCGTCGGTGGGTCGATGGAGGAGCTGGAACCGCCAGCGGCCGTCGAGCGGGAGGCGATCGGCGTGGGGGACCGAATGCATCGGCAGCCGGCCGACCGACACGAGCGTCGGCGACTCCCACGGCGGCGATGCGGTCGCGGACCGGCCGAGTCGATCCGGCGCGAGGATGCCCACGGCGACGCCCGAGCTAGCCCTTCGTCGAGCCGAGCGCGAGGCCTCGGACGAACTGCTTCTGGAGCGCGATGAAGACGACGATCGTGGGGATCGCGACGAGGATCGAGCCCGCCGCGAGGAGGTTCGTGTTCGAGAAGAACAGCCCCGTGAGGTTGTTGAGCGCCGAGGTGATCGGCCGGCGATCACCGTGGCTCATCAAGAGGAGGGCCCAGAAGAAGTCGTTGTAGATGAACGTGAACTCGAGCGTCGCGAGCGCGGCGAGGGCGGGCCGGCAGAGCGGCAGGATCACCCGGCTGTACACCGTCCAGATGCCGGCGCCGTCGACCTGGGCGGCCTCGACGAGCTCGCGCGACAGCGTCCGCATGTAATTCCCCAGGACGAAGATGCAGAAGCCCATCTGGAAGACGATGTGGATGAGGATGATCCCGATGTACTGGTCGTAGAGCAGGCCGTTGTCGCTGAGCGGCTCGGGGATGCCCCGGATCGTCAGGTAGATCCGGAAGAGCGGGACGATGATGACCTGCGGCGGCAGCAGGTTGCCGGCGGTGAACAGCATGAGCAGCCAGAGGTTGAACCGGAAGTTGAACTTCGTGAGCGCGAAGGCGACCATCGACGCGACGAACAGGACGACGATGACGGCCGGGATCGTGACGAGCAGCGTGTTGAGGTAGAAGTGCGGAAGCTCCGCCTGGTTCCACGCGTCGATGTAGTTCTGGACGGTCAGCTCCTGCGGCAACCCAACCGGGTTCGCGGCAGTGTCGCCGTACGTGCGGAACGACTGGTAGACGGCCCACGCCAGCGGGAACAGCCAGAGCGCGGCCATGACGATGAGGAAGACGTGGACGAGGCCGTTCCTCTGCGGCCTGCCCGACCGGACGCGACCTGCCGCGCTCTCGCCCTCGGCGTATGCCATCGCCGGCGCCGCGGTCGAGGTCATGTCTCCTGCTCCCGCATCATCCGCGAGAGGAAGATCACGATCGGCACGAGCGAGACCACGAGCAGCACGACGGCGATCGAGGACCCGAAACCGATCCGGTTCGACTCGCTGATGCTGTTGTTCGTGATGAGCGTCGAGAGGAGCTCGAGGCCGTTCTTGCCGCGGTTGATGACGTAGGCGATGTCGAACGCCCGGAGCGACTCGATCGTGGTCACGACGACGACCACGACGTTGATCGGCTGCATGACCGGGAACGTCACCCGCCGGAACGTCTGCCAGGCGGTCGCGCCGTCGATGGCGGCCGCCTCCTTGAGCGTCGGATCGACGCTCTTGAGGCCGGCCAGGTAGAGGACCATGACGTAGCCGGCGTGCCGCCAGGTCGCGGCGACGAGCACGGCCCAGATGTTGAGGCTCGGGTTGCCCAGCCAGTCGATGAGGTTGTCGTTCGCCGTACGCCCGAGCACGTTGTTGATGAAGCCCTGCTCGGGCGCGTACTGGAGCTCCCAGATGAAGCCGATGATCGCGAGCGAGAGGACGACCGGCAGGTAGAAGATGCTCTGGTAGATGCGCGTTCCGGCGATCTCCCGATCGAGCAGGACCGCGAGCAGCATCCCGATCGGCGTCGCAACGAACATGAGCACGAGCAGCCACAGGATGTTGTGCCAGAGCGCCGGCCAGAAGAACGGGTAGCCGGTGATCAGGTACTCGTAGTTGGAGGTCCCGACGACCTTGATCTTGTCGAGCGGCTCGACCCCGTTCCAGTTCGTGAACGAGAGGACGATCGAGGCGATCGTCGGGCCCCAGATGAGGGCGAGGTCGAAGAACAGCGGGATCCCGATCATGAGACCCAGGACGACCTTGTCACCGGCCGTCAGGACGCTGTACCGGCGACGCGCGCGACCGATGACAGTCGCCCCCGTCCTCCCGGACTGATCGGGAAGGGCGGGGGCGACGTCGGTCACTCGGTCGGCCACAGTGGGCTGAGTCTAGAGCGGTCGGTGGGAGACGTCTCCTAGAGCGTGTCCCAGAAGCTCTGGATCTTGTTCGTGAACGAGCCGAGGTCCTGGTTCGGGTTCTTGAGGAAGTCGAGCAGGAAGGCCTGCATGCCGTTCGCGCCGGCGAAGTTCGGGTTCGTGTCCCGGTCGAGGAACTGGGTGATCCGCTGGGCGTCGCCGATCAGCTGGGCCGCCTTCTTCTGAAGCGGGCTGTAGCTGCTCGTGTCGGCGTCCTTGGCCGCGGCGACGTTGCTCGGGTCCTGTGTCACCCAGTCGACCTGCGTCTTCGGATCGGCGATGTACTCGAGGAAGGCCTTGGCCGCGTCGAGGTCCTTCTGGAGGTCCGGCGAGTGGGCGCTGATCATCAGGCCGTCGATCGGCGCGTCGAGCGCCTTCTCGGCGTCGTACTGCGTCCCCAGGCTCGGGTACGGGAAGAAGTCGAGGTCCTCGAGGTCGGCCTTGTTGTTCGTGGCCTGGAACTGCTGCGAGACGAACATCCCGAGCAGATACATGCCGGCCTTCTTCTGGACGAGCGCCTGGGCGGCGTCCTGCCAGGTTCGGCCGGGCGCGCCCTCCTGGTGGAACGGGAGGAGCTCTTTCCAGGTCGTGAAGACCTGCTGCACCTTCGGGTCGGTCCACTTCTCCTTGCCGGCCATCAGCCCGACGTGGAAGTCGTAGCCGTTGAGCCGGAGGTCGAGGATGTCGAAGGTCCCCATCGCCGGCCAGCCGTCCTTGTCGCCGAAGGCGAACGGGACGAGGCCGTCCTTCTGCATCTGCGTGCTGAGCGACTTGAGGTCGTCGAGCGTCGCCGGGATCTGGTAGCCCTTGTCGGCGAAGACGCTCTTTCGATAGAAGACGGCCCACGGGTAGTTGTAGATCGGGATGAAGTACTGCTTCCCGTCGTCGCCCGTCGAGCCGACCTTGAAGGCGTCGCTGAAGTGCGACCCGACCTTGCTCCAGACATCGCTGATGTCGGTTGCGAGGCCCTGGGCGGCGAAGAACCGCATCCGGAAGCCGCTGAACCAGGTGAAGACGTCGTCGGGCGTCCCCTGGAGGTATGAGCTGATCTGGTCCTGGAACGTCCCGTGGTCGACGGTGTTCACCTTGACCTGGACGCCGCTCTGCTTCGTGAACGTGTCGATGATGTTCGCGAAGACCTTCTTGGGGACCTCGTCGGAGTAGTTGGAACCGACGGTGATCGATCCCCCGACGCTCGGCGCCGCGCTCGCCGGCGCGCTCGATGCCGGAGCGGCGCTGCTCGCCGCCGGTGCCGCGGAGCTCGCTGCCGGCGAAGCGCCGCCGGAGCAGGCCGCCAGGATCCCGCTCGTTGCCGCGATGCCCGCGACGCCCACGGCACCCTTGAGGACGTCCCGGCGGCTGATTGCCCGGACGGCCAGGTCAAGAGGCGACGGTGCTCGCGGGGTGTCGGACTCGGCCATGTTGCTCCTCCTCGAGCCAAACAGAAACCGACAAACCTGTGCGATTGTCCGGGCGCCGGACGGCCGCTGTCAAGGACTTCGGACAGAATGTTGCGTGGATCCACGTCGGAATCCGTTGACTTCTGTGGGGCCGTCGGGCGATGCTGTCGGCTGGCAGCCGGCCGGCTCTGGGCAGAGAGGGAGGCGGAACGTGCTTGCGCGACAGCGACAGGCGCTCATCCTCGCCCGCGTCCGCGAGGAGGGCGGGGTGAAGGTGGCCGACCTCGTGCGCGAGCTCGGCGTGTCCGACATGACCGTCCGGCGCGACCTCGAGGTCCTGCACGACCGCGGCCTCCTCGAGAAGGTCCACGGCGGCGCGACGGCGCTCGCCGAGGGCGCCCTGTTCGAGCCGGGATTCAAGGCGAAGTCCGCCCTCCAGCAGGTCGAGAAGGAGGCGATCGCGGAGGCGGCGGCGGCCTACGTGGAACCGGGTTCGGCCGTCGCCCTGTCGGCCGGGACGACGACCTACGCCCTCGCGAGGCGGCTGACCGAGATTCCTCGCCTGACCATCGTGACGAACTCGGTCCCGGTGACGGACGTCCTCTACCAGGCCGGTCGGTCGGACCACACGATCATCCTCACCGGCGGGGTCCGAACGCCGTCGGACGCGCTCGTCGGACCGTTCGCGGTCGCGGCGCTCCGGACGATCCACGTCGACATCGTCTTCATGGGCGTCCACGGCATGGCCGCCCGATCCGGCTTCACGACGCCGAACCTCCTCGAGGCCGAAGCGAACCGGGCCCTCATCGAGACTGGCCGCCGGCTCGTCGTCGTGGCAGATCACACGAAGTGGGGCGTCGTGGGCATCAGCTCGATCGCCCGTCTCGACGAGGCGGACGTCCTGATCACCGATGCCGGCCTGCCGGACGACGCGCGGCGGGTCCTCGAGTCGAGCATCCGCGAGATCGTCGCCACGGGCTCGGCGGGGTCGGAGTCGGAGGGACGAGGAGCCGGCGCGGGCGATCGCGTTCCGGTCGGCGCCGGGGCCTGACCGCCGCCGCTTCGCGCTCGGTCCCGAAGCACGAGGGCGTTGATGCACCAGCCTGGCCGTCGGCGGCGTCGCGTTTGGTCCTGACGCACGTGTGCGTTCGAGGCCACCAACCTGCTCCGCCCCGATCCGTTCGGAATTCCGACGGCATTGGACAGAATCCCCCGGATTGCGGGGCTCGTGGGCGGGGTGGCGACCTCCGAGGCCGATCGGCGATCCCTCGGCGGCCCTGTCATCCGCCAGCACGCATCGCTCTGGCGTCCATACGGCGCCGGCGAGGTGAGAGCTTTCCCGGTGGACGAATCCTGTCCGATGAGACTGGAAATCGAGCAGCTGCCGCCAACGCCGGCGGGGAGCCACAGTGCCCGGGCGGTCACGGCGCCTTCGGGTAGGGTTCGATCGTGATCGAGCCGGTCCCACTCGAACGCCGGAGTGCGGCGCTCCGCGCCCTCGCCGACGAGCGCTGGGACGTGCTCGTGGTCGGCGGCGGGATCGTCGGCGCCGGCGCGCTCCTCGACGCCGTCTCGCGCGGGCTCCGGGCGGCGCTCATCGAGCGTGACGACCTCGCGGTGGGGACCTCGTCGCGGTCGTCGCGGCTCATCCACGGCGGCCTGCGCTATCTCGAGACGTTCCGCTTCCACCTCGTTCGCGAGGCCCTCGCCGAGCGGTCGCGGCTCCTCGAGCTCGCGCCGCACCTCGTCCGCCTCGAGCCGTTCCTCTTCCCGGTCTACGGGCTGCCGTTCGTCCACCACGCGTTCTACGGCTCCGGCCTCCTCCTCTACGACCTGCTCGGCGCGGCGCGCGACGGCGGCTTCTCGGAGCACCTGTCCGCCGGCGCGACCCTCGAACGGGCGCCGATGCTCCGCCGGAGGGGCCTCCGGGCGGGGATCGTCTACCACGACGGCGTCGAGGACGACGCGCGGATGGTCGTGACGGTCGCCCGGACCGCGATCTCCGCCGGTGCCCTCGCCGCGACCCGGGTGGCCGCGACCGGGCTCCTGACCGACCGCGAGGGACGGGCGATCGGTGTCCGCGCACGCGACGCGATCGGGGACGCGGAGCTCGAGATCCGGGCCGAGCGGATCGTCGACGCGCGGGGCGTCTGGGCAGGTCGGTCCGACGGGCCGTGGCCGGCCGGCGAGGCGACGATCGTGCCGAGCCGCGGTTCGCACCTCGTGTTTCCCCGAGAGCGGATCCCGATCGCGTCCGGCATGACGCTCCGGATCCCCGGTCGCGTCCTGTTCATCGTTCCCTGGCCCGGCGCGTGGGTCGTCGGCACGACCGACGACCCGGACGCGGGACCCCCCGACCGGCCGGCTCCGACAGGCGTCGAGACGAGGGCGATCCTCGAGCTCGTGAACCGGACGCTCGAGCTCGACCTGCGCCCGTCGGACGCGGTCGGCGCGTACGCCGGGCTGCGGCCGCTCGTCGCGGCGCCCGGGCAGGGGCCGTCGAGCCGCCGACCGGGATCGACCGTCTCGCTGAGCCGGGAGCACCGCGTCTGGCGCGACCCGTCGGGGCTCGTCCGGGTCGCGGGCGGCAAGTTCACGACGTACCGGCTCATCGCCCGCGACGCCGTGGAGGCCGCGCTCGGGGGCGAGGAGGCGCGTCGCCGCCCGTCGCGAACGCACGAGATCCCGCTCCTCGGCGCGGCCCCGCAGGGCTCGCTCGACGCGCTGGCGGAGCGGCTCGCGCGGGAGTGCGGCCTGCCGGCGGACGTCGCCACGCGTCTCGTCGAGCGCCACGGCACCGAGGCCCAGGGGATCGTCGGCCACGGGACGGAGGAGCGACTCGGGCCGGACGTCGGCCAGCTCGAGGCCGAGGTCCGCTGGGCCGTCCGCGAGGAGCTCGCGCTCTCGCTCGACGACGTCCTCGCCCGCCGGACCCGCCTGGCGACGCTCCTGCCGGACCGCGGTGCCGCGATCGCGCCACGGGTCGCGGCGATCGTCGGGGCCGAGCTCGGCTGGGATGCCGCGCGCCAGGCCCGGGAGGTCGAGGCCTACCTCGCCGATGCCCACCGCGAGTACGACGTCCCCGCGCAGGCCGGGGATCCCGCAGCCGCCGCGGCCGCCGCGGGCGCCGGAGCCGCCAGGTGACGGTGGTCCTCGCCCTCGACCAGGGGACCACCTCGTCACGGGCGATCGTCTTCGACCGCGACGGTCGGCCCATCGCCGCGGCCCAGCGGGAGTTCCGGCAGGGCTTCCCGGCGCCCGGCCACGTCACCCACGACCCCGAGGAGATCTGGTCGAGCCAGCTCGCCACGGCGCGCGAGGCGATCTCCGCGGCCGGGGTCGAAGCCGCGGACGTCGCCGCGATCGGCATCGCGAACCAGCGCGAGACGACCGTCGTCTGGGATCGGGCGACCGGGCGCCCCGTCGCGCCCGCGATCGTCTGGCAGAGCCGGATCACCGCGCCGCGCTGCGCGGCGCTTCGCGACGCCGGGCACGAGCCGCTCTTCCGGGAGCGGACGGGCCTCCCGCTCGACGCCTACTTCTCGGGCCCGAAGATCGCCGAGATCGTCGACTCCGCCCCGGGCCTCCGGGCCCGCGCGGAGGCCGGCGAGCTCGCCTTCGGGACCGTCGACTCGTTCCTGCTGTGGCGACTGACCGGCGGGCGGGTCCACGCCACCGACGTCTCGAACGCGAGCCGGACGCTCCTGTTCGACATCCACAAGCTCGCCTGGGACGAGGAGCTGTGCGGCCTCGTCGACGTCCCGACAGCGCTCCTGCCCGAGGTCCGGCCGACGTCGGGCATCCTCGGCGAGACCGAGCCCGACCTGTTCGGCCGGCCGATCCCGATCGCGGCCCTTGCCGGCGATCAGCAGGCGGCGATGTTCGGGCAGGCCTGCCTGGCCCCCGGGGACGCGAAGAACACGTACGGGACCGGCGCGTTCCTGCTGCGGAACACCGGCGAACGGCCGGTGCCGTCGCGGCACGGCCTGCTGACCACGGTGCTCTGGCGACTCGGCCCCGACGCGCCGCCCGCCTATGCCCTCGAGGGCTCGGTGTTCGTCGCCGGCGCCGCCGTCCAGTGGCTCCGCGATGGCCTGCGCGCGATCGCCCGCTCCGCCGACGTCGAGGCGCTCGCCGCGTCGGCGGCGCGCAACCCCGATCTCGTCGTCGTGCCCGCGTTCGTCGGGCTCGGCGCGCCGCACTGGGATCCCGACGCCCGCGGGCTCGTGATCGGGCTCGAACGGGCGACCGGGCTGGCCGAGATCGCCCGGGCGACCGTCGATTCGATCGCCTTCCAGGTCCGGGACCTCCTCGACGCGATCGTCGCCGATGCGGGCCCGGGACCCAGGCTGGACGTACTCCGGGTCGACGGAGGTGCCGCCGTCAACGACGCGCTCCTTCAGTTCCAGGCCGACCTGCTCGAGATCCCGGTCGAGCGGCCGGCGGTGACCGAGACCACCGCGCTCGGTGCGGCCTTCCTCGCCGGGCTCGCGACCGGCGTCTGGTCGGGTCCGGACGAGATCGCCGCGACGTGGCGGCTCGACCGGCGGTTCGAGCCGTCGATGGGCGAGCGGGAGCGGACGCGGCTCATCGACCGCTGGCGGGCGGCCGTCGAGCGGGCGAAGGG
>DASTSC010000133.1:0-1607 GCA_035760905.1 Candidatus Limnocylindrales bacterium | reverse complement strand
CGACTGGATGACCGACGGCATCCGCGTCTCGATGAGCCGCCCGTCGAGCACCGTGTACATCACCGACGGCTGGGTGCTGAGCCGTAGGCGCCCGGTGGGTCGCACGGTCAGCGTGAGGATGTGCCGCTCGCCCTCCGCGAGACGGACCTCGCGGAGCGTGACGTCGTCCACGAAGTCCACGTCGGCGACGAACTTCGGAACACCCCACACGTCGCGGCCCCCATCGCGGGCAAGCCGATGGGTCACCGCCATGTGCGGAACGTAGCCCGCCATTGGCGTCAGCTGCGCGCCCATCAGCGCGAGCGAGAGCAGCGGTGCGCGGCCACCGACCGTGGCCAGGATCGTGACGGCGACTTCCGCGTAGGGCGGCTCGGCAGACTCGGTCCGGGCCGGCCCGCTGTCGGTCAGCTCGTAGTACCGGAAGGCGGTGACCATGACCGCCGCGCGGCCGTCCGGCAAGCGGACCGGCTCGAGGGCGTCGCTCGGCAGCAGCTCGCGCGCCGCGGCCATCGACGCCGGATGGAGCGAGCCGAAGCCGTCCATCCGGTGAATGATCATCGGCAGCCAGAACTCGCGTCCGTCGACCACGACCCGCTGCGGGGTCCCGGTCGGCCGGTAGAACGCAGCGGCGGCCCGCTCCTGCCTGCCCCGGGCAACGGCCTGCGCGACGCTCGCACCGATAGCCGTTGCGACGACCGAACCTGCGACCAGGCGCTTCATCGTGGACCTCCCCCTCGAGCGCACGATCCGGCGCCCTCGACGGCCCAGTGTCCTTCGCGCCTCGGGCCCGCCGCCAGTGCCGGAGGAACCGATGCGGTGCCACGGTCTGTCGAATGCACGACCTCCGAAACGGCGCGATCCTGAGCTCCTGAGGTCCTCCTCATCAGACCTCGACGCAACCGGAGGTGACGAGATAGTGGCGACGTGGGGTGAGTTCGCGGAGCAGGCACCGAAGCTGGCGGAGAAGGCCGTCGAGATCCTGGCGCGTACGGGCACGGAGGAGGTCCTCCTCGCCACCGTTCGCGACAGCGAACCGCCGCGGATCCACCCGGTGACGATCCAGGTCCGCGACGGCGGCCTGTTCATCTTCATCCACCCGTCGTCGAAGCTGACCGACCTCGAGACCGACGGCCGGTACGCCCTCCACACCTACATGGACCCGGCCCGGCCGGACGAGTTCGCGGTCCGCGGCCGAGCCCGGCCGGTCGAAGGCGACCGCCGCAACCAGCTCGCGGCATCGTGGCCGTGGACGGTTCGCGACGACGTCCGCGCCTTCGAGCTCCTCGTGGACGAGGCCGTCCTCGGCGAACGAGGCGCGGACGAGTGGCCGCCCCGCTACTCGACCTGGGTCGCGGGCGCCTAGCGCCTCGTCTCTTGCCAGCGATGTACGTCGAACGGGTCGGTGAGGGCGGGCCGCGGCTGCTGCTTGTCCACGGCGGGATCGTTCCGGGCTGGCAGACGTGGGAGGCCCAACGGCCGCTCGCCGAGGCGTATCGACTGGTGGTCCCCCACCGGCCCGGCTACCCGCCGAACCCTCCCGGCGAAGGCATCGACTTCGCCTCGCAGGCGCGGGCGATCGCGGCGCTGATCGAGCCGGGCACGCATCT
>DASTSC010000132.1:0-74862 GCA_035760905.1 Candidatus Limnocylindrales bacterium | reverse complement strand
GCCCCGGGCCGCGGGAACCGGCGGTCGACGTAGTCCTCGAGGATCGCCTCGAACTCCTCGACGAGGCCCTCGCCGCGAAGCGTCCGCAGGAGCGTCCCGTCCACGAACACCGGCGCGACGGGTTCCTCGAACGTGCCCGGCAGGCTGATCCCGATGTCGGCGTGCTTGCTCTCGCCCGGGCCGTTGACGACGCAGCCCATCACGGCGACGCGAAGCTCCTCGACGCCGGGCCGATCCTCGCGCCACTCCGGCATCCGGTCGCGGAGGTAGCCCTGGATCTGCTGGGCCATCTCCTGGAAGAACGTCGACGTCGTCCGGCCGCAGCCGGGGCAGGCCGACACCTGCGGCATGAACGAGCGAAGACCGAGCGACTGGAGGACCTGCTGGGCGACCTCGACCTCGCGCTCGCGCGGCGCGCCGGGCTCGGGCGTGAGCGAGACCCGGATCGTGTCGCCGATCCCCTCGGCGAGCAGGAGCGACAGACCCGCGGTCGAGGCGACGACGCCCCTGTCGCCCATGCCGGCCTCGGTCAGCCCGAGATGGAGCGGATAGTCCGACCGATCGGCGAGCCGGCGATAGACCTCGACGAGGTCGCGGACGCCCGACACCTTGGCCGACAGGATGATCCGGTCGTGCGGCAGCCCGACCGACTCCGCGAGCTCGGCCGAGCGCATCGCCGACTGGACCATCGCCTCGATCAGCACGTCGCGGCTGTCGCGGGGGGCAGCGAGTCGCGCGTTCGCGTCCATGAGCTCCGTGAGCAGCGCCTGGTCGAGCGAGCCCCAGTTCACCCCGATCCGGATCGGCTTGTCGTTGTCGATCGCCACCCGGACGATCGTGGCGAAGTGCTCGTCGTGCCGCTTCGCGCCGACGTTGCCCGGATTGATCCGGTACTTCGCGAGGGCCGCGGCGGTCTCGGGGTAGGCCGTCAGCAGCTGGTGGCCGTTGTAGTGGAAGTCGCCGACGATCGGGACGGCGACGCCGAGGCCGTGGAGGCGACGGACGATCTCGGGCACGGCGGCGGCCGCGGCCTCGGTGTTGACCGTCACCCGGACGAGCTCGCTTCCGGCATGGGCGAGACGCGCGACCTGGAGCGCGGTCGCGTCGACATCCGCCGTGTCCGTGTTCGTCATCGACTGGACGACGATCGGATGGTCCGAGCCGACCGGCACCCCGCCGACGTCGACGGTCACCGTCCGTCGACGAGCGAAGTCGCCGACCATCAGCGGATGCCGCCGGTGATGTCGAAGTAGGTGATCCAGACGAGGAAGGCCATGAGCATCCCGAACCCGAGCAGGTACGTGAGCCGCTCGAGTCGGATCCCGAGCCGGTTCGCGCCCTCGGCGTCCACGCCCCGGCGCGACAGGACGCGGGTGACCCGGCTCGCGATCGCCTTGACGAGGATGACGACCATCCGGCCCCCGTCGAGCGGCGGGAACGGCAGGACGTTGACGAGGCCGAGGTTGGCCGAGAGGACGGCCGCGAACATCAGCGTCGAGATCGGGCCGGCCTGCCAGAAGACGTCGCCGAGCTCGGCCGCGATCCCGACCGGGCCGGCCGCCGGTGGCGCCTCGGTCGGTCGCGAGACGATCGACTCGCCGAGCTGGCGGAGGCCGTCGAGGATGAGCCCGAACGCGGAGGCGAGTCGGTTCGAGGCCACGCCGAATGCCTCGACGGGGCCGCGCGACACGGCCGGACCGTCGGGCCGGGCCCGCAGCCCGCAGACGCCGAGCGGCGGCTGCTCGATCGGCGGCTCCTCGCCGCAGATCGCGACCGTCGAGACCTGGCCGGGCGACCGGAGCGCGACGTCGACCTCCTGCAGCGAGCCGTCGCGGACGAACCCGAGCCGGACCTTCCGACCGGCGTCGATCCGCAGGTCGTCGGTGAGCGATCGGGTCGTCTCGAAGGCGTCGTAGCGGGTGCCGTCGATCGAGACGAGGCGGTCGCCGGCCCGGAGGCCGGCGGTCTGGGCCGGCGAGTCGGGAACGACCTCGCCGATCGTCCACGTCTCGGTCGGGTTCGCCAGCCAGGCGACGCCCCAGAAGATGACGAACGCGAGCAAGACGTTCATCAGGACGCCGGCGACGAGCACGATCTCGCGGAGCGGCAGGGCGGCCCGGGTGAAGGAGCGCGGGTCGTCGGACTCGCCATCCTCGCCCTCGAGGCGGACGAACCCGCCGATCGGCAGCCAGTTGAGCGTGTAGACGGTCTCGCCCTCGTTCGCCAGCACCTTCGCCCGCGGCGGGAAGCCGATCCCGAACTCGTGGACGCGGATCCCGGCCAGACGGGCGGTCAGGAAGTGGCCGAGCTCGTGGACGATGACGAGGACGCCCAGGATGAAGACGAACAGGACGATCGTGATCAGGCTCTGAACGGCGTCGATCACGGTCGGAGCTCCGCGCAGCCGGCGCGAACCTCGGCGTCGAGGGCCACGAGCGCCGCGAGATCGGGCGACTGGTCGCCGCTCCCCCACCGCTCGACGGCCGTCTCGAGCAGGGCCGGAATCCCCGGGAAGTCGAGCGAGCCGTTGAGGAAGCGCCGGACGGCGATCTCGTCGGCCGCGATGAGCGCGGCGCTCGCGCGCGACCCGATCCGGCCGGCTTGACGGGCGATCCGGAGGGCCGGGAACCGGGCCTCGTCGGGCGGCAGGAACTCGAGCCGGCCGGTGGCGATCAGGTCGGGCGGCGCGGCGGGCGACGCGACGCGTTCGGGGTAGGTCAGGGCGTACTGGATCGGGAGGCGCATGTCAGGGGTGCCCAGCTGGGCCTTGAGCGAGCCGTCGCGGAAGAGGACGGCCGAGTGCACCACGCTCTGGGGGTGGACGACGACGTCGATCTCGTCGTACCCGACATCGTACAGCCAGCGTGCCTCGATCACTTCCAGCCCCTTGTTCGCGAGCGTCGCCGAGTCGATCGTGATCTTCGCCCCCATCGTCCACGTCGGGTGCCGGAGAGCCTGCTCCGGGGTCACCGCGGCCAGGGCGGCCGCCGGCAGGTCGCGGAACGGCCCGCCGGACGCGGTGAGGATCAGCCGCTCGATCGCCAGCGATGATTCGCCGGCCAGCGATTGCCAGATCGCGGAATGCTCCGAGTCGATCGGCCGGAGCCAGCCGAGCGGGGTGACCCGGCTGGGGTCGGGCGCGGCCGCCGCGGTGCGCGCGGCGAGCGCCCGGGCGAGCGGCATCACGAGGTGACCGCCGGCGACGAGCGTCTCCTTGTTCGCGGTCGCCACGACCTTGCCGGCCTCGAGGGCGGCGAGGACCGGGCCGAGCGAGACGATCCCGCCGGTGCCCACGACGACGATGTCGACGTCCGGCCGGACGGCGAGCACCTCGAGCGCGTCCGGCGCGTCCAGTCGCTCGGTCCCACCTGGGAGCGCGTCGAGGTCGAGGACGCCGCCGGCGAGGGCGGCGGCGGCCGGCCGGAACCGCCGGGCCTGGCTCGCGAGGAGGTCGGCGTTGCGGCCGGCCGCGAGGGCCACGACGCGGAACCGATCCTCGAGGCGGCCGAGAACGTCGAGCGCCTGGCGACCGATCGACCCAGTCGAGCCGAGGACCGCGACCCCGAGCCGGGGCCTACCGGAAGACCGCGAGGACATAGAGGGTCGCGACCGGGGCCGCGAAGAGGAACGAATCGACGCGGTCGAGGAGACCGCCGTGGCCGGGGATGAGGGTGCCCGAATCCTTGACTCCGGCGGCCCGCTTGAGCATCGACTCGGCGAGGTCGCCGGCCTGGGCGGCGAGGCCGACGAACGCGCCGAGACCCGCGCCCGCGGGCCAGCCGTGCCCCAGCGCCGCGACGAGGACGGCCCCGACGATCGTCGATCCGACGAGACCTCCGACGAACCCGGCCCATGTCTTCGACGGCGAGATGTGCTGGAGGAACCGTGGCCCGCCGATCCGGCTCCCGACGACGTAGGCGGCCGTGTCGAACGTCCAGACGACGAGGACGAGGGCCAGGATCCAGCCGCGTCCCGCGCCGAGCGGCGCGAGCGGGGCGCCCGCGGCGGGAGCCGGCCCGGCCGCGCCGAGGGCTGCGACGAACCCCAGGAGGGCGGCGTAGAGCGCGCCGAACGTCGTCGCGATCCACGTCCCGAAGCCGTCCCGAGGGTCCGGCCGGTTCATCGCCCCGACCGCCGCCAGGACCACGGCGAGCGCGAGCAGGACCGGCGCGACCGCCTCGGGGACGGCCGCCGGGAGCGCGTCGACCGCGAACGCGGCCGCCAGCCCGATCGCGAGCACGACGCCGAGGCCGGTCAGGACGGACGACCCGGTCGCCCGCAGGAGCCGGAACGTCTCGAACGCCGCGCCCGCCACGAGGAGCGCGACGAGGAGCGCGATCCACGGCTCGCCGAGGAGCAGGACGACGACGAGTGGCGGGACGAGGACGGCCGCGCTCAGCGCACGCTGGCGGAGCACGGGGTTCCGACTACCGGCCGAACCGACGATGACGCCGGGCGTACTCGAGGAGCGCCTCGTCGAACGCGCCGGGTCCGAAGTCCGGCCAGAACGCGTTGCAGAAGTAGAGCTCTGCGTACTGGGCCTGCCAGAGCAGGAAGTTGCTGATCCGCTGCTCGCCCCCCGTCCGGATGAGGAGGTCGACCTCGGGCAGGCCGGCGGTGTAGAGCCGCGCGTCGAGGGCCTCCTCGTCGATCGCCTCGGGCGCCAGCCCGTCCTCGACACAGCGCCGAGCGGCGTCGACGAGCTCCTGGCGGCTCGAGTAGTTGAAGGCGACGTTGAGGACGAGCCGATCGCCGCCGGCGGTCGCGGCGACCGCCTCCCCGATCGAGGCCCGCGTGCTCGGCGGCAGCTCCTCGAGCCGTCCGAGCACCCGGACCTGGGCGCCTTCCTCGCGGAGCTCGTCGGTCTCGTCGCGGATCGCCTGCTCGAGGAGCGCGAACAGCGTCGCGACCTCGTCACTCGATCGGGACCAGTTCTCGCGGCTGAAGGCGTAGAGCGAGAGGACCTGGATCCCGCGCCGGACGGACTGGCGGACGATCGGCCGGATGGCCTCGACACCCGCGGCGTGACCCTCGGCCTCCGGCACGCCGTGTTCCCGGGCCCAGCGGCGATTGCCATCCATGATGATCGCGACGTGGCGCGGCAGGTCGGTCGGTTCGGCGAGCGGCTCGTCCGGACGGGTGTCGACGAGCGCGTCGCCGGGGGGCTGCTCGATCCGCCGCGACGTCGCGGGCCGAACGCCGGGGGTCGTCGACACGGCCCGACCCCCCTCGCGCTGGTGGATCACGCGACCTCGAGGACCTCCTGTTCCTTGGCCGCGCCGAGGCGGTCGACCTCGGCGATGAAACCGTCGGTCAGCTTCTGGACGGCGTCATGCTCGCGATGCGCCTCGTCCGCGCCGAGGTCGCCGTCGCGTTCCTCTCGCTTCGTCGCCTCGGCCGCCTCGCGGCGGATGTTCCGGATCTCGACCCGCGCCTCTTCCATGCGCTTGTGGACGAGCCGGACGAGGTCCCTGCGACGCTCCTCGGTGAGCGGCGGGATGTTGAGCCGGACCACGGCGCCGTCGACGTTCGGGACGAGACCGATGTCGCTCCTGATGATCGCCTTCTCGATCGCGCCGAGGACGCTCCGGTCCCAGGGCTGGATGACGATCTGGTGCGATTCGGGGACGCTGATCCCGGCGAGCTGGTTCAGCGACGTCTGCGTGCCGTAGTACTCGACCTGCAGGCGCTCCACGAGCGAGGTGGATGCGCGGCCGGTCCGGAGCCCGGCGAGATCGCGTTCCATGACCTCGACGGCGCGGGCCATCTTCCGCTCGGCGGTGGCGAGGACCTCGCTGCTCACGTCCGCCTCCCTTCTCCGTCACCGCCGATCCAGGTGCCGACGGGCTCGCCGCGGACGACACGGCTGATGTTGTCCGGCGTGTTCAGGTCGAACACGACGATCGGAAGGTCGTTCTCCATGCACAGCGAGATCGCGGCCGCGTCCATGACCTTGAGCTGGTCCCGGAGGAGGTCCGCGTAGTCGAGCCGACTGTAGCGCCGGGCCGCGGGGTTCGTCGCCGGATCCGAGTCGTAGACACCATCGACCTTCGTCGCCTTGAGCAGGACCTCGGCGTCGATCTCGACCGCCCGAAGGGCCGCGGCGGTGTCCGTCGTGAAGTAGGGATTGCCGGTGCCGGCGACGAAGATCGCGACACGGCCCTTCTCGAGGTGCCGGATCGCCCGTCGGCGGATGTACGGCTCCGCGATCTCGTTCATCGCGATCGCGCTCATCACCCGGGTCGGGACCTCGAGCTGCTCGAGCGCATCCTGGAGCGCGAGCCCGTTCATGACCGTCGCGAGCATCCCGATGTAGTCGCCGATCGCCCGGTCCATGCCCGTCGACGCCGCGGCGAGGCCGCGGAAGATGTTGCCGCCGCCGACGACGAGACCGACCTCGGTCCCGAGCGCGTGCAACCCGGCGACCTGGCGGGCGATGAACATCGTGAATGCGGGATCGACGCCGTAGGGCCGGTCGCCGAGCAGCGCCTCGCCCGACAGCTTGAGGAGGATCCGGCCGTAGCGGAGGCCGCCGGTCGGCGCCTCGGCCGCCCCGGCCGCGATCGCGTCGGTCACGCCTCACCCCCGAGCTCGTAGCGCGTGAACCGGCTGACCCGGATGTTCTCCCCGATCGTCGCGATCCGCTCGGTGATCAGCTCGCCCACGCTGCGGTCCTCGTCCCGGAACGGCTGCTCGAGCAGGACGACCTCGCGATACCACTTCTGAAGCTGGCCGTCGACGATCCGGGCACGGATCTCCTCGGGCTTGCCGCTCGCCGCGGGGTCCTCGCTGAGCTCGCGGCGCTTCGCCTCCAGCTCGTCGGCGGGGATGGCCTCGACGTCGACCCAGCGCGGGGCGAGCCCGGCGACCTGGATCGCCAGATCGCGGACGAGGCGCTGGAACTCGTCGGTTCGGGCGACGAAATCGGTCTCGCAGTTGACCTCGATGAGGACGCCCACCTTGCCGCCGGTGTGGATGTAGCTGCCGATCAGGCCCTCGCGAGCCTCGCGACCGGACTTCTTCGCGGCAGCCGCGACTCCCCGCTCACGCAGCAGGGCAACGGCCCGCTCCACGTCGCCCGCGGTCTCCTCGAGGGCGCGCTTGCAGTCCATGAAGCCGGCGCCGGTGGCGTCGCGCAGCTGCTTGACGGATTCGGCCGAGATCGCCATGCGGGTTGGTGCTCCTGTCGTCGAAGGCGCGAGCGCGTTGCCGCGCCCGGAAGATGAGTGGAAGTCAGGATTCGCCGGCGGCGGGGCCGGACGCCGCGGAGCCGGCCTGGGCGCCGGCGGCAGGAGATTCGGCCGCCGCAGGATCGGCCGCAGCGGCGGCCGGGGTCCCGTCGCCACCCGCCGCCTCGGCCGGGCGTGACTCCGGCAGCAGCTCGTCCTCGTCGAGGTCGGGCTCGAAGCTCACGACACCGCCGCCCGCGAGCGCCGCGACGAGCTCATCCGAGGCGCTCTCGCTGAACGCGGCCTCGGCAGCCTCGGCCGCCTCGACCTCGATCTCGGGCTCGGGCTCCGCGGCCGCGCGAGCCGCCCGCTCCTGCGCGCCCTGGATCGCCGCGTCGGCGACGAGCTGACAGAGGAGCCGGATCGAGCGGATCGCGTCGTCGTTCGCGGGGATGATGTAGTCGAGCTCGTCGGGATCGACGTTCGTGTCGCCCGTGCCGACGACCGGGATCTCGAGCTTGTTCGCCTCGGTGACAGCGATCCGTTCGCGATGCGGGTCGACGATGAAGATCGCGCCCGGCAGGCGCCGCATCCGACGGATGCCGCCGAGCATCGCCTCGAGCCGGTTGAGCTCCTCGGTCAGTCCGGCCGCCTCCTTCTTGGGGATCCGCTCGAACTCGCCGGACTGCTGGCGCGCCTCGAGCTGCTCGAGGAGGCCGATCCGCTTGCGGATCGTCACGAAGTTCGTGAGCATCCCGCCGAGCCAGCGCTTCGTGACGTAGGGCTGGTTCGCCCGGATCGCTTCCTGGCTGACCGGCTCCTGGGCCTGCTTCTTTGTTCCGACGAAGAGGACGCTCTCGCCGCGCGCCACGGTCTCCCGGACGAAGTCGAGGGCGACGTCGAGCCGCTCGACGGTCTGGGCCAGATCGATGATGTGGATCCCGTTGCGCTCGGCGAAGATGAACGGCCGCATCTTCGGGTTCCAGCGGCGGGTCTGGTGGCCGAAGTGGACGCCGGCCTCAAGCAGCTGGCGCATCGAGACGGGGGGCATGGATCCTCCTGGTCGGTTGGTTCCGCCGCGGATCCTGATCGCCGGGGGCCGAGGCGCCCGATCAGGGCGGGCCCGACACCGTCCCGACGGGACGATCCGCGTGTGGGCTCCGGGCGCGGTCTGCGCTCGGGACCGCCGGGTCCGGCGGCGCGCGGGAGGATAGCACAGGGCTCGTCGGTGACCGGCCCGGCCGGCGCGAGCGCACGTGCGACCGGGTCGCGACCGGCGCGATCGCGCAGGCGAGCGGGTATGCGGCCGCGTCGCGACCTTGTCGGCATCCGTGCCGGCTGCATGGTCATCGCACGCTCAACCGGACGCGGAAGCCCGTCGCGGAGGCGTCGTAGCTGCGGGCGGTGGCCACGATCGCGAACGTCCGGGCCGTCCCCTGCGCGCGACCGAGGTCGTCCGACCAGCTTGTGGCCTCCCGTGCCCCGAAATGCCCATGGACCCGGCACCCGATCCGGCAAGCCGGCGCCCATCGGCGCGGCCTGCCGCTATCCGCCCACGCTCTTCAGGTGTCGAACGGTGGGGCCCGTCGGTCGAGCCTCGACGGCCACGACGTCGATCGCCGGTGGCAGCCGCGGCAGCCGACGTCCGTCGGACAGGGCGCCCTCCGCCGCGAGCCTTCCGAGCGCAGCGCGCAGGCGGCCGAGCTTTCGGCCATCCACGGTCTCCTCGGGCAGACCGAAGTCCCGGCGACCCCGGCTTCGGACCTCGACCGCGACGAGACGGGCAGGCGGCCCCGGATCGACCGCGAGGAGGTCGATCTCGAGCCGTCCGACGCGGATGTTTCGGTCGAGGATCGTCCAGCCCGCCGCCTCGAGCCGCGCGGCGACGAGCGCCTCGGCCGCGAGACCGCGCTCCCGTGTCGACGCCGCCACCCGTGGACAGTACGGGGAGCGGCCAACCCGGGACGTATCCCGGCCGTACTTTCCCTTCTACCCGGCGAGTGCCGGCGCGAGGGTCGCGAGCGCCTCCGCCGGCTCGGCGACGTCGGGGACGGTGTCGAGGGGCTCGAGCAGGTCGTCGAGCGTGGCCTGGTCGCCCGCGATCAACGCCTGGAGGGCCGGGAAGCTCCGGCGATGGAAGGGCGTGAGCCCGTGCTCGCGGATGGCCGACCGATGCTCGAGCGTCGCGTAGCCGGCGTTGCGCTCCCAGCCATAGGCCGGATATCGCGCGGCCAGCTTGGCCATCATCCGATCGCGTACGACCTTCGCCACGACCGACGCGCAGGCGATCGAGTAGCAGCGCGCGTCGCCGTCGACGATCGCGGTGTACGGCCCGACGTGCGCCTCGAACTCGGCGATCCGGAGGCCGTCGACGAGGACGTGATCGTGCTCCCCCACCCGGGCGATCGCCCGCCGCATCGCGAGATGCGTCGCGTGGTAGATGTTCATCCGATCGATCTCGACGACCGAGGCGGCGCCGACGCCGACCGCGAGCGCGCGGCGCCGGATGAGCGGGGCGAGCCGCTCGCGCTGGAGGGCGGACAGCGTCTTCGAGTCGCGCACGCCGGGGATCGGCCTGCAGTACGGCTTCATGATCACGGCTGCCGCGACCACTGCCCCGCAGGTTGGCGCGACCCCGACCTCGTCGACCCCGGCGACGCGGGCCAGGCCGTCGCGCCAGAGACGCCGTTCGGGACGGGTCGACGGGGTGACCGGCATCAGGTCCGTCGGCGGGAGTCGGGGCCGAAGGGTCGCGCGGTCACGGCCAGAGTCTAGGCCCGACCGGCGCCCGGCGGGCGGCCAGCCTACGAGGTCTGGCGCCGCTCCCTGAGGGTCGCGGCCTTGCCGACGCGCTTGCGGAGGAAGTAGAGCTGGGCTCGGCGGACCTGGCCGTGGCGGACGACCTCGATCCTGTCGATGCGCGGGCTGTGGATCTTGAACGTGCGCTCGACGCCGACCCCCGACGCGATCCGGCGGACGGTGATCGAACGGTTGATCCCGCCGCCGCGGAGGCGCATCACGATGCCCTCGAAGACCTGGATCCGCTCCCGGTTGCCCTCGACGACCTTGGCCGCGACCCGCACGGTGTCGCCGGATGCGATCTCGGGCAGGTCCGTGCGCAGCTGGTCGGAGACGATCTCGTCGAGGACGTTCACGGTCGGGACTTCCTTCTGAAACAGGCGGATCGCGGGCGCGCGAGGTCGGCCGGGTGCATCGGGGAGGCCGGGATCCCGGCCGGCGGCGGAGTATAGCAAACGCCGGGTTCAGTCCCCGGAGGCGTCGCTCTTGAGCAGGTCCGGGCGCCGCTCGCGGGTCCGTCGGAGCGCCTCCTCGCTCCGCCAGCGGGCGACCTCGCCGTGATTGCCGCTCAGGAGGATCTCGGGCACGATCAGGCCGCGAAACGTCGCCGGCCGGGTGTACTGCGGGTACTCGAGCAGGCCGTCCGCGAACGACTCCTCCACCGTCGAAGCGGCGTCGATCGCGCCCGGCAGCAGCCGCAGGACGGCGTCGACGACGACGAGCGCGGGAAGCTCGCCCCCGGACAGGACGTAGTCCCCGATCGAGATCTCGAGGTCGACGAGCGAGCGAACCCGCTCGTCGACACCCTCGTACCGGGGGCAGACGATGACGAGGTGCGACCGTCGCGCGAGGTCGTGCGCCCGTGACTGGCGGAAGACCTCGCCCGACGGATCGGTCAGGATGACGGTCGAATCGGGCCGGCGGAGCTCGTCGAGCGCGGCCGCCACGGGCTCCGGCCTCAGGACCATGCCCGCGCCCCCGCCGTACGGGGCGTCATCGACCGTCCGGTGCCGGCCGAGGCCCCAGCGACGCAGGTCGTGGACCCGGACGGCGGCCAGGCCCTGCTCGACGATCCGGCCCGGAATGCTCGCCCGGAGCGGCGACTCGACCATCTCCGGAAAGAGCGTGACGATGTCGATCTCGATCGCCATCAGTCGGCTCCACCCTCGGCGGCGCGGGCGGCGCGAACCGTCCGCCGGCCCCGCGGCCGTCGTCGCCGGCCCGGCTCCGGCAGCTCGAGCGCGGCGGGATCGACGACGAGCCGGCCCTCGCGCGGGGCGAACTCGAGGACGAAGTCGCGCACGACGGGCAGATCGAACGAACCCCGGTCCCCGCCCTCGACGACGTAGACCTCGGCCTCGCCGGCGCGATAGACGTCCCTGACCGTGCCGAGCTCCTCGCCGGTCGGCGAGCGGACGGCAACGCCGATCACCTCGTCCCAGAACACCCGCGGCCCGCCCGAATCCGCGCGGTCGGCGGGGATGGGCTCGTCGACGTCGGCCTCGAGGTAGACGCCGCGGAGCTGTTCCGCGTCGGTCCGGCTCGGCAGCTGGTGGAAGCGCAGGCGCCAGCCCGGCCCATCGGGCACGGGCTCGGACGACTCGACCGTCAGCGGCTCCGCGCTCCCCTCGGCATAGAGGCTGGCGCCCGTCGCGAACCGCCGCTCGGGGGCATCGGTCAGGACCTCGACGCGGACGGCGCCGCGGAGCCCGTGGACCCCGCGGACGAGGCCGACGACGCGGCGCCTCGGACCCTCCACGTGATTACGGTACTCGCCCCCCGATCCCCGAGGTCCAGGCAGTGCCAGCCCTCGGCGCGAGGATCGCTCGGCGGTGGCCATTCGGCAGAGGCTGCCCGACCTCAGACGATGTCGAGCGAGACCGGTTCTCCGTCACGAGCCGCGGCCACCTTCAGCAGTGTCCGGAGGGCCTTGGCCACGCTGCCGTTGCGCCCGATCACCTTGCCCATGTCGTCGTCGGCGACGTGAAGCTCGATGACCGTCTCGCCCTCGTCGTCGACGACGTCGACGCGAACGGCCGACGGGTCGTCGACGAGCGCCTTGGCGACGTACTCGACGAGTTCGCGTGCTGCCATCGGTCGTGACCCTCCTACTGCTCGGATGCGGCGGCGCCCTTGCGGGCCGGCCGGTCGGCGGTCGCGGGCGCTGCCTCGAGCACGCCGGCGATCTTGAAGAGGCGAACGACCCTCTCCGAGGGCGTGGCGCCCTTCGCCAGCCAGGCCCTGGCCTTGTCGGCATCGATCGACACCTCGGCGGGCTCGGTGCGCGGGTTGTAGTGACCGAGGGTGTCGATGGCGCGGCTGTCGCGGGCCGACCGCGAGTCGGCGACGACGACGCGGTACGACGGCTGCTTCGTCGCGCCGACGCGGGTGAGACGGATCCGAACGGCCATGGGCTGGTTGCTCCTTGACTTGGGCTACTTGACGATAACGACGGAGTGAACGCGATCGACGTCACCGGCCACGGTGGACGTGCTGATGACGGTGTCGAACGGCAGGAGGTAGGGCTTGACCTCGCGGTCGTAGAGGGCTCGCTCGTCGGCGGAGGCCGGGGCAGCCGACTCGACGAGCTCGCGGATCCCGGCAAGGTTGGCATAGGCGAGGCCGACGTGGTTTGCGTCGACGCGACCCAGGGCGGCCGAGAAGCGGGCGTCGGCGGCGAGCGAGGACGCCTGGTCGGTGTCGAGGACGCGCTCGACCCAGGCGGTCGGCCCGATGGCGGCGAGCCCGTCGGTCAGCGCGAACGCGACCTCGGGCAGGGGCGACCCGGCCGCCTGCGGCAGGCCGATGATCGTGACCGTCGTGCCCGCGTGCTGCTCGTCGCGGCTCGTGATCCCGGCCGACGCGCCGGCCAGGCCGATGAAGCCACGGACCTGCGAGGCGAGGCGGCTGGCCGCGGCCTGGTCCTTCGGGGCGATGAGGACGCCGCCGGTCGGCGTCGACCCGTCGTGATCGACGACGAACGCGGTCTCGCCGACCCATCCCAGCGCGCCATCCCAGCCGCCGAGCAGGCCCACGGCCTGGTCGAGCTGGGCGAAGGTGTCGGCGCCGGCGCTTCCGGCGCTCGTCCGGGCCGTGTCGATTGCCTTCCGGAGCGAGGCGCCGAGATCGTTCTGGTCGATGACCGCCAGTGCCGAGGCGGGAATGCGCGAGCTGAGCGTCGACGCGGCGTTCGACGAGGCCGCGGCAGCGGCCGTGTGCGGCATTGCCGCGCGGATCGTCAGCGCGTCGCCGTCCGCCCGGAGCGACCCGGCGAACCAGTCGGGGACGTCCTCGACGAGCGCGGGCGGGACCGTCGGGGCGGCCGACTTCACGAGCGCGAGCGCCCAGTCGACGTAGCGGCGCAGGTCGACGTAGACGAGCCCGAGCCGGCTGTCGTCGACGTTCGCGACCGCGGCCCTGAAGCGGTCCACGGCCGGCAGGCCGCCCGACGGGCCGCGATCGATCGCGGACTTCACCGAGGTCACGTCGCCGAGGAGGAGCGCGCCGTCGCGGACCGCCGCGGCCCCGTGGTCGTCGACGAGCAGGTCGCCGCCGGCATACGACTCCGTCCGGACCGAACCGGACTTCTCGGTCGAGACCTTCTTCAGCCACGCGAGCGCCGCGGCATCGTCCTTCGAGGCGACGGCCACGAGGCCGCTCGCGTCGTGCGGCACCTGGCCGCCCGCCGACGGCTCGGGGAGGCTCGCCACGCCGCCGGCGATCTCGCCACCGAACCACGGTCGGATCTCGGAGCTGAAGTCGTGCTTGCCGTCCGTCGCCTCGCGGAGGAGTCGGTCCCACGTCTCGGCGAGCTTGTCGTCGAGGATCGACTGGTCGGCGAAGCCCGGGAAGTGGGCGAGGAAGTTGCCGAGCTGCTGGCGCTGGTCGCCAGGCAGATCGAGCCGGACCTCGGCGTAGGCCACCGTGTCGGCCGGCATCCAGCCGGCGAGCGTCGCGGCACCCGACTGGCCGGCCAGGAACCAGGCGCCGGCGACCGACGCGGAGGCGACGAGCGCCACGACGACGAGCGCGATCGCCCAGCGGATGCCGAAACGTCCGGCCGGCCGTGAGACGGTCGCCGGCGAGGAGCCCGGCGGGGTCGACGTCGGCTCGAGCTCCTCGATCGTGGGTTCGGTCATCGGTCCACCCCTTCCTAGCCGCGCCCGATCATCGTTCGCATGGCGGCCGTGCGACGGCCACCGCCGCTCAGCTGTTTCATCAGCTTCTGCATCTCGCCGAACTGCTTGATGAGCCGGTTGACGTCGGGCAACGACGTACCGGAGCCGGCCGCGATCCGGCGTCGCCGCGAGCCGTTGATCACCCCTGGCTCGCGCCGTTCGCGCGGCGTCATCGAGCGGATGATCGCTTCGACCCGGCCGAGCTCGCCCTTGTCGGCCGCGTCCTGGGCCTGCCGGGCGAGCCCGCCCATGCCCGGGATCATCGACACGACCTGTCCGATCGGGCCCATCCGCTGGACCTGCTGGAGCTGCTCGAGCATGTCCTCGAGGGTGAAGCTCGCCTTGCGGAGCTTCTCCTCGAGCTTCGCCGCCTGCTGCGCGTCGACGACCTCCTGGGCCCGCTCGACGAGCGTCAGGACGTCACCCATGCCGAGGATCCGGCCGGCGAGCCGATCCGGGTGGAACGGCTCGAGGCCGTCGAGCTTCTCCGCCGTGCCGAGGAACTTGACGGGCAGCCCGGTCACGGCGCCGATCGAGAGGGCCGCACCGCCGCGGGCGTCGCCGTCGATCTTCGTGAGGACGAGGCCGGTGAGCGGCACGACCGCCGCGAAGGCCTCGGCGACCGCGACCGCCTCCTGGCCGGTCATCGCGTCGACGACGAGGAGCGCCTCCGTCGGCTCGACCGCCCGGGCGACGTCGGCGATCTCGGCCATGAGCGCCTCGTCGAGGGTCTGGCGGCCCGCCGTGTCGACGATTACCGTGTCCCGGACCTGGCGCTTCGCCTCCGCGACGCCGTCGCGGACGATCTCGACGACCGGCGTCCCCGCCGTGGGCCGGTGGACCGGGACGCTCAGCTGCCGGCCGAGGGCCTCGAGCTGGTCGGCGGCCGCCGGCCGGTACGGGTCGGCGGCGACGAGCAGGGGCCGCCGGCCCTGTCGGATCACCTGGCGGGCCAGCTTCGCCGCGGTCGTCGTCTTGCCCGCGCCGTTGAGCCCGGCGAGCAGCAGGATCGCGGGGTTGCCCGAGAGGTGGAAGGTCCGGTCGCCCTGCGAGAGCAGCGCCACGAGCTCGTCGTGGACGATCTTCACGACCTGCTGTCCGGCGGTCAGGCTGCCGATCACCTCGGCGCCCACGGCTCGCTCCCGGACGCGGGCGACGAAGTCCTTGACGACCCGGAAGTTCACGTCGGCCTCGAGCAGCGCGAGCCGGACCTCGCGCATCGCGACGTCGACGTCGGCCTCCGAGACGCGGCCCCGGCCGGTGAGGCTGTCGAGCGTGCGCCGCAGGCGCTCGCTCAGGGTGTCGAACATGAGGGGTCGGCGGCTCCGGAGGATCGAACGAGCGAGCGGTCGGACGACCATTCGGCCGCGTGCGCGGGTTCTGACGCACGGGGCTGGCGCAGTCTACCCCACGATCGGGCGGGAGCGGCTCGCCTCGGACCTCGCGGCGCGCCGGACCACGGCCGGCCCAGCTACTCGAACAGGGCGGCGACGAAGGCCTCGGGATCGAAGGCCAGGAGGTCGTCGATCCCCTCGCCGACACCGACGAACCGGACCGGCACCCCCAGCTGGTCCTCGATCGCGAAGACGATCCCGCCCTTGGCGGTCGAATCGAGCTTCGTGAGGACGATCCCGGTCAGGCCGACCGAGTCGTGGAACGCCTTCGCCTGGCCGAGCCCGTTCTGGCCGGTCGTCCCGTCGAGGACGAACAGCGTCTCGGGCTCCGCCCCGGGCAGGCGCTTGTCGACGATTCGGCGGATCTTCGCGAGCTCGTCCATGAGGTTCGTCTTCGTGTGGAGGCGTCCGGCGGTGTCGACGATGACGATGCCGGCCCGTCGGGCGACTGCGGCGTCGAGCGCGTCGTAGACGACCGCGCCCGGGTCGGCGTCGGGATGGTGGGCGACGACGTCGACGCCGACTCGCTCGGCCCACGCCTGGAGCTGCTCGATCGCGGCCGCCCGGAACGTGTCCGCGGCCGCGAGCAGGACGCGGTTCCCCTCCGCACGCTCGCGGGCGGCGAGCTTGCCGATCGTCGTCGTCTTGCCCGTTCCGTTGACCCCGACGACGAGGACGACCGCGGGTCGATCGTCGCTTCGGGCACCGCCGAGGCGCCATCCAGGGTCGCGCGGAACGAGACGGCGCGCGAGCTCGGCGCGGACGGCATGCTCGGCTCCCGCCGGGTCGCGCGCCTGTCGCGCGGCCTCGACGACGTCCAGCGCCAGGGCGGGGCCGACGTCGCCGGCGATGAGCGTCTCCTCGACGTCGTCCCAGTCGGGACCGTCCGGGCCGGCGAAGAAGCCGCGGAGGCGGGCCATGAACCCAACGCGCGAGCGCTCGAGCCCGGCTTCGAGGCGATCGTCGGCGTCCGTCGCCGCATCGGCCTCCGCGGGCGCCTCGGCGTCCGGCTCGGGCTCGGCGTCCCGCTCGGGCTCGGCGAACGGCTCGGGCTCGGCGAACGGCTCGGGCTCGACGTCCGGCTCGGGCTCGTGGCGTCGGAGGAAGCGCATCAGGCGCCGACTGCCACCGGCTGCTGCGCCCGCCTCCGGGCGGCGATCTCGCGGGCCTCCTCCAACCTGAGGCTGATGACGCGGCTCACCGAATCGTCGCCGACGGTCACGCCGTAGAGCGCGTCGGCGGCCTCGATCGTACCCCGGTTGTGGGTGATCACCACGAACTGGATCCGTCCGGCGAGGCCCCGAAGCGCCTCGGTGAACCGACCGACGTTCGCCTCGTCGAGCGCCGCGTCGACCTCGTCGAGGACACAGAACGGGACGGGCCGGACTTCGAGCATCGCGAACAGGAGTGCGACGGCCGTGAGCGCGCGCTCGCCGCCCGACAGCATCGCCAGCGCCTGCGGCTTCTTGCCGGGCGGGCGGGCAACGATCTCGACCCCCGTCGAGCCGAGGTCGTCCGGGTCGGTGAGGCTCAGCTTCGCGAAGCCGCCCCCGAACAGGTGACGGAAGCGCGCGTCGAATGTCGTCTCGAGGGCGCGGAACGTGGCCGCGAACTGGCCGGCGATCATCGTCTCGAGCTCCTCGATGAGCCGGCGCGTGCGGCCGATCGCCTCACGGAGATCCCGTGCCTGGCCCTCGAGGGCGACGAGGCGCTCGCGCACCTCGGCGTATTCCTCGGCCGCGAACGGGTTCCCGGCGCCGAGCTCGTGGTAGCGCCGACGGAGCGTCGTCAGGCGCGCATCGGATGGTGGATCGGTCGCAGGCGACGTCTCGGCCCAGCCCGCCGCGGCGGCCGCGACGGCCGCTTCGAGCGCCTTGCGCTCGCCGTCCCCGAGGTCGCCTTCGCCCTCGACGCCGTCGCCTCCGCCGTCGATGCCCGCTCGACCCTCCCCGCGGTCGTCGCCCGGTTCGAGCCCGAGGGCGCGGAGCCCGATCTCGCCGAGCGCCGCGAGGTCGACGAGGACGGCCTCCCGGAGCGACTCGAGCCCGAGCCGCGCCTCGAGGTCGGCGACGTCGGCGCCGCGCAGGGCCTCGTCGGCCGCCCGAACAGCCTCTCGCTGACGGTGGACCGCCGCCTCGGCCGAGCGGAGTCGGTCGCGGGCATCCGCGTCCGCGGCCCGCTGCTCATCCACGGCAGCGCGCGCCGCCGCGACCGCGGCCTCGGCCACGGCCAGCTCGCGGGTCATGCGGCCCGCCTCGTCGGTGAGCGTGCGGCCGCGCGCATCGAGCTCGACGAGCTGGCTGTCGGCGGACTGGGCGCGAGCCGTCGCGATCCCGGCGGTCGTCTCGGCCCGTGCCTTCGCCGCCTCCGCCGCGCGTCGAGTCGCCTCGTGCTCGGCGACGCGCGCGGCGATCCGGTCGCGGCGTTCGCGCAGCGCCGCGGCGCGTTCCTCCCACGCCCGGAGCCCATCCGTGTCGGCGGCGCCGGTCGGCGCGTCGGGGGAGCCGGGCACGTCCGCGTCGGAGGCACGACCGGAATCGAGGTCGACGAGGCCGGCGCGGGCGCGCTCCGCCTCCGCGGTGAGCCGCTCGGCCTGGGCGGCATGCCAGGACGCCTCCCGGACCGACGCCTCGAGGTTTCGCTCGGCGAGACGGACCGCGTCCTCGGCAGCGCGACGGGCCTCGCTCGCGTGGGCCGCCCGAGCTGACGCCTCCGCGAGGGCGCGTTGGGCGTCGGTCGCCCGGGCCGCGGCGTCGGCGAGGGCACGCTCCCGATCCGCGACGTGCGCCCGGAGCTCGCCGAGCGCGGCCTCGAGCCGGCCCGCCTCGGCCCGTCGTTCGAGGAGATCGTCGGCCGCGCCGACCGCGACCGACACGCCGTCGACGAGCGCCGTCCCGTCGCGCGTCACGGCGAGCCAGCCGGGCGGCAGGCTCGGCTGGAGCCGCAGGGCGGCGTCGAGGTCCGGCACCCAGACCGCGCGCGCCACGAGCGCGAGCCCCGCCCCGAGCGGATCACGTCGAATGGCCGCCGACAGGTCGCCGCCCCCGAGCTCCCGCGCACGGTCCCGGACGGCCGCGCCGCGCCGGTCCGCCTCGTCGCCCGCGGCAGTCCGTGCCGGCGCCAGCGCGTCGGCGACGACCAGCTGGCCTCGCTCGGTGGCGACCTGGGCGACCGCGTCGCGCGACACGACGTAGCCGCGCGCCCGCTCGCCGAGAACACGCTCGACCGCTGCCCGGAGCCCGCTCTCGACGACGAGCTCCTCGTCGACTCGCCGACCGCCGACCCGGCGGGCGGCGCGAGCGATGCCGCGGGCCTCCTCCTCCGCGATCCGCGCGGTCAGGGCCTCGAGCCGCGCGGCGACCGAGGCCGCGCGCTCGCGATCACCGGCCGCGGCACTCGTCGCCTCGGCGACCACCGCGTCCGCCAGCGCGGCCGCGGCTCGCCGGGCTTCCCGGTCGGCGATCGCCGCCGCCTCGGCCGCGAGCGCGGCATCCGCCGCCGCTCGTGCCCGGGCCGCCTCCGACTCGAGCTCGGAGCGACGCGCTTCGGCGGCCGCCGCGGCGCCGGCCTCCTCGGCGGCTCGCCGCTCGGCATCGGCCACGCGCCGCCGCGCAGTCTCGATCTCGACGGCCCGGGCCGCTGCGGCGCGACGAACCGCGGCCCGCTGCTCGTCGCCTGCGCGGGCCGCTGCCCGGAGGGCCCCGAGCTCGGCGAGCGCCTCGGCGAGCCCTCGGTCCGCCTCGGCGAGCGAGGCCTCGGCCTCGAGATCGCGCTCCGGGACGGGCAGGGCGAGCGCCCGTCGCTCCGCCAGGGCGGCAGCCAGGGCGGCATCACGTTCGGCCGCCAGCCGTTCGCGATCCCGCTCGAGCGCCGCCCCCTCGGCGGAGAGACGCGCATCCTGGAGCCGCGCCGCCTCGAGCGCGGCGCGAGCGGCATCGTGGGCCGCCTCCCGCTCGGACGACCCGCTCGCCCCGGCATCGAGCTCGACGGCGATCGCCGCGGCCGCCTCCTCGGCCGCCTCGAGCCGCCGCACGGCGTCCGCCGCCGAGCGCTCGGCGGCGGCGCGTCGATCCGCCGTCGTCCGGGCGCGGGCCGCGGCCTCGTGCCACCGCGCGTGGGCGTGGAGCACCACTGCGCGGGCCAGCTCCTCGCCGGCCGTCTCACGGGTCGCCTGCTGCTCGGCCTGCGTCGCCAGCCGACGGGCCTGCGGCCGAAGCTCGGCGATGATGTCGTCGACCCGGGCGAGGTTCACCTCGGATTCGGCGAGCTGCTCCTCGGCCCGCCGCCGGCGCCGCTCGTGTCGGCGGACGCCGGCAACCTCCTCGAACAGGGGCCGCCGCTCCTCGGGCCGCAGGGCGAGCGCCTGGTCGACCATCCCCTGGCCGATGAACAGGAAGGCGTTGTCGGCGAGATGGGCAGCGTCGAGGAGGTCGACGAGGTCCCGCAGCCGGACCCGCTGCCGGTTGAGGAGGTACTCGTTCTCGCCCGAGCGATAGAGCCGGCGGCCGAGCTCGATCTCGCCGTAGTCGACCGGCAGCAGGCGGTCGGCGTTGTCGATGACGAGGGTGACGTCGGCCATCCCCTGCGCGGCCCGCCGTTCGGAACCGGCCCAGATGACGTCCTCGGAGCGACGGATCCGGAGCGACCGTCCCTGCTCGCCGAGCGCCCAACGGAGGCCGTCCGCGAGGTTGCTCTTGCCCGAGCCGTTCGGGCCGACGACGACGCTGATCCCCGGGCCGAACTCGAGGACGGTCCGCTCGGCGAACGACTTGAAGCCATGGAGTCGAAGACCGCGAAGGCGGGCGTCCGCGGCCGGGCCGACAGGCACCTCGCCGACGGCCCGCTCGCCGGTCACCCTCGCGCCTCGTCCGGTGCGCGTCGCGCCTCGTCCGGTGCGCGTCGCGCCCGGCCCAGCCGTTCGAGCGCCTCGGCCGCGGCGGCCGTCTCGGCGACCCGACGCGATGGCCCCTGTCCAGCGCCGAGGATCTCGCCGTCGACCATGACCTCGACCCGGAACGTCTTCTCGTGATCGGGCCCGGAGGCGTCGAGAACACGGTACGAGGGCCGCGACCCGGTCCGGCGCTGGGTGTACTCCTGGAGCCGGCTCTTCGGGCTCTTGAGCGTCGTCGCGGGAGCGTCGGCGTCGAGCTCGAGCGCGGCGAGACGGAGCAGCCACTCGCGGGTCGGGCCGTAGCCGAGGTCGAGGTAGACGGCGCCGCTGACGGCCTCGAAGGCGGACGCGAGGAGCGACGGGCGTCGGCGTCCGCCGCGCTGGGCCTCGCCCTCGCCGAGGAGCAGGTGCGGGCCGAGCGCGATCCGGTTCGCGAGTCGGGCGAGTCCCACCGTGCTCACGATCGCCGCTCGGCGCGCCGAGAGGATCCCCTCGTCGTCGTCCGGGTGGCGGGCGTAGACGGCCTCGGAGATCGCGAGGTTGACGACGGCGTCGCCGAGGAACTCGAGCCGCTCGTTGTGGCCGGTGACCGCGTCGGGGTGCTCGTGAAGGTAGCTGCTGTGGACGAGCGCGCGGGCCAGCAGCTCCGGGTCGCGGACCTCGAGACCGAGCCGGGCGGCGAGGTCGGCGGCCGCCGACACGAGCCCAGGGCCGGGCGTGCCCCCGGCGTCGTCGCGCGGGCCGCTAGGAGGCGTGCTCGTCGATGTAGTCGACGGCGTCCTGGACGGTGCGGATCTTCTCGGCGTCCTCGTCGGAGATCTCGGTCCCGAACTCTTCCTCGAGGCTCATGATCAGCTCGACGAGGTCGAGCGAGTCGGCGTTCAGGTCATCGACGAAGGACGCCTCCGGCGTCACCTCGGACTCGTCGACACCGAGCTGCTCGACGACGATCTTCTTGAGCCGATCGTAGGTGGTGGACACTGCTCCCTCCTCGAGGATGCCGAACGGTTAGGCTGCGCCGGGATGGTCGGGCGTATCGGTGACGCCGTCGCGGGCCCCTCCGGGCCGCGACGCACCACCCGCCTCGGCTGCGATCCGCCCGAGGACACCGTTCACGAGACGGCGCATCGGGTCTCCACTGTAGATCCGGGCCAGCTCGACCCATTCGGCGATCGCCACCCGGGTCGGCGTCGCGGAGTGTAACACCTCGCCGATCGCGCCACGGAGGATCGCCCGGTCCATCCGGGCGAGCTGGACGACCGGATATTGGGGCGCCACGCGCTCGATCGTGGCGTCGATTCGGTCGCGCTGGGCGACGACGGCCTCGACGATCTCGCGGGCGAGCGCGGCGGCCGTCGGGTCCGATTCGGTCTCGGCGAGCTGGCGCTCGAGGACACCGGCCGGGGTGCGCTGGCCGAACTCTGCCTCGAACAGCGCGGCCAGCGCGAGGCGCCGGCCGGCCCGCCTGGCGCGAACCTCGTCGCTGGCGCTCGGCGCGACACGTCGGCGGCGGGCCGGTTCGCTCACGAGTCGACGACGTCGGCGGCCCGGGATGGCTCGCCGGCGCCGGCCGGCGCCGGGCCGCCCGCCAGCCGCTCGGCGATGAGCAGCGGCACGCGTGCCCGCGCCGCATCGGCGCCGACGCCGACGGCGAAGGTGATCATCCGCCGCCTGGCGCGGCCGTGGGTGATCACCACGTTGCCCTTCACCCCGAGGAGCGGCGAACCACCGACGCGCTCGTAGTCGAACACCGTCCGGATCCGCTCGAGCCCCGGCCGCAGGAGGGCGTAGGCGAGGGGTCCGCGCGGCGGCCGACGGAGCTCGGCGCGGAGCAGGTCGAAGATGAAGCCGGACAGGCCCTCGAAGAACTTGATCGTGACGTTGCCGACGACCGCGTCGCAGACGACGACGTCGGCCATGTGCTTGACGAGGTCCTTGCCCTCGACGTTGCCGACGAAGTTGAGCGCGGTGGCGTCGAGGAGCTCGGTCGCCCGCTGGATTCGTGCGTCGCCCTTGCCCTTCTCCTCGCCGATCGACAGCAGCGCGACCCGCGGCCGCGCCACGTCGAGCACGTGCTCGGCGAAGATCGAGCCCATGTGGGCGTACTGGACGAGGTTCTCGGCCGTCGAGTCGGGGTTCGCGCCGATGTCGAGGAACACGAACGGACCGGTGTCGGTGACCATCTGGACCGCGAGGGCCGGTCGGTCGACGCCGGGCAGCCGACCGAGCCGGAGGACGGCGGCGGCCATGCCAGCGCCGGTGTGACCCGCGGTCACGACGGTCTCGGCCTCGCCCTTCTTCACGAGGTCGCAGGCGACGAGGATCGAGGCGTCCTTCTTCTCGCGGATCGCGAGCGCGGGATGCTCGTCCATCTCGATGACCTCGGTCGCCTCGACGATCGAGACGTTCGCGGGGAGCGGGCCACCGACGTTCGCCCGAATGGCGTCCGGTCGGCCGACGAGCAGGAGGCGATCGGCGGGATGCGCCACGGCGTGAGCGACGGCGCCCGGGACGACCTCCTCGGGCCCGTGATCGCTGCCCATGACGTCGACCGCGACGGCGACGGGCCGGTCGGGCGCGTCCGTCATCGCCGCAACCTCAGTTCGAATCCGCCGATCGCTCTCCGAGGCCCGAGCTGCTCAGTCGAGGCCATCGGGCCGCCGTCTACGAGGCGGCCGACTCGTCCGACTTCGTCTTGAGCTCGACGGCCGGGCGGCCCTTGTAGTAGCCGCAGTTCGGGCAAGCGTGGTGCGGCAGCTTCGGCTCGTGACAGTGCGGGCATTCCTCGAGGCGGGGCAGCGCGACGGCCAGGTGGCTTCGCCGCTCGCCCTGCCGAGCGTGCGACACCTTTCGCTTCGGGACACCCATCGGGTTTGGCCTCCTTTCGAGCCGGGTCGTCGATCCGGCCCGAACGGGCCGTCAGTCGTTCTCGGGAGTGGCGCCGCGCGGGAGTGCGGCTGGCACCGAGTGGGGAGTCTATTCGGGATCGGCGTCTCCGTCGACCGTGAAGCCGCGGAGCGCCTCGAAGCGTGGGTCGATCTCGGGCGGCCCGTGGTCGTGCTCGCCCTCGTCGAGCGGTCGCCCGCACTCGGCGCACAGCCCGGGACAGTCGTCACGGCAGACGGGCGCGATCGGTTGGGCCAGCCAGATCGCCTCGCGGACGAGCGGCAGCAGCTCAAGCTCGTGGGCGTCGCTCAGGCGGACGACGTCGGGTTCGATCGCGGTGTCGACCGGCAGCCCGGACGCGAGCTCGACCGAGGGCAGGGCCTCCTCCTCGATCCGCAGGTCGAGCGGGACGACGATGTCGCGGAGGCAGCGGCTGCACTCGGTCGCGAGCGCGGTGTGGAGCTCGGCGTCCACGAGCAGGCCGCGGTTCGTTCGCGCCAGACGGAGGGTGCCGGCGACCGGCTCCGCGAGCGCGGTCTCCTCGCCGGCGTCGACCCAGACCGGGGCGATCGCGTCCTCGCGCACCGTTCCGGGTGGCTCGGCGAGCAGGCCGGCGACCGGGAACGTGAGCGCGTCGGCGGCGTCGCGCGAGGTCGTCGCCGCGGGCCGCGGGGAGCGCGCCGGCCGCGGGGAGCGCGAGGGACGCGGGCTCATCGGACGATCACAGCCTCGCCGGCTGCGAGGTCCCCTCCGCCTCGTCGACGTCGCGGGCATGACCGTTGCGGTCCGCCTCGGCGATGAACGACCCGGCATCGCCGGGCTCCGCGGACAGCTCCGCGCGGCGCTCGTCGAGCATCGCGATCCCCTTCTTGACGCTGCCGAGCGTTTTCACCAGGTCGCCCTCGAGCCCGACCAGGACATTGACCGCGTACTCGTCGGCGCCACGCCGGATCTCCTCGGCGTCGCGCTCCGCGCGCTCGATGATCCGGCGACTCTCCTCCTCGGCGGCCTGGGTGAGGCCACGCTCGTCGATGAGGAAGGTCGCCTGCTCCTGGGCCCGGGCGATGATCCGCTCGGCCTCCTCCTGGGCCTTGTCGAGGATCCGCTCGCCCTCGGAATTGATCCGCTTCGCGGCCCGAACCTCCTCGGGGACCGCCGCCCGAAGCTCGTCGACGAGCCCGAGGGCCGCGTTCTGGTCGACGACGACGTTGTTCGTCAGCGGCAGCTTCTTGCCGTTCGCGAGGAGCGACTCGAGGCGCTCGACGAGGAAGATGATGTCGATCGGTCCGCCCTCCGATGACGCGGCGCCGGGTCGCGCGGATTATCGCACGGGGCCGGACCGCCCGAAGCGCTCCCGGAGGGCCGCGGCCGCCGCGTCCGGGACGAGCGCCGACACGTCGCCGCCGAACGCCGCGATCTCCCGGGCGAGGCTCGAGCTGACGTAGGCGAGCTCGAGGGCGGTCATGAAGAAGACGGCATCGATCTCGGGCGCGAGGACGCGGTTCGTCTGGGCCAGCTGGAGCTCGAGCTCGAAGTCCGACACCGCTCGGAGGCCCCGGACGACCCAGCGGGCGCCGACCGACCGGGCGAACTCGACCGTCAGCCCCTCGAACGCCTCGACACCGACGCGGCCGGCCGATTCGCGGCCGGCGATCGCCTCGCGGACGATCGCGACCCGGCGATCCGTGTCGAGCAGCGGCTCCTTGCGGGGGTTGACGAGGACGCCGACGACGAGCCGGTCGAACACGCGCGTCGCCCGGTCGATGACGTCGAGGTGGCCGAGCGTGATCGGGTCGAACGAGCCCGGGTAGACGGCGATGGTCATCTCGCCTCCGCTCGATCCTCGGTCGGGCCGGGCTCGGCCGGCCGGCGCCGGTAGAACGTCAGCGCGGTCTCGCCGAAGCGCCGAACGCGCTCGGATGCTAGCAGCCCGACCCGGTCGGGCAGCTGCGTCCGCCAGAAGTGCTTCACGACGACACGGGCCCCGTCGACGAGCGGGCCGATGGGGGCGCCGAGACGGCGGAGGATCGGGTCGAGCGCCTCGGGCTCGGCGTAGGGCGGGTCGGCGATGACGATATCGAAGGGAGGGTGCTCCTCGAGCGGTCGCCCGATGAACGCGAGCACGTCAGCCGGGACGATGAGCGCCGCCGGCCGGCCGAAGCCGGCGCGGGCGAGGTTCTCCCGGATCGCGGCGACGGCGCGCGGGTCCCGCTCGACGAACACGGCGGCCGCCGCCCCGCGCGACAGGGCCTCGATCCCGGCCGCGCCGCTGCCGGCGAACAGGTCGAGCACGCGAGCGCCGGGCAGGTCGGGCTCGAGGATCGCGAAGAGCGTCTGCTTGACCCGGTCGCCGAGGGGCCGCGTTCCGCTGCCCGGTGCGGCGAGCCGTGTCCCGCGCGCGGAGCCGGCGATCACCCGACCGGCGTCAGCCATCCGCTCCGCCTCGGGCCAGGCCGCTCATACACCCGCCGCGACCTCGCCCGCCCACAGGCCGCGGAGCCAGCCGGTCCGCAGCTCCCGGTCGAGCGCGGCCTCGTCCGGGCCGAGTCGCCCGGCCTCGTCGAGGAGGGCCTCGGCGTGCCGGCGCGCCCGGACCGCGAGCTCGCGGTCGCCTTCGCGAGCGAGCGAAGCGACGCGGAGCGACGGCAGGCCGCTCTGGTCGAAGCCGAGGACGTCGCCTTCCCGCCGGATCTCCCAGTCCTGCTCGGCGAGCTCGAAACCGTCGGTCGTCCGGGCCAGCGCCACGAGCCGCGCCTGCTCGGGGGTCTCGGGCGGAACGTCGCCGTCGGTCAGGCGCCGCCAGGCCTCGTTGCTCGGCGCCGCCGTCGACAGCAGCGCCGCGTACGACTGTTCCGTGCCCCGGCCCACCCGGCCGCGGAGCTGGTGGAGCTGGGCGAGCCCGAAGCGCTCGGCCGCCTCGACGACCATGACCGTCGCGCGCGGGACGTCGACGCCGACCTCGAGAACCGTGGTTCCGACGAGGACGTCGAGTTCGCCGTCGCGCAGGCGGCCGACCTCGGCGTCACGCTCCGCGGCCTTCATCCGGCCGTGGACGAGACCGACGCGCAGGTCCGGGAGGAGATGGCGCAGCCGCTCGGCCTCGGTCGTCGCGGCGACCGACCCGTCGTCCTCGGACTCGTCGATTGCCGGGACGACGACGAACGATGCGCGTCCCGCCCGGGCCTCGCTCTCGACGAGCTCCCAGACCTTCGACGCCTGCTCCGGGTTGCGAATGCCGGTCCCGACCCGGAGCCGCCCCTCCGGCGGCGTCCGCAGGTTCGACACGTCGAGGTCGGCATAGAGGACCTGCCCGAGCGTCCGGGGGATCGGCGTCGCCGTCATGAGCAGGACGTGCGGCGAGTCAGCGGCCTTTGCCTCGAGCTGCGCCCGCTGCTCGACCCCGAACCGGTGCTGCTCGTCGATCACGACGAGCCCCAGGCGGGCGAACTCGACGCGTTCCGACATGAGGGCGTGCGTTCCGACGACGACCCCTGCCTGCCCGGACGCGATCTGGTCGAGGGCCTTGCGCGTCCCGGCGCCGCTGAGCGAGCCCGTGAGGAGCGTCACCCCGATCCCGGCGTCCTCGAGCAGCGCGCCGACGGTCGCCGCGTGCTGGCGGGCGAGGAGGTCGGTCGGCGCGAGCAGCGCCCCCTGGAGCCCGGACGCCGCGGCCCCGCCGAGTGCCCAGGCCGCGACCGCCGTTTTGCCCGAGCCGACGTCGCCCTGGAGCAGGCGGACCATCGGCTGGCGGCGAGCGAGATCGGCCCCGACGGCGACGATCGCGGCTGCCTGGTCGGCGGTCAGGACGACCGGGCGACGCAGCGACCGCGAGATCGAGGCCTCGACCGACCCGCGCAGCCGCGTGTCGAGCTCGGGCGTGACCTCGATCGGGCTCGCGGTGCGCCGGTCACGCTCGCGGCGGCGCGCGACCATCCCGACCTGGAGCGCGAGCAGCTCGTCGAAGGCGAGGCGCCGGAGAGCCGCGTCGCGTTCGGGAAAGTCGGGCGGGAAATGCGCGTGCTCGAGGGTCGCGCCGATCGGGGCCAGGTCCTCGGCGACCCGGATCCGATCGGGCAGGTACTCCGGGTACTCGTCGCCGGCCCGGTCGAGGGCGGCCCGGATCGCGGTCCGCAGCCGGGCCGCGGTGAGGCCCGCGGTGAGGCGGTAGACCGGCACGATCCGGCCGACGTGGAGGAGGCTGGCGTCGTCGGCGTCGGGCTGGAAGTCGGGGTTGTCGAGGGTGAGCCGGCGCCCGAAGTGCTTGAGCCGGCCGCTGACGACGACGCGGTCGCCCGGATGGAGCCGGCGCTCGATGTAGCGGCGGCCGAACCAGGTCGCGTCGATCGAGCCGCTCTCGTCCTCGAGGCGGGCGACGGTCCGCTGGACGCGGCGCCTGAACCCCGGCTCGACCCGAACGTCCGTCACCCGCGCCCGGGCGCTGACCGGCGTGCCGTCCGCGACCCAGACGAGGTCGCCGAGGAGGCGCATCTCGCGCAGGTCGTCGTAGCGGCGCGGCAGATGGAAGAGGAGGTCGCGCAGGGTCAGGATCCCGAGCCGCGGTCCGAGCCGCCGGAGCACGGCGGCGGCCTGGATCCCGGACTGCCCGATCGGCCGCGCGAGGAGCGTCCCCGGGTCCGCGGCAGCCGGGGCGGCCCCGGAGCTCGACCCGCGAGCCGCGACTCCCCTACTCAGCCGAGATCAGGTAGCGGTAATGGGCCTGGCCGCCCTCGACGACCTCGATCTCCGAGTCGGGCCGGGCGGCTCGAAGGCGCTCGACGAGTGCGGACGTTTCGGTCGGCTTCGCGTCGGCACCGGTGTAGACCGTCACGAGCTCGGCGTCGAGTGGCAGGTGGGCGACCGCCTCGACGATCGCGGTCGGACCGTCGGGGCCGCCGGCCACGATCCCCTCGTCCGGGTCGAGGACGATCGTCTGGCCCTGCCGGACGTCACGGCCGTCGACCCTGGCGTCGCGGACGGCCTCGGTCACGAGGAGCGACGGGACCGAACGCGCGGCGTCGGCCATCGGTCCGGCATTCGCGTCGGCGTCCTTCGACGGATCGAGGGCGAGGAGCGCGGCGATCCCCTCGACGGGGTTGCGGGTCGGGATCACGACGATGCGGCGCTCGGGGCAGTGCGCGGCGGCCTGCTCCGCGGCCATCCGGACGTTCGGGTTGTTCGGCAGGACGATGACCTCACGGGATCGGGCGAGCCGGGCGACCCGCAGCAGCTCGCCGGTGCTCGGGTTCGCGGCCTGCCCGCCGTTGAGGAGGAGGTCGGCGCCGAGGGCGCGGAAGACGCGGGCGAGGCCGTCGCCGGAGACGACGGCGAGGATCGCGGGCTGCCGGACGTCGGACACGACCGCATCCTCGCCGTCCGACTCGACCGGCCGCGGCAGGTCGCGGGCGAGGTCGTCGGCGAGCTGCATCTCGCGCGCGTCGCGAACCTCCGCCGCCTGGGCGTCGAGGTTCTCGACCGAGATGTTCCGCAGCGTCCCGAGCGACAGGCCGTAGCCGATGACCGCATCGGGCCGCTCGCCATGGACGTGCACCTTGACCCGGTGCTCGTCGCCGGCGACGAGCACCGACTCGCCGAGCGCAGCGAGGCGCGACCGGATCTCGCGTGCGTCGAGGCGGTCCCCGTCGCGGGCCTCGACGATGAAGAGCGTCTCGTAGCCGAACTGCCGACCGCCGTCGGCTCCGGCCGCCGGGCCGACGATCTCGCCGACGCCGCCGGGGCCGGCGGCGATCGTCGGGATCGGATGCTCCGGCGTCTCCTCGGCGGCGGGGTCGTGACCGGCCGCGCCCTCGAGCAGCCGGTAGAGCCCCTGCCCGCCGGCGTCGACGACACCGGCCTGGGCGAGGATCTCGAGGAGGGTCGGCGTCCGGCGGACCGACGCGGCGGCGGCGTTCACCGCGGCCTCGAGCACCGCGCCGACGTCGCCACCGCGCTCGGCGGCAGCGACGGCAGCTTCGCTCGCGTCGCGGGCAACCGTGAGCATCGTCCCCTCGACCGGCACGGCGACCGCGCTGTACGCGGCTCGCGTGCCCTCGGCGAACGCGTAGGCGAGATCGAGACCGCTCAGGCTCTCCTTGCCCGCGGACGCTTCGCCGATGCCCCGCAGGAGCTGGCTCAGGATGACCCCGGAGTTGCCGCGGGCGCCCATGAGCGCCCCGAAGCTGAGCGCGGCCGCCATGTCGCCCACCCGGGACGGCGGGATCCGGCGAGCCTCGGCGAGCGCCGCCCGGACGGTCGCGACCATGTTCGAGCCGGTGTCGCCGTCGGGGACCGGGTAGACGTTGAGCGCGTTGATCTCGGCCGCGTGCTGCTCGAGATTCCGGGCGGCCGCGGCGAAGGCGCCGAGCAGCGTCCGCGCGACCGAGATCCGGGCCCGCGGCGCGGCACCCGCCGATCGCGACGTGCGCTGCCTGGCGAGGCCGTCGCCGTCGGAGCGGCGACGATGGGCGACCGAGCCCGGCGCGCTCGACCACTGCCGCCGCGCGCCCGGACGGCCCGCGGTGGCGGCGCGGCGTGCTGGGTCGGACGATCCTGTCGCCAGGTTCTCCCTCCCGCTCCGAATGGGCTTCGCCCCGGTCAGGGGACGGGGCGATGGCGTGTTATTCTATCGGCCCCCTCGGCCCGTTCCGGGGCTTCCTCGTGCTCACTCATCGAAAGGCGATCATGGCCCGCTCCTGCGCGATCTGCGGCAAGACCTCGATCGGCGGCTTCAACCCCCAGTCGTCGGGGATGAACCGCGTCCGCGCCCACCGGCGCTATCACCCGAACCTACAGACCCGGATCGTCGACGTCGACGGCAAGCCGACGCGCGCCCTCGTCTGCACCCGCTGCAGCCGGACGCTCACGAAGAAGGCCCGTTAGGCACCGACGCTCGGGGCGCGGCGGCCAACGTGCGGCACGCCGTCAGCGCGAGGATTCGAGCCAGATCGTGAACGGGCCGTCGTTGACGAGCTCCACCGCCATCTCGGCCCCGAACCGGCCTCGTTCCACGACGACGCCGAGCGCTTCGAGCGCGGCGCAGAACGCCTCGTAGACCGCAACCGCCACCTCGGGCGGCGCAGCGTCGGTGAAGCCCGGCCGGCGGCCGCGGCTCGTGTCGGCGTAGAGGGTGAACTGGCTCACGACGAGCGCCGAGCCGCCGACGTCGAGCAGCGACCGGTTCGTCCGACCTGCATCGTCGCGGAAGATCCGGAGCTCGGCGATCCTTCGCGCCTGCTCGGCCGCGACCGTGCGGTCGTCCGCACGGCCGACGCCGAGCAGCACGACGAGACCCGGCCCGATCCGGCCGACGACCTCGTCGTCCACCCGGACCTCGGCCCGGGCGACGCGCTGGAGCAGCGCCCGCACCGCTCAGCGGGCGAGCAGGCCGAGCGCGCCCCGCCAGAACCCGACGAGGACGATCGCCCACGGCACGAGATAGAGCGGCGAGGCCGTCCCGCCGAGCAGGCCGGCGCCGGCGAACGCGACGATCCCGATCGCGCCGACGACGACGAGCGCGACACCCTGGCCGACGACCTCCCACCGAACGGTCGTCCCGAGTCGCCCGAACGCCCCCGGCCGGCCCGCTCCGGCCTCCTCGGCCTCGGCGTCGAGTCGCGTGTCCTCGAAACGGTCCACGAGCCGCCGGATCCAGCCCGGACCGCTGAGCACGAGCCGGTACGCCACGTAGGCGTAGGCGATGCCGGCGATCGCGTCGATGACGTAGTGCTCGCCGAGGTAGACGATCGCGAAGACGATGCAGGCGGTGTAGGCGAGCATCAGCCAGCCGACGCGGCCGAACGTCCGGCGGGCGAAGAGGAACCCCAGAAACGGGAAGGCGGCGTGGAGCGACGGGAACGCCGCCACCTCGTTCGGGTTCACCTCGTAGAACGTGTAGCTGTAGACGTACTTCGCCTGGTCGAAGCCAGCGGCCGAGGCGAGCTCGCTGAACCCCTGGTCGCGCAGCTTCGCGATCCCGTCGAGGAGACCGTGCTCGTGGGCCCACCACGGCGGCGCGACCGGCAGCAGCAGGTACGTGACGAAGCCGGCCATCGCCAGGACGATGAGCGCCGCGACGTAGTCGTAGTAGACGGGTCGGCGCCGGAGCCAGAGGACGAAGCCGACCGCGATCGGCAGCGGGAAGTGGAGGAAGTAGAAGACGACCGAGGCCATCGCCCAGGGGTCGAAGCCGGACGCCGGATGGAGCCACGACTGGAGGACCTCGGTCGGGACGTGGCCGAGGAAGAGCAGCCGCTCGGCCGCGATGACGTCGGCGTCGTGGATCGGCAGGCCGGCGTTGTCGGCGTAGCCGCGCATCAGCTCGTAGGCGAAGAACAGCCCGATGAACGGGATCCAGTCGCGGAAGAAGAGCCGGCCCCGACCGAGCAGGACCGCGGCGAGGCCGAGCGCGACGAGCAGCACGTCGGGCGTCACCGACACGCCGCGGGCGATCATCAGCCCCGACAGCAGGACGATGTAGGCGACGACCGCGACCAGCAGGATCCGGTCGTTGCGGCGACCGAGGCGGGCGGTCGTGATCGGAGCGGCGCCGACCTCGTCGCTCACGCCGGTTCGACCGCGCGGTCCCGATCGAACGACGCACGCCATTCCTCGGCCTCGGCGAGATAGCGCTCGCGGGCGACGGCGTGCCGCTCCTCGGCGAGCGCGGCCACCGGCGCCGGGACGAGGAGGTCGTAGTCGCGGACACCGTCGGGGTTGATCCGGCCGTTGCCCCGGAGCATGAGGACGGGAATGCCGGCCGCCTCGACCTCGGCCATGAGGCGCCGGCCGAGATGGGCCGGCAGGGCCACGAGATGAGCCCATGCATCGCGCGACGTGGGCGGCACGCCGCCGTTGCGGCCGTACTGGTAGCCCTCGTCGGCGAGCGCCCGGATGAGGCGGATCTCCCGACCCATGTCGGCGCCCTTTCGGAAGAGCGCCGAGCCGACGACGAGGATGTCCACCGCCTGCTCGCCCAGGAGCTCCGCGCTCTGGCGGTTGACCCCGCCGTCGACGTGGACCTCGGCCGAGACCGGGTGATCGTGGAGGTACTCCCGGGCGGCGAGGCACTTCTCGAGCGCGACGTCCTTCATGAACGACTGGCCGCCGAACCCCGGCTCGACGGTCATCACGAGGACGATGTCGATGAGCGACCGGTACGGCTCGAGCGCGCTCAGGGGCGTCTTCGGTCGGAGCGCGAGACCCGCGGCCCGGCCCGCCTCCCGGATCCGGCGGAGCGTCGGCTCGACCTGATCGTCGGACACCTCGACGTGGAACGTGATCGAGTCGCAGCCGGCCTCGATGAACTCGTCGACGTACTGCGCCGGGTTCGAGATCATCAGGTGCGCGTCGAACGGGATCTCGGCGTGCCGGCGGAGCGCCGCGATCATCTTCGCCCCCCACGTCAGGTTCGGGACGAAGTGGCCGTCCATGACGTCGAGGTGGATCCGGTCGGCGCCCTCCTTCGCCGCGCGGCGGACGGCGAGGCCGAGGTTCGACTGGTCGGCGTCGAGGATGCTCGCGGCGACGCGGGCCCGGCCGGGCGCCATCCCGCTCAGCCCCGCGGGGGCTCGGCGCGCTCCCCCCGAAGCGCGGCCGCGCTCTCGGCCACGAGCCGGAGTCGCCGGCGCTCGACGGCCGGCGCCGAGGGCTGACCGGCCCGGTCGGCGGCCAGTTGGCCGCACGCCGCGCCGATCTCCTGCCCACGGTTCCGGCGCACCGTAACGGCGATCCGCGCGGCCCGGAGGCGGCCGGCGAACGCCTCGATCCGATCGATCGGAGACGCCTGCCACGGCGTATGGGCGACGGGGTTCATCGGGATCAGGTTGACGTGCGCGTGGTCGTCGGCGAGGAGGGCCGCGAGCGCGTCCGCGTCGGCGGGCGTGTCGTTGATCCCGTCGATGAGCGTGACCTCGTAGCTGATCCGGCGGCCCGTCGCTCGAGCATGGGCCCGGGCCGCGTCGACGACCTCGGCGACGGGCCAGCGGCGGTTGAGCGGGACGAGAACGTCGCGCAGCGGATCGCGGGCGGCGTGGAGGCTGATCGCGAGCGTGAACTGGGGCCCGAGCGCGGTCAGGCGGCGGATCCCCGGCACGACGCCCGACGTCGAGACCGTGATGTGGCGCGCGCCGAGGCCGAAGCGGTCCGGGTCGTTGAGCGCCTCGACGGCCTCGAGGACCGCGTCGAGGTTGAGCAGCGGCTCGCCCATGCCCATGAAGACGACGTTCGTCAGTCGCGCCGGCTCCGCCCGCCGCGCGAGCGATCGCGCCGCCCAGCGCGCCTGGTCGACGATCTCCGCGACGCCCAGGTCACGCCCGAAGCCGAGCTCGCCGGTCGCGCAGAACGGACAGCCGACCGCGCAGCCGGCCTGGCTCGAGATGCAGACGGTGTGCCGCTCGCGCCGGCCGCTCGCGCCGCGTCCCGCGGGGTAGTGCATGAGCACGGACTCGACGAGCTGGCCGTCGGCCAGCCGGTGGAGCGCCTTCTCCGTGAGGCCGCCGTCGGCGATGCTGACCTCGGTCGCCTCGATCGTGTCGAATCGAAAGGTCTCGTCGAGAGCGTCGCGCAGCCCGCTCGGCAGCGTCCGGACCTCGGCCGCGGCGGCGGCGAACGGCGGTCGCCACGCGCCGGCGGCGATCTGACGAGCCCGGAACGGCGGCTCGTTTCGCTCCGCGAGCCAGGCGGCGATCGCTTCCGGGCGGAGACCCGTCAGCCCCGGCCGGTCGTCGCCCAAGCGGTCGGCGCCCGGGCCTGTGGGCCTCACGGCGTCGATCGCGAGTGGCGGGATGGTCGTCACGGGGCTCATCGATCGGCCATCGTAGCGCCGGGCACGATCGCACCCGCCTCGAGGAAGCCTGGTCGGCCTCGCAGGAACGCGTCGCCGGACATCGGGCGGCGGCCCGGTGGCTGGACCTCGAGCAGCCGGAGCCGCCCGTCCGACGTGGCGAGGGCGAGGCCGCCGGCGTCGGCGACGAAGCGCCCGGCGAGGTCGCCCGGACGGCTCGCGTCGAGTCCGGCGCGGAGGACCGCGATCCGCTCGCCGCGGTCGGTCTCGAGGAAGGTGCCGGGCCAGGGCCGGTAGGCCCGGACGGCCCGCTCGAGGAGGAAGGCCGGTCGTTCGGGGTCGAGGCGGCCGTCCTCGCGGCGCAGGCGGCGGGTCATCGTCGCGCCCTCGTCCGACTGCGGCAGGGGCTCGATCTCGCCCGCGAGCCACGGACCGAGCGACGCGACGAGCAGCTCGGCGGCGATCGGCTCGAGGATCGCCTCGAGCTCCGGCGCGCTGGTCTCAACCGGGACCTCGACGGGCTCGGACACCGAGACGATCGGTCCGGTGTCGACGGCGGCATCCATGCGGATGAGGCTGACGGCCGTGTCCGGGTCGCCGGCCAGGATCGTGGCCGGGATCGGGCTGGCGCCGCGATGCCGCGGCAGACGCGAGGGATGGAGATCGAGCGCGCCGTGCGGAAGTTCGAGGAGCGCCGGCGGCACGATCTGACCGAAGTCGGCGACGACGAGCAGGTCGGGCCGGAGCTCGAGGAGGTCGGCGACGGCCGCCGGGTCGCGGAGCCGTTCGGGCGTCAGCACGGGCTCGAGGCCGAGCTCCGCCGCGAGGGCCCCGATCGGCGTCGGTGTCGGCCGGGCCGAACGACCGGCCGGGCGCGGCGGCGCGGTGACGACTCCGACGAGCTGCGCCGGCGCCTCCACTTTCAGCGACGCGAGCGCGCGGAGCGTGGCCCTCCCGAACCCGCCGCTGCCCGCGAAGACCGTCCGCACCCGACCCCCGACGACGCGGTCGGCGGTCATGCGAGCGCGGACGTCGCCTCGCGGACCCCTTCCTCGTCCTCGTTGCTCGCGCCGACCGGGATCAGCTCGTCGAGCGAGCCCAGGTAGTCGATGTAGAGCTTGCCGTCGAGATGGTCGAGCTCGTGCTGGAGGGCGCGGCCGAGAAGTCCCGAGCCCGCCACCTTGATCCTGCGACCGAAGCGGTTCTGGGCGACGACCCAGACCCGCTCGCGGCGGGTCACGTAGGCGACATAGCCCGGGATCGAGAGGCAGCCCTCGAGGTCGTTGTCGTCGCCCTCGCCCCGGACGATCGCCGGGTTCACCAGCTCGTGGAGCCGGCCCTCGACCTCCACCACACAGGCCCGGAGCGGCTCGCCGAGCTGCGGAGCGGCGAGGCCGACACCCGGCGCGTGCCGCATCGTGTCGGCGAGGTCATCGAGCAGGCCGTGAAGGAACCGGCCGAAGCTGTCGACGGGCTCACCCTTCAGCCGAAGCCGAGGGTCACCGAGAAGGACGATGGGGCGCACGCTCATGCGCCCGAGGATAGCGTGCGGCGCCGCCCCGTCGGCCGACTCGGGCTAGAGCGTGCCACCCTCGGCCGGCTCGCTGCCGGTCGTGCCACCGCCGGTGGTCGCCGAGGAATCGGCCTCGCTCTCGACCGGGCCCGATGGCATCCCGCCGGTGGTCCCGGCCGTCCCCGTCGTGCCGCCTGGCTGCGATTCCTGCTGGACGGCCGTGCGGAGCTCGTCCGCGAGCTGCCGCGACCGCTCGGCGAGTCGCCGCCCGCCGACCTCGGTCGCGTCGGCTGCCTTGTGGGCGATCGGTCCGGCCTTCTCGGCAGCGAGCGCGGTCAGCTCGGCAGCCTTCGCCGCGACCTGGCGAGCCACCGGCGCCGCCTGCGTCGCGAGGTTGTCGATCATCGACTGGAGCTGTCCGAGCCACTCGCGGCCGCCGCTGGACCCGCTCGTCCAATCGTCGCTCGAGGCTGTCCAGCCGCCCGACGTCTCGGCGCCCGGGGTGTCACCGCCCGGGGTGGTCGTCCCGAACGGCTCGTCCGGCCCGCGCTGCTCGTTCATCTCGTCGGTCATCTCGTCCCTCCTGTCTGTCTCGTCCTCGCTCGCTCGCGTCAGATCATCCGCCACCAGCGCCGTTCCGGCCAGTGCAGATCGGCCCGCTGCCCTACAGGAGCGATTCAGGATCCACGTCGACGCTCCACGGCGGAACCGGGATCGGATCGAGCAGCGCCACCGGATCGGTGCCGCGGAGGACGAGATGAAACCGCCACCGGCCGGCCCGCCGGGCGACGAACGCAGGCGCGGGACCAATCACCCGGACCGGCGGCTCGCCGGCGGACGCCGACGCCTCGGCCCGGCGGCGGAGCTCGTCGGCCATCTCGCGGGCCGCCCGCTCGGCGGCCTCGCGCTCCGGGAGCGCGACGGTCAACTTGACGAGCCGTCCGAAGGGCGGCGAGCCGAAGGCCCGGCGCAGATCGAGCTCGGCGTCGTAGAACGCATCGCGGTCGCCGTCGACGACCGCCCGGATCGCGGGGTGATCGGGCTGGTAGGTCTGGACGATGCCGAGGCCCGGACGGGCCGAGGTCCGCCGGCCCGCACGGCCGATCGCCTGGACGAGGAGCTGGTACGTTCGCTCGGCGGCCCGCTCGTCCGGCAGGTTGAGCGCCACGTCGGCCGAGACGACCCCGACGAGCGCCACCTCGGGCACGTCGAGACCCTTCGCGACGAGGCTCGTCCCGACGAGCACGTCGAGCCGGCCCGCGGCGAACGCGTCGAGGACGCGGTCCGCGGCCCCGCGACGCTCCGCGACGTCGCGATCGAGGCGACCGACCCGGAGCCCCGGAAACCGATCGCGGATTTCGCGCTCGAGACGCTCCGTGCCGCCGCCGAGATACCGGATCCGCGGCGAGCGGCAGGCCGGGCAGCGGGCCGCGAGCGGCGCGGCGCTCCCGCAGTGATGGCAGCGCAGGGTGTAGCCGGCCTGGTGGAACACGAGGGGACGGCCGCACTCGGGGCACGCCTGGACGTGGCCGCAATCGCGGCACAGGACGACCGAGGCGCTGCCCCGCCGGTTGATGACGAGGATCGCCCGCTCGCCGCCGTCGAGGTCGAGGGCCGCGAGCGCCGTCGCGAGCCGGGCCGAGATCAGGCCCCGGTTGCCGGCCGCGAGCTCGGCCCGGAGGTCGACGAGCTCGACGGCGGGCGGCAGCGCGCCAGCCGGACGCGACGGCAGGACGACCCGCCGGTAGGCGCCGTCACGGGCGTGCCCGACGCTGTCGACGGCCGGCGTGGCGCTGCCGAGCACGACCGCTGCCCCGGCCAGCTCGGCCAGCCGGATCGCCGCGTCACGGGCCTGGACCCGGGGCGTCCGGTCGCTCTTGTAGGCCGCCTCGTGCTCCTCATCGACGACGACCAGCCCGACGTCGTCGAGCGGCACGCCGAGCGCCGCGCGCGTGCCGACGACCACGTCCACCGCGCCTGCCCGGATCCGGCGCCACTCGTCGGCCCGCTCCCCTGCCCCCAGGCCCGAGTGGACGACCGCCAGCTCGACGCTCAGATCGGCCCGGAGGCGGTCCACGAGCGGCGTCGCGAGGGCGATCTCCGGGACCAGGACGAGCGCCGGCCGTCCGTCGGCGAGCGAGGCCGCGATCGCCTCGACGTAGACCGCGGTCTTGCCCGCGCCGGCGATTCCGTCGAGCAGGAGCGGCGTCGGGTCGCGGCGGGCGATCGCCTCGCGCGCGACCCGGACGGCATCGGCCTGCTCGGGCGTGAGGGCGGCGCCGGGCGGTCGGGCACCGCGGGGTCCCGGCGCTCTCGTCGCGAGGGGCCGGCGTGGCCGTTCGCGGACCGCGACGTCGACGAGCCCCCGCCTCGCGAGGCTGGCGACGGTCGCCTGGCCGTGCCGGCCGGCGAGCTCGGCCGCCCGAACCGGGCCGCCGGCGGCCGCGAGCTCCTCGAGGGCGGCCCTTTGCCGAGGCCCCAGGCGGGCGGGTGCGGCTGCCGGCGACGGAGCGCCGCTCACCCAGCGTTCGTAGCGCGGCCCGGCCGAGGCTCCGACGAGCGTCCAGTCGAGATCGACGATCCCAGCCGCGGCGAGCGCCCGGAGGCGGCGGAGGACCGCCGGCCTGCCCTCGGCCGACTCGAGATCGCGGACGCGCCGTGGCCCGCGGCCGAGCTGGTCGAGGATGGCGCCGTCGCCAGCGTCCGGTTGCCCGCCCCCGCCGATCGTTTCGCCGTCGGCCCCGAGCGGACGACGTTCGGCCACGAGCTCGAGGCGCTCGAGGAGCCCCGGCGGCAGGAACGAGCGGATCGTTGCGACCGGGGGCGCGAGGTAGTGCTCGCTCACCCACCGCGCGAGCGCGAGCGCGAGCGGCGGGAGCAGCGGCCCGTCGGCCCGGACGAGATCGGCCACCTCGCGGATCGGCCGACCGTCGGGTGGCGGCGCCGCCGGGCCGAGCACGATGCCGAGCGCCTGGCGGCGCCCGTACGGGACGATGACGGCCTCGCCCGGGCGGACATCCCGGAGCCGGGCGGGAAGCCGGTAGGTGTACGGGGTCGCGCCGGCTGCTCCGGGAGCGTCCACGGCGATCTCGACGAGGCCTCCGACTCGCTCGACCGGCACCGCCTCGCCGAGGCCCAGCTCGAGCGGGGCTGCGGTCGCGTCCGCCACGCCCCAGGCCTAGACGGCGGTTCGGCGAGTGGGGTGCTTGCGCTTCTCCACCCGGATGATCGCCTCGATTCGCTCGGCGGTCCGCTCCACCTGGTCGGTCTCGTTCACGACCACGTAGTCGTAGTCATCCTGGCGAGCGAGCTCGACGGCCGCGTTGCGCTGACGGAGCTCCAGCTCGTCCGCGGTCTCGGTCGCGCGGGCCTTGAGCCGCTGGAAGAGCGCCTCGAGCGACGGCGGCACGACGAACACGAGGAGCGCGTGCGCGACCCGCTCCTTGACGACCTGGGCGCCCTGGACGTCGATCTTGAGGATGACGTCGCGGCCGGCCGCGAGCGCGTCCGCCACCTCCGACCGGGGCGTCCCGTACCAGTGGCCGTGGACGAGGTTCGCCTCGAGCAGTCCGCCCGCCCCCCGAAGCGACTCGAACGCGTCGCGGCTGAGGAAACGGTAGTCGACGCCGTCGACCTCGCCCGGGCGCCGCGGCCTCGTGGTGCAGGTCGTGACGTAGTGGTAGCGATCGCCGTCGCGCCGCCGCATCGCCGCGATGATCGTGTCCTTGCCGACGCCCGACGGGCCCGAGATGATCGCCAGGAGGGCTCCCGGCGCGCCGACCGAGACGTCCCCGGCCCCGCCCGCCCCCGAGGCGAGGCCGTCGTCGACCGGCCGCTCGGCCACCCCGCTCACCGCGCCTCGGCCGACCGGAGGGTCGCGAGCACGGCCTCGAGCTCCTCGGGGAGCGGCGACTCGACCCGGACGAGCCGGCCGTCGGCAGGGCTCGTGAACTCGAGCCGCCAGGCATGGAGAAAGAGCCGCTCGAGCCCGTCGGGGCCGCGCCGCGACGTGCCCGTCCCGTAGATCGGGTCGCCTGCGACCGGGTGGCCGATCGCCGCGAGGTGGACCCGGATCTGGTGGGTCCGTCCCGTGATGAGGTCGAGCTCGAGGAGCGACCAGCGGTCGAAGCGCTCCCGAACGCGGTAGCCGGTGACCGCGGCCCGTCCGTCCGGCACGACCGCGATCCGCTGCCGGTTCCGCGGATCCCGGCCGAGCGGCGCCTCGATCCGGCCCACGCTCGCGGCGGGTGAGCCGGCGACGAGCGCGAGGTACGTCTTCTTCACCCGCCGGGCCTTGAGCTGGGCCATCAGGCTCGACTGCGCCGCGTCGTTGCGAGCGACCATGAGCAGCCCCGACGTGTCGCGATCGAGGCGATGGACGATCCCGGGCCGGCGGACGCCGGCGATCCCGCCGAACGCGGCCTCGCCCTCCGGGGCGTGGGCGAGGAGAGCGTTGACGAGGGTCCCGTCCCAGTGGCCCGGCGCCGGATGGACGACGAGCCCGGCCGGCTTGTCGACGACGAGGACCGCCGGATCCTCGTAGACGACGCGGACCGGGATCGTCGGGTCGGGCACGAGATGGGGCGCCTCCTCGGGCGGCGGCACGTCGAGCTCGAGCACCGTCCCGGGCGTGACGATCGCGTTCGGCCGGACCGCCACCCCGTCGGCCGTCAGACGACCGTCGCCGATGAGTCGCTGGACGAAGCTCCGCGACAACCCGGTCACGTCGGCGACGTAGCGGTCGACGCGGCGGCGATCCCGGCCCTCGGGGACCGTGAACGTCCGGCGGCCGACCGCCACGCTCACTGTGGTCCCTCGCCGCGCGACGCGAGCGGCCCGTCGGCGCTGCCGCGGACCCGGCGCTGGCGGTCGTCCCACTCGCCGAGGACCGCGAGCGCGACGAGCAGGACGATCGAGGTGCTGATCGCCGCGTCGGCGACGTTGAACGTGTACCAGCGGAGGTTGCCGATCCCCGCGTCCACGAAGTCGAGGACGTAGCCGACCCGGACCCGATCGACCAGGTTGCCGAGGGCGCCGCCAAGGAGCAGCCCGAGGGCGACCGTCGCGGCGACCGAGGCGCCGGCATGCGCCTCGTAGACGACGATGAGGACGACGACGCCGAGCGAGACGACGGCGAAGACCGGCGCCTGGCCGCGAAACATGCCGAAGAGACCGCCGTTGTTCTGCCCGAACACGATCCGGACCAGATCGCCGACGACGTCGACGGACTGACCGGGCGAGAGGTTCGCCGCCACGATCGCCTTCGTTGCCTGGTCGAGCACGACGACCGCGGCCGCGAGCCCGACGAAGAGGATCCAGCGCGGCGCGGTCGTCCGCGTCATGCCGTCAGCCCGCCTTCACCGGGCGGAGGCCGACCCGGAGACTCGCCCCACCGAGGTCGACGGCCGTCGAGGCCGCGTCCGGTGGCGGGGCGGCCCGGCTGATCGCGACCGCGAGGGTGTCGGCCGCGACCGCGTCGAGCAGGCTGTCGAGGCGCCCGTCCAGGCCGTCGACCCAGACCTCGATCCGGTCGTCGAGCTCGAGCCCGACCGAACGGCGGAGGTCCTGGATCGAGCGCGTGAGCTCGCGTGCGTCGCCCTCCGCGACGAGCCCGGGCGTCAGCTCCGTGTCGATGACGACGACGAGACCCTCGTCGTGGGCCACGGCAGTTCCCGGCCGGGGCGTGGCGAGGACCTCCACCTCGTCGGGCGCGAGGACCACGCCGGCGAGCTCGACCGAACCGTCGGAGCGGAGCTCGAACCGACCCTCGCGAGCGGCCGCCATGACCTCCGGGATCTTCGGTCCGAGTCGCTGCCCGATCTTCGGCAGGAGCGGCTTGATCCGCTGCTCGACGAGCTCGGATTCGTCGCCGATCCGTTCGACCGCCCTGACGTTCACCTCGTCGGCGATGAGCGCGAGGAGCTCGGCCTCGGCGACGAGCGCCGTCGGGATCGCCAGCCACATCCGGGCGAGCGGCTGGCGGGTCCGGATGCCGGCCTGGGACCGAAGCGTCCGGGCGAGCTCGACCGCTCGCCGAGCGAGACGCATCGAACCCTCGAGCGGCTCGTCGCGCCAGGCGGCGGTCTCGCCTGCCGGGAAGCGCGTCAGGTGGACGCTGTCGGGAACCCCCGGCACCGAGCCCATGAGGTTGCCGTAGATCGCCTCGGACAGGAACGGCAGCATCGGCGCCGCGATCCGAACGAACACGACGAGCGCCGCGTGGAGCGTGGCAAGGGCGGCGTCGCGGTCGACCGGGTCCTCGTTGCGGCGCATCCGCTCGCGCGACAGCCGGACGTACCAGGTCGACAGGTCGTCGATGAACCCGCTCACGGCCTCTGCCGCCGCCCGCGCGTCGACGTCGCGCAGGCGCTCGTCGACCCTGCCCGCGAGGCCCGCCGCGCGCGACAGGACCCAGCGGTCGAGCGCGCGCCAGTCGCGACCGTTCGCCCGTGCCCGCCCGATCGCCTCGTCGATCCCCTCCTCCGGCGCCCACCCCGCGAGGCGGGCATAGGTCACGAAGAACGCGTAGGCGTTCCAGAGAACGAGCAGCTCGCGTCGCGCGGCGTCGGCGGCGTGCCAACCGAAGAGGATGTTGTCCTCGGGCCGGGCGGTCACGAAGAGCCAGCGCATCACGTCGACGCCCATCCGCTCGGCGGCCTCGTCGAAGTCGATCGCGTTGCCCGAGCTCTTGTGCATCGGCCGGCCGTCCTCGCCGAACAGCGTCGCGTAGCCGAAGAGCTCCTTGAACGGCGCCTCGCGCCGAAGAACGGTGCTCATCGCGAGCATCGCGTAGAACCAGTTGCGGAACTGGCCGGGGAAGCTCTCGGTGACGAAGTCGGCCGGGAACCAGCGGCGCCAGTACTCGGGGTCGGTCCGGTAGTGGAGCGTCGAGAACGGCACGATCCCGGCGTCGAGCCACGGGTTGCCGACGTCGCTGATCCGGGATACCGGCCGGCCGCAACCGCGGCAGGCGATCTGCACCGCGTCGACCCACGGTCGGTGCGGGGTGTGACCGGCGAACGCCTCCCAGCCGGCAACCGCCCGCTCGCGCAGCTCCTCCTCGCCGCCGACGACGTCGAACGTGCCGCACGACGGGCAGTCGTAGATCGGCAGCGCCAATCCCCAGTAGCGCTTCTTGCTGATCATCCAGTCGTGCATGTTCAGGAGCCAGTCGAGCTCCCGCTCGTAGCCGAACGACGGGATCCACCGGATCCGGTCGACGACCTCCATGATCTGGTAGCGGAGGCTGGCGTCGACCTCCTCGGGGGTCAGCTCCGAACGCGGCCGGTCGTAGACCGGACCCATGCTGATGTACCACTCGTCGACGAGGCGGAAGACGAGCGGTGTCCCGCACCGCCAGCAGTGCGGGTAGCGGTGGCGGTACGCCTCCAGCCGGTAGAACGCGCCCTCGCGCTTGAGGTGCTCGACGATCTGATCCGTCACGTCACGAACGTCGCGGCCTGACAGCGGCCCGAATCCGGGCACGTAGACGCCGAACTCGTCGAGCGGCGCGATCATCGGCAGCCCGAGCTCCTTGCCGAGCGCGTAGTCCTCGGCGCCGCAGCCCGGCGCGATGTGGACGATCCCCGTCCCCTCCTCCTCGCCGACCTCGTCCCAGGCGACGACCCGGTGTTCGTACCCCGCCGTCCCGAACGCCTCGCGGACCGCCGCCAGGTCGTCGAACGGGCCGGCGTACCTCCAGCCCACGAGCTCGGACCCCGGTCGCTCCTCGAGGACCTCGAACGGGCCGAGGGCCGGGTCGATCGCCTGCTTCAGCGTCCCTCGCCCCAGCCAGAGCTCGCGATCGGCCTGGCGGATCCTGACGTAGCGGAGGTCCGGCCCGACGGCCGCGGCCACGTTCGCCGCGAGCGTCCACGGCGTCGTTGTCCAGACGAGGAGCGACTCGCCCGGCCGATCGACGAGCGGCAGGAGAACGGTGAGGCCCGGGTCCTCCCGGTCCTGGTATCCCTCGTTCATCTCCATCTGCGAGATCCCGGTCCCGCAGCGGGCGCACCACGGCATCGTGTCGTGGCCCTTGTAGAGCCAGCCCCGCCGGTGGCACTCGGCGAGGAAGCTCCAGATGAGGTAGTTGTTCTCGTTGCTGAACGTGTAGTAGCTGCCGCCGAGATCCGCCGTCCCGAGCCGGCCGACGATCATCTCGACGGTGTCGCTGACGGGTCCCCGCGGGCCCTCGAGCGTGACCTCCTGCGACGGGTCGGCGGCCAGCCGGTCGCGCAGCCGGCGCAGCTCGTCGGGGTCGTCCCAGGCCATCCAGTAGCCCAGCCGGATCGACTGCTCCGTCTGGCGGGCCGCGAACGTCAGGACGCGCTGCTTGCAGAGCGAGACGAAGGCCGCGATCCCGTAGTCCTCGATGTCGCGCTTCGAGGTGAAGCCGAGATCCCGCTCGACGTTGACCTCGACCCACAGGCCCTGGCAGTCGAAGCCGTTCTGCCAGCGCTGGTCCTCGCCGAGCATCGCGTGGAAGCGCTGGTAGAGGTCCTTGTACGTCCGGCCCCAGGCGTGGTGGACGCCCATCGGGTTGTTGGCGGTGATCGGGCCGTCGAGAAAGCTCCAGCGCGGACCGTCGGCGTTCTGGGCGCGGAGACGGGCAAACGTCCGGCGCTCGCGCCAGAGGGCGAGGATCTCGTGCTCCTGGGCGACGAGGTCGGGTTTCGGGGTGACGGGTGCGAACATCTGCCTCGCAACGGCGGACCGGGGGTTCGCGTATCGTACCCGCGATGCCGTCACCGGAGCGGCCGCTGCCACGCGGCCGCAGCGCCTTCGCCGCGGCGTTCCTGTCGCTCCTCTTCCCGGGTCTCGGGCACGCCTACGGCGGCGCCTACGCTCGCGCGCTCGCCTGGGCGGCGCCGGCGATCCTCGCGATCGCCCTCGTCGCGGGTCTCCTGACGCGGATGAACCAGTACGAGCTGCTCGGCTATGCCGCCGCGAACCTCGGCTTCATCTTCGTCGTCAACGTCATCCTGCTCGTCTACCGCGCCGCCGCCATCCTCGACGCCTGGCGGGTCGTGTCGTACGTGAACGCGTTCGAGGCGTCGGGCGGAGGACGGCTCGGGCGGCCGCGGGTGCCGGTCCGGCCCATCCCCGTCGCCGGCCTCCTCGGCGTCCTTCTCGTGATGTCGGCCGCCCACGTCGCGGTCGCCCAGTACGACCTCAAATTGAGCTCGCTCGTCGGCTGCGTCTTCGACGACACCGGGACCGCCAACTGCGGCGACGACGGCGCCGGGGCCGACCCCGGGGCGAGCCCCACGGCCGGCTCCACGAGCGAGCCCACGATCGCGCCGACCGTCATCGGCAGCGTCGGCACGGACCTGCCGAGCGCGACCGCCACGCCACCGCCCGACCTGACGAAGCGCTTCAACATCCTGCTGATCGGGTCCGACCAGCGACCGCGCGACAACACCTACAACACCGACACGATGATCGTCGTCTCGGTCGACCCGCAGTCCCACCAGGTCGCGATGTTCAGCCTGCCCCGCGACATGGTCGACATCCCCCTGCCGCCGGGACCTGCCCAGGCCGTCTTCGGCTCCGCCTACCGCGGCAAGATCAACGGCTTCCTGCGTGACAACCTCGGCCGGAGCGACCTCTGGCCGGGGGCGAAGAAGCGGACCGGCTACACGGCCCTCAAGGCGATCCTCGGCAACCTCTACGGGATCGACATCCGCTACTACGTCGAGGTCAACTTCACCGGCTTCAAGCAGGTCGTCGACGCCCTCGGCGGCGTCTCGATCAACGTCCAGGTCCCGGTCGTCGACGACGACTATCCGATCGGCGGCGGGAACAAGGGGCGCGTCTACATCCCGGCCGGCTATCAGCACATGGACGGGTCCGAAGCACTGATCTACGCCCGTTCGAGGCACGGCTCGAACGACTTCGACCGGGCGGCCCGCCAGCAGAAGGTGCTCATCTCGCTCCGGGCGCAGGTCGACCCGGCGACGATGCTGCCGAAGCTCGACGAGCTGATCGGCGCGCTCGAGAACGCCGTCCAGACCGACATCCCGGCGGGCCTCCTGCCCCAGCTCCTGAACGTCGCCTCCGGTGTCGACACGAAGGAGGTCCGATCGTTCGTCTTCGCGCCGCCGCTCTACGGCTCCGACGCGGGCTGGCAGAGCGATCCGCGCGGCTACCGGATCGAGCCGAACATCCAGCGGATCCGGAAGGCGGTCGCCGGAGCGTTCACGAGCGACCCGGCCGCCGAGGCCCAGCGCGAGGCCCTGGCCGAGGAGCACGCCCGCGTCTGGATCCTCAACGGCTCGGGGATCTCGGGCCAGGCCGGCAGCATCGCGGCCTACCTCCAGACCCAGGGCGTGGATGCCTCCTCCCCCACGGGCAGCGCGAGCCGGCGTCCGAAGCGGACGAAGATCGTCGTCTACAACGGCGCCGAGACGAAGGACCCGGCGACCGTCGCCTACCTCGCCAAGCTCTTCGGCGTGACACCGACGACCGCGACCGACCCGACCGTTCTCGTCGACATCATCGTCACCACGGCCCGCTCCACGCCGACCTTCACGCCGCCGCCCGGCGGGTAGGTCGCGCGCGGAGCGGCCGCCACGGTGGCGGGCTTCGCTGGCGGTCTACGCCTTTGGCGTGACCCGGTACTCGAGGTAGCGCCCGGTCATGAGCCGCGTCTGGGCGTCGAGGGCGGGCAGATTGCTGAAGAACAGCCCGACGACCGGCAGGAAGAGCCATTGGAGCCAGGCCGTGAGGTGTTGGAGCGGCCCCCAGGACGCGGGCCGCGGCGGTGCGATCCGATCCTCGACGTAGACGAGCACGACGAGGCAGCAGAACGCCCCGGTCAGCAGCCACGTCGCGTAGAGCGGCAGGTTCTGGCCCAGCGGCGAGTAGGCGAAGTCGCGGTTGCCGATCCAGGTGCTGATGAGGAGCGGCAGGTTCGACCCGAACAGGATCACGAACGGCGCGATCGCCCAGTTGATGTGGTCGAGCCAGAGGTCGAGGAGCCGCCTGATCCGCTGGCCGCGCGGGATCTCGTGATGCTCGATCGCGTTCCGGATGTAGAACGGGATGTCGGTGACACCCCAGGCCCAGCGTCGGATCTGCATGTACTGCTCGACGAGCGTCCGGGGGTACGAGCGTGCCCGAACCGCGTCGCCGTACATCGGGATGAAGAGCGGCACGGCCCGGAACTCGCCGCTGTAGCGGAAGAACGACTTCCAGTAGAAGCGGCTGTCCTCGGGGATCGCGTCGGTCGCCCAGTAGTCGACCTCGTGGACGGTCTGCAGCGAGACGCCATAGGACGAGAACGAGATGAGGCGCTCCGGCGTGAGCGACCGCCACATCTGGACCTGCGTCGCCCCGACGGCCACGAGGCGGACGGGCATCGGCGTATCCCAGAGGTTGTTGTGGAACATCGGGACCGGCTGATAGAGCCGCCGGAAGCGGTCGGGGTCGGTGAGAAACGTCCACGACAGGTAGCCGAAGTACTGGGGGTGGACGCGGTAGTCGGAGTCGAGGTCGGTGACGACGACCTCCGCCGGGTCGAAGCCGAGTCGGACGAGCTCGCGATAGAGCCAGCGGCCGCCGTAGGCCATGGCCGAGCTCTTGCCGACGACGATCCCCTCCTCGAGCGGGTCGAGGACGTGGAAGAAGTGGAGGAACCGGTCGCCGAAGAGCTCGCGCAGGCGGGCGACGTTCTCCCGGCCGCCCGAGTCGGTCTCGCGGGTGATGATCGCGACCATCTTTCGTTCGGTCGGCCAGTCGGCCCGAGCGAGCGCGGCGACCGTCTCGTAGAGCTTCTCGAACGGCTCGGTGTAGGTCGGGATGAGGGCCACGTGCCAGAGCCGCCGTGGATCCGGGATCGGCGTGCCGCGTCGAGCCCGAAGCCGCTGGACCTGGCGCTGCTCGTCGCGGAGACGAGCGAGTCGCGCTCGACCGCCGGCGGCCGCCAGGCGACCGCCGCGTCCGTCGAGGTTCGCCAGGGCGGCCTCGACCGACCGGATCCGCTGTCCGAGCTCGGCCTCGCGGCCCGCGAGGTCGGCCAGGGCGAACGTCCGCTCGCGCCAGTCGATCCCGACGACGCGCCGGATCCGCGTGAACGAGACGATCACGCTGCCGGTCAGCATGACCGCCTTGTAGAACCAGTAGAAGTCGAAGGTGAGGACGAACCAGGCCACGACCTCGGGATACCGCCACGACAGGACGATCGGGGCGAGGATCAGGGCCCAGGTGACCACGCCCGGGACGACCTCGAGCAGCCGCTGGGAGCGCGGCACGCGAGCCGTCGTCGCCCGCGCGCGACCCTTCGGGGCCGCGACGAGAGCGGGCGTCGTGCCGGTCGCGCGGTCGACGGCCTGCCGGGTGGTGTCGACCTGTTCGGGAGATCCGGCGGCAGGGAGACTGGCCGAGTGGGACTCTGCCTCAGGCACTCGGGATGGGCGTCAGCCAGTCGCGGTACTCGGGCAGCCGCCCCCTGACGGCGTCGAAGTAGCGCTTCGCGACCGAGCGCGCGATCGGCCCGACCTGGCCGCCGCCCACGAGTCGATGGTCGACGTCGATGACCGGGCTCACCTGGACCCCGGTCCCGCACAGGAAGACCTCGTCGGCGACGTACAGCTCGCTCCGGTCGATCGACCGGATCTCGGTCGGGATCCCGAGGTCGTCCGCGAGGCGGAGGATCGCCGTCCTCGTGATCCCCTCGAGGATGTCGTCGTAGACGGGCGGCGTGATGATCGTCCCGGCGCGAACGACGAACAGGTTGGCGGCGGAGGCCTCCGAGGCGTGCCCCGACGGCGTCAGGACGAGTGCCTCGTCGAAGCCGTTCATCTCGGCCTCGGACTTCTGGAACGCCATGTTCACGTAGCCGCCGACGATCTTGCCCCGGGCCGGCAGCGCCTCGTCGGCGTTCCGCCGCCACGACGAGGTCATGATCCGGACGCCCGAATCGACGTCGATGTAGTTGCCGAACGGCACCGCGATGATGCTCACGTCGTGCTCGAGATGATGGAGCCTGACGCCGATCGCCCGGTCCTTCTTGTAGACCTGCGGCCGGATGTAGACGTCCTCGCGGAACGCGTTCCGGCGGGCGACCTCCACCGCCAGCCCGACGAGCTCGTCGACGGGCGGAAGCGGCTCCATCAGCAGGATCCGCGACGACCGGGTGATCCGCTCCATGTGCTCGCGGAGGAACAGCCCGTAGAGCTGCCCCTGCTCCGCGTTCCAGTACCCGCGGATCCCCTCGAAGACCGCCGTCCCGTACATGAATGCATGGGTCATGATGCTGACCTTCGCGTCACGCATCGGCACGAAGCCGCCCTCGAAGTAGCAGATGAGGCTGTCGAGGTCGCGGGGGGCCTGGGCCGCCTGCGGTGTCGGCTGCGTCGCGCTGTCGGGCTTCTGGGTCAGCATGTCGAGGGTCGACTCCTTGGTCACGGGTGTCAGGGCTGGCGACGGCGGGTCGCGCCGGCCCGCGTCGACCGCCGGGCGAGTATACGCCGGGCCCTCACGCGCTCCGGACCGGGCGACCGGTCTCGCCCGACCGGTCAGGCGTCGAGGGCGAGGATTCCGGCAAGCTCGGCGACGACGAGGACGAGATAGACGAGGTAGAAGGCGCCGCCCACGAGGAGGCGCCGCCCGCGCAGGACGCCCGACCGCGACATCGGCACGAAGATCGCCGCCGTGGAGAGGAAGGCGATCGCCGCGGACGCGAAGGCGAGCATCGTGCCCGGGCCGACCGTCCACGTCGCGCCGGCGAGGACGAGCGCGACGACGGTCGGGATCGTGCTCTGGAAGACCATCGCCCCGGTGATGTTGCCGAGCGCGAGCGTGTCCTTTCCCTGCCGCACCCAGATGACGCTGTTGAGCTTCTCGGGCAGCTCGGTCGCGATCGGCGCGATCACGAGGGCGAGGAGCGTCTCGTTCACGCCGAGATCCCGGCCGAGCCCCTCGACGGCGTCGACGAAGAGGGCCGCGCCGCCGACGATGAGGCCGACCGCGACGACGACCTGGACCGTGACGACCCGCAAGCGCGGGACGGCCGGCTCTCGGCGCCGCGCGGCGGGGTCGAGCCGCCGCAATCGGAGCGGTGCGAGCTCGCCGTCCTCGCCGATCGCGGCGTCGGCGTCGAGGTGGCCCTTCACGTAGAGCCCGTACACGACGAGGAGCCCGACCCCGATGAGCGGCTTGAGCCAGCCGAGCTCGGCCGGCAGGAACGCGGCGACCACCGCGACCGCGTAGGCGGCGCTGAACGTCCGGGCGTCCTTGCCGAGGACGACCGTATCGATCGGCATCACGTCGCCGGCCGGACGCCGCCGGGCGACCGCGAGCACCGCCGCGCCCGTCACGAACATCGCCAGCGTCGAGAGCATGAACGGCGCGCCGAGGATCGCGCCGACCGCGACGTTGCTGCCGTGCGGGTTCGACAGGATCGCGACGATCGGGATCATCGTCTCCGGGAGGGCGGTGCCGACCGCGGCGAGGACCGATCCGACCGCGCCCTCGGCGAGCTCGAGCTTCCGGCCGAACCACTCGATCCCGTTCGTGAACAGCTCGGCCCCGGCCAGGATCACGAGGAACGCGATCGCCAGGAGGAGGAGCTCGAGGACGTTCATCGAAGCCCGGTCCCGGTGAGGAGCGCGAGGGCGACTCCCCCGGCGATGACGGCGAGGATCCCGACCGCCACGATCGCCATCGTCCGCTCACCCTGCCGGAGGTAGCCGACGAGCGACCCGACCACGCGGGCCGGTGGCGTCGCGACCGCGGCGAGGAGGCCGAGCCAGAGGAACCCGCGCGCGCGTCCCGCCACGATGTCGCCGGCGATCGCGCGGAACGAGAACGGGGGCGACGGATCGAGCGGCGAGCGGCTGTTGACGACCATGAGCGCGACGCCGATCCCGATGAGGACGACGCTGATCGTCGTCCCGATGGTGACGATCCGGCCGACGGCAGCCTCGAAGCCCGCCTCCTCCGGGTCGCGGTCCCGGCCGCGCGTCGCGGCGGTCACAGCCCGAGCGCCCGGCCGGCCATCTGCGCCGCGGTGTAGGCGAGCACGGCCACGAACAGCAGGCGGAGGATCCGGACGTCCACCCGCTCGACCAGGCGCGACCCGACCGAGGCGCCCGCGAAGACGCCGAGCGCCGTCGGCCCCGCGACATAGGGGTCGATCCCGCCGCGGAGCAGGTAGATGATCGCGCTCGAGGCGGCGGTGATCCCGATCATCACGTTGCTCGTCGCGGCCGAGACGCGGAGCGGCACGCCCATCACGACGTGCATCACCGGGACCTTGACGATCCCGCCGCCGATCCCGAGCAGCGCCGAGACGACGCCGGCCAGGCTCGCAGCCACGATGCCACCCGGCAGGTTCCGGACGGAATAGCCCGGTTCGGAGATCTCGTCCAGGAGCCTGGTGCCGCGAGGCAGGCCCCGGCTCGCCTCGACGCTCCGATCGGGGGGCGTGTCGCCGAGCCCCGTCGGAGCCGCGGCCGCGTCCTCGTCCGCGTCTTCGGCCCCGGCGGCGCCGGCCGTGTACTCGACGCGGCCGCCGCGGAGCATCGTGAGCCCGGTGTAGACGAGGAGGCCCGCGAACAGCGCCGCGAGCAGCCGGTCCGGGACGAGGAAGGCGATGAGTCCGCCGACGAGCGCGCCGCTCGCGGTGAACAGCTCGAGCAGCATCCCGAGCCGGAGATTGGCGACCCCGCGCCGCAGGTAGACACCGCCCGACGCGCCGCTCGTGACGATCACGCTCACGAGGCTGACGCCCACCGCCTGGTGGATCGGCAAGCTGAACCCGAGCAGGCCGAGGGTCAGGAGGGGCACGATGAGGATGCCGCCGCCGAGGCCGAGCAGCGACCCGAACAGCCCGGCGGCAACGCCACCGCCGAGCAGGAGCAGGTCGGTGGTCACGACGCGTCGGAGGAGCCACCGGCCCGGGGGTCAGCGGCGGTCAATGCAAGGAGGGGGCGAGCACGCGAGCGAGCGCACTCGACGTGCGTGAGCGAGCGCGCGGAGACACCGACGCCGCGATGAGCGTCGATCACCCGCGGGCCTTAGGGCCGGAGGTGTTGCGGGGCGTACGGCAGCAGCGCGACGTGGCGCGCGCGCTTGAGGGCGATCGCCAGCTCGCGCTGGTGCCCGGCGCACGTGCCCGTCTTGCGGCGCGGCTCGATCTTCGCCCGCTCCGACAGGTAGCGGCGGAGGCGGTTGACCTCCTTGTAGTCGATCGCCACGGTCTTGTCGGCGCAGAACGCGCAGACCTTCCGCCGCCGGCGGTCGCGGTAGTAGTCGTCTCGCTTTCGGGATTTGGGCGATGGCATGGCGGGTCAGGTGTCTCCGTTGTCTCGTTCGGGTGGCCGGAACATCATCAGAAGGGCAGGTCGTCGAGGTCGACGCCGTCGTCGGAGGTCGGAGCCGATGCCGCCTGGCCCGTGGCCGCGGGTGCGGCCGACCGTTCGGCGTCGCGCGTGAAGCCCGGCCCGGGATCGCCCTCGTCGCGCGGGCGCGGGTCGAGCGGGGTCACGGTGTTCGCGATCAGCTCGGTCGTGTACCGCTTCTGGCCGTTCTGGTCCTCCCACGATCGCGTCTGGAGGCGGCCCTCGACGTAGACCTTGCGGCCCTTGCGGAGGTACTCGGCGGTCCGCTCGGCGAGCTGGGCCCAGGCGACCACCCGGAACCACTCGGTCTCTTCCTGCCACTCGCCGTTCGTGTCGCGGTAGTTCCGGTTGACGGCCACCGTGAACTGGGTAACCGCCTGACCGCTCGGGGTGTAGCGCATCTCCGGGTCCCGCCCCAGGTTGCCGATGATCATCGCCTTGTTGAGCGACATCCGACCACCCTCCTCAGTCGATCGCGGCCGGAGCGGCTTCGCTCTCGGATTCGTCGATCGTCTCGTCCTCGGCTACCGGCTCGTCCTCGCGCTCCTCATCGTCCTCGCGCTCCTCATCGTCCTCCCGCTCCTCGGGCTCCTCCCCGGCACCGGCCGATTCGTCACGTCGAGGCGCCCGGACGGGCCGCTCGACGCGCGTCACGAGATGGCGCAGGACCTCCTCGGTGATGAGGAGGCTCCGTTCGAGCTCCGCGATCGCCTCGGCCGGGGACTCGAAGACGATGATCTGGTACGACCCCTCGCGCTGGTGGGCGATCGGATAGGCGAGGCGGCGGCGACCCCACGGCGCGACCTTCACGATCTGGCCGCCGGCCGCGACGATCTGACGGGTCGTGCGGTCGACGACCGCCTGGGTTCGGTCGTCCGGCGCGTCGGGCCGGAGGACCAGCATGAGCTCGTAGCGGCGCATGGGCCGTGGACTCCTTCCTGTGGGAAACGCCCCGCTGTCATCGAGGGCTCGATCGACGCGGAGCCGAAAGGAAACCGGCGGAGTGTACCACGCGACCCTCCGTTCCCAGCCCCGGTCGGCCGTCAGGCTCGCCCGGTCCCGGGATGTATCCTCGTCCGCCTCGACCCATCGATCCGCACGGAGCGACCGTGGCCGCCAGCCGAATCCTGCTCGCCGAGCGCCCTGCCGCCGGACCCGAATCGATCGCCCCTCAGCTGACCGCCGCGGGTCACGACGTCGCCGTGGCCACCGAACCCGCCGACGTCCTGCGCCAGGTCGGCGACCACGAGATCGTCATCATCGACCGGCTGGCCGAGGATCGCGCGGCCCTCGAGCTGTGTCGCGCGATCCGGGCCGCCCCCGACCTCGCGGCCGTGCCGATCCTCGGCCTGACCGCGGCCGACGACGTCGAGTCGCGGATCGCGTTCCTCGAGGCCGGCGCCGACGACGTCATCGCCCGACCCTTCGACGACCGTGAGCTCGAGGTTCGCCTCGAGGCGCTCGTCTTCCGCTTCCGGCGGTCGAAGGAGCTCGCACCCACGCTCGCCCCGTCGATCATCGCCGGCGAGCCGCACCGGATCGCGGTCGTGTTCGCCCCGAAGGGCGGCGTCGGGACGACGACGATCGCGGTCAACCTCGCGATGGCGAAGGCGAAGGACGCGCCCGACAAGGTCGTGGTCGTCGACCTGGACCTCCAGTTCGGCCAGGTCGCGACCTTCCTCGACGTCACGCCGCGCCAGACGCTCGCCGACGTCGTCCGGGACGAGCAGGCCCTCCGCGAGGCCGAGCTGCTCCGGACGTTCGCGACCCGCCACGACTCGGGGCTCCACGTCCTCGCCTCACCGGGCTCGCCCGAATCCGCGCGGCTCGTCGAGGCGAGTCACGTCGAGCAGCTCCTCAAGACGATCCTCGGCACCTACGACTACGTCATCGTCGACGCCGGATCGACGCTCGACGAGCGGGTGATGGCGGCGTTCGAGCGGGCGGATGCGGTCATCCTGCCGGTCTACCCCGAGATCGCCGCGCTCAAGGCGCTCCACTCGCTGCTCGACTACCTCAACGAGAACGGCTCGGTCGCCGGCAAGACGACGTTCGTCCTCAACAACGTCTTCGCCCGCGAGCTGCTCAAGCCGCGCGACGTCGAGAGCTCGCTCGGAACGCGGATCTCGTTCGAGCTCCCGTACGACCCGTTCATCTACCTCAAGGCGGTGAACGAGGGTCGTCCGGTCACGGTCGGCGCGCCGCGGTCGCTCGCCGCCGAGCGATTCCGGCAGCTCGCCCACCAGGTATTCGACACGGCGGGCCTCGTCGGAGCCCCGGCGGCGCCCGGGGAGGCGGTCGCCAGCCAGTCGCGGCGGGGACCGCGCTTCGCCCTCCGCCGCCGCTGAGCGGTCACGTCGACGCCCGATGGGTTGCGAGCGCGTCGCAACCCGGGACGGCGGGACGGGTGACCGGCGCGCAAGACGGCGCCGCCCATCCTGGGCCCGTGACGACTCCCCAGAACGCCGCCTTCACGGCCGACTCCGACGACCCCGTCCCGCAGATCGAGGAGAGCGTGCCTCGCACGGAGGCGAATCCCGGCTCCGCGCCACCGCGCGAACCGAGCCCCGAGGACGAGCTCGATCCGGGCGAACCCACCGAGCCGGTCGGCAACGACAACATCCGGGAGGGTCGCGTCGGCGGGGTCATGGGCGGACCGCGCCAGCAGGGCGGCCAGGGTCAGGGCGGGTAGAACCGCCGATGCCGACGGCGACGAGCCGTTCGGCACTTGTCGCTGGCCCGCCGTCCCGCGACGCTCGAGGCTCACGCGGGGGGCGATGACGCGCGGCCCAAGCCCCGGCCGCCGAGACCGCGCCGAGCCACTGGCGAGACCGACCCGCGCGCCGACGCGGAGGGGACGTCGGGTCAGTTCTGACGCCCGCCGGACCGTGTCGGGAGGGAAGGAGACGGCCCATGCGACGGATGCTCGCCCTGTTCGCGGCAGCGACCCTCGCGCTCGCGCTCGCGGCGCCCGCCGCGGCGACGCGCGGCCAGGCGGCTCATGCGGTGCCGTTCCAGATGCAGACCGCGGGCCTCGACCGCCCGCTCGAGATGGCACCCGGCGTCCCCCCGGACCTCGATCGCAGCACCTTTGGCGGCCGCTGCTCACAGCCGTCCGACTGGGTCACGACGATCGACAGCACCGGGGTCGCGCGGCACCTGGGCGCCGTCAGCGTCCTGAACTCGCACTGCACGCAATTCGACTTCCGCTCGGCGCCGCCGATGCCGGGAACCTTCGAGGACGGCAGGATGACGGTCACTGCGGCCAACGGCGACGAGCTCTGGGTCGAGTACTCGGGGTCGTTCCTGTTCTGGCCGGGCGATCGCCCTGATGCCGGCACCTCCGAGATCGTCATGGACCAGATGACGATCGTCGGCGGGACCGGACGGTTCGTCCACGCGTCGGGCTCGCTGCACGGCACCGCGCTCGACGAGTTCGGGACCGGCGCCGACAACGGAGAGTTCAGCGGCTGGATCCTCTACAGCGCCTCGGATCGCGCCGGCTGACAACCGACGCGCGCGAGGCCGCGGCGGCGCGCCGCAGGATCTGAAGGCCGGGGGAGTTGCTCCCTCGGCCCTTGCCGGCCCCGCTGCGTCAATGGTGCCGAGGGCGAGATTTGAACTCGCACGCCCTTGCGGGCAGCCGATTTTAAGTCGGCCGCGTCTGCCGGTTCCGCCACCTCGGCGCCGCTGCCGAATCTACCGTCGACGGAGCGGCACCCGTCTCTCGGCAAACGAAGACGGCGCCCGTGCGGGCGCCGTCGGAGTATCAGAGGTGGAGGCGACGAGCGGATTCGAACCGCTGAATAGAGGTTTTGCAGACCTCCGTGTTAAACCACTTCACCACGTCGCCCCGAGCGCGCCGCGCGGCCGGGTCCTGGCTGCCCCTCGAGGATTCGAACCTCGGTTCTCGGATCCAAAGTCCGCTGTCCTACCACTAGACGAAGGGGCAGTGGCGGCGATTCGGACGATATCGGGGATCGAGGGGCAAAGAAATGGAGCGGAAGACGGGACTCGAACCCGCGACCCTCACCTTGGCAAGGTGATGCTCTACCAACTGAGCCACTTCCGCCCGGACCGCGACCACCGATTGGTGGTGCCGAGAGCCAGAATCGAACTGGCGACACCGCGATTTTCAGTCGCGTGCTCTACCAACTGAGCTATCTCGGCCCGATCGTCGACCAGGCGTATGGCCACCGGTCGGCGCGCGGGAACGATACCACGCGACTCCCGGCCCCCTCAACGGCCGGACGACCTCCGCGACGCGGGCCCGTCGGCCCGTGCCGCCGCCGGCCGAGGCCTACGCCGCCGGCACGGCCGCCGCGAGCTCCTCCCCGACCCGGAGGCCCTGCTCGTAGCCGGCCATCGCCGCCGGCAGCAGCCGCTCCATGTCCATGAGGTCGGGACCGATCGCCTCGAGACCCGCGGCATCGGGCAGGATCTCCACCACCCGTCCGCCGCGGGCGACGATCGGCTCGCTCTCGACGGCGAGGACCTCCGCCAGCTCCTCCCGTCCGCTCGGCGCGAGCAGGACGACGAGCTCGGCGCCGGCGGCGAGATCGAGGTTCGTCGGCGACCGAACGCCGCCGTCGACGTAGCGCTCGTCACCCACGCGGACCGGAGCGAAGACGCCGGGCAGCGCACAGCTCGCGGCCACGGCCGTCGGCAGCGACAGCCCGGAACCGGCGTCCCAGGCCATGAACTCGCCGTCGGAGGCGCGCACGGCGGTCACGACGAGTCCGTCCGGCCACCCGTGCTCGGGCAGGAGACGACGCAGCACGTCGACGAAGACGTCGGGCGCGGCAGCCGGCGCGGCAAGCGCGAGCGCACCGATGGCCGCCCGCTCGGCCTGGCGCGGCCGCATCCCCGCCGCGCGCCAGCGCTCGGCGATCTCGTCGACCCGGGCGAGGTCGACCTGCGAGGTGAGCGTCTCGAGATCCGGTCCCAGCTCGGCGGCCCGCTCGGGCAGCTCGGCGATCGGGATCCCGGCACTCAGCACCGCCCCGACGATCGCGCCGGCCGACGTGCCGATCGAACGGTCCGCGCCGGCCAGGTCGAAGCCGGTCTCGCGGATGCCCTCGACGACGCCCATCTCCCAGCCGAGTCCGACGATCCCGCCGCCCCCGAAGACGACGGCCAGTCGCGCCACGCCGAGACCGTATCAGTCGAGGCCCTGGAGCGCGGTCACGGCGTCCGGGGTGAGCGGCTGCTCGCCGGTCAGCTCCCGGAGGCGGTTGATCCGGTCGACGATTGGCGGGTGCGTCGAGAAGAGCCCCGAGGACCGCTCCTCCCACTTCTTGATCGGGTTCGTGAAGTAGAGATGCTGGGTGGCCCGATTGGCGACCTCGAGGACGTCGCGGTCGGCCGCGATCTTCGCCAGCGCCCTTTCGAGGCCGTGCGGGTTCCGGGTGAGGTCGACCGACGACGCGTCGGCGAGGTATTCGCGCTGCCTGCTCACCGCGAGCTGGACGAAGCGGGCCGCGATCGGGGCGAGGATCGCGAGGACGATCGCGACGACGAACATGACGGCCTGCAACCCGCCGCCTCCCCTCCCCTGCCGGTCACCGCCGCCGCGGCGACCGCCCCCGAACCAGAACGAGTAGCGCAGGAACATGTCCGCCAGGAGGGCGATGCTGCCGACGAGGACCGCGACGAGGAGCGTGAACCGGACATCGAAGTTGCGGACGTGGCTCAGCTCGTGGCCGATGACGCCCTGCAGCTCCTCGCGATCGAGCTTCTCGAGGAGGCCCGTCGTGACCGCCACCGAGGCGTGCTCGGGGTCGCGGCCGGTGGCGAACGCGTTCGGCGCCGAGTCCTCGATGACGTAGACCTTCGGCAACGGCACGTTCGCCGCGATCGCGAGCTCCTGGACGACGTTGAGGAGCTGCGGCGCGGTCGCGGCATCCACGGGCCGCGCCTGCGACGCCGACAGGACGAGCTGGTCGCCCCCGAAGTACGAGCCGATCGAGAGGAGCGCGGCCAGGACGACCGCGACGAGGGTGACGCCGACCGCCCCGGCCGGCCGTCCTGTGAGCGCGTAGCCGATCGCGAAGCCGAGAACGCCCAGCAGCGCGGCCACGACGAGCGTGAGCAGCACCGACTCACGCTTGTTCTCGGCGATCTCGCTGTAGAAGGTCGTGGCCATGGTCGGGCGCGGGCCGTCGTCCGGCCCGCGCGTGCCGTGTCAGCTGGCGGGTGGCGGCGTCGGGCCGGATGGCGCGCCCGGCGCGGGGGTCTCCGGCGGCGGCACGGCGGCCGCGGGTCCGGTGCTCCCGAAGCCGAGGTCGACGGTCGGCGTGGCGGCGGCCTCCGGCTCGGCCTCGAAGAACTCGCGCCTCGTGAAGCCGAACATCCCGGCGATGAGGACCGACGGGACCGTCTGGATCGAGGTGTTGTAGTCGAGGACCGTCGCGTTGTAGTGCTGGCGGCTGAAGCTGATCTGGTTCTCCGTCGTCGTCAGCTGCTCCTGGAGGTTGAGGACGTTCTCGTTCGCCTTCAGCTGCGGGTAGTTCTCGACGACCGCGAACAGCGAGCGGAGGGTCGACGTCAGCGCGTTCTCGGCCTGGGCCTGTGCGGCCGGCCCCTGTGAGCCGGCGGCGATCGCGGCCGACCGCGCGTTCGTGACGTCGGTGAGGACCTGCTGCTCGAAGCCCATGTAGCCGCGGACGGCGTTCACGAGGTTCGGAATCAGGTCATGGCGTCGCTTCAGCTGGACCTGGATCTGGGCGAACGCCTCGTCGATCCGCAGTCGCCGCTGGACGAGGCCGTTGTACAGCCCGATCACGAACAGGACGGCGAGAACGATGACGACGATGACGATGATCAGCGGCCAGTTCATGCCCCTCCTCCGGGTGGCCGACGCCCGACGGGCGTCGGGCCGAGTCTAACAGCGCCGGATCGAGCCAGACCATGCCGATCGGCTCTCCCGCGCACCTCAGGCGGCCGACGCCATGAGTGCCCGGACCCGGAGCAGGAGCGGGATCGCGGCGAGCTCGGCCACGATCGCGAAGCCGATGAGGACCGGGAACGCGACGTCGTAGAGCAGACCCATGGCTGCGCTGCCGACGAACCAGGCGATCCCGTAGGCGGCGGTGAAGAGCCCGTAGGCCGACGCCCGGCGATTGGCCGGCGCCATGAGCGCCACCGCGGCCGGCACGATCGATTCGTGGACGCCCATCCCGATGCCCCAGAGCGCGACGCCGAGCCCGGCGACGAGCGGCCCACCCAGGAACGCGAGCGGCGCGTAGGCGGCGGTGACGATCGTCAACGGCACGAGGATCCGGATGCCCGTGCGATCGAACAGCCGCCCGAACACGAGCGACGCGAGCCCGCTCAGCCCCATCGCCACCGCGTAGAGGAAGGGGACGGCCGGCGTCGACACGACCGCCGCCTGCTGGAAGTGAAAGGCGATGATCGGAAAGTCGGCGAAGCCTGCGGCGACGAGCGAGGCCGCCGCGAGGTAGAGCCAGAACGTCCGCGGCAGGCCCTCGGTCCGGACGTCGGGCGGGTGCCGCTCGAGCTCCTCCGGCCGAGGGTACTGAAGCCGGGCGACGGCGAGGACGAGGAGCGTGATCGCGGCCGGCACCACCAGCCACGCGAACGCCAGCCGATAGTCGTTCCGAAGGGCGAGCACGAGCGCGATCACGAGGGGCCCGATGAGCGCGCCCGCCTGGTCGAGCGCCTCGTGGAGACCGAACGCCCAGCCGACGCCGATCTCCTTGCCCGCGTGCGACAGCATCACGTCGCGAGGCGGATTGCGGGTCGCCTTCCCGATCCGCTCGAGGAGGATGAGCCCGGCCGCCGCGGGCCAGCTCCCGGCGAGGGCGAGGGCCGGCACGGCGACCATCTGGACGACGTACCCGGCGATCGTGATCGGCCAGAACTGCCCGGTTCGGTCGCTCAGCCGACCCGAGACGATCCGCAGGCCGTAGCCCAGCAGCTCGCCGAGGCCGCTCACGACGCCGACCGCCGTCGCCGACGCGCCGAGGAGCGCGAGATACGGGCCCGACACGGACCGCATGCCCTCGTACGTGAAGTCGGCGAACAGGCTCATGACGCCGACGAGGACGACGAAGCGAAGGGCGGGTGTCCAGCGGGTGGGCCCCGGTCGGGCGGAGGCGTCGCTCACCCGTAGATCGTGCGCGAAGCCGCGTCCGCCTGCCCGGCGAAGGCGCGCGGGCGCGGTGGGCGGGTGTACGCGAGGCCACGACCGTACTGGGTCTGTCGATTCGCCCCGTTTGGTCACGTCCCCTGACGTGACGGCGCTCGGTCTTCCTCTTCTCGTCCCGGCGCGACATTGCCCCTCGTTCGAGTCTACGGAACGGGTCACGCAGGGGTTGACTGCGCTAGGACAATGGCCACGGCGGACGGCGGTACGGGAGGAGGGACGGCCAATGAGTGCTCGCGCCCTGCGAATTGTCGCCATCGCCGTGGTCTTCAAGATCGCGAACTTGGTACCGATCGACAGCCTCCGCGCGAGCCTGTACCGCCTCACCGGCGTCGATCTCGGCGACGACGTCTTCGTCGGTGAAGACGTCCTGTTCGACAAGCTCAATCCGCGGGGCATCCACATCGGCGATCGCACCGCGATCGGCGCGCGGACGATCATCACCGCCCACCAGGTGATCCCGACCGGGACCGATCTCCGGACGCTCTATCCGACGAAGCACATGGAGACCGTCGTCGAGCACGACGTATGGATCATGCCCGGGGTGATCATCGTCCCCGGGGTCACGGTCGGCCACCACTCCGTGCTCGCAACCGGCGCCGTCATCCACAAGGATGTCCCGCCGTACTCCCTCGTCGTCGGGGGAGGCTTCCGTGTCGCGAAGCAGCTGGACCCAGCCTCGTTTGAGATCGTTCGCGACCGGGCCCGGACGTCATGACCCCGTTCAGCCTCGACCGGCCGCGAGCGGCGGCCGCGGCCGACCGCTACCTCGCCCACAACCCGCCCCTGTTCTCGCGTCTGCCGGTGTCGTATCGGGCCGTCCCGCTCGGGCTGCGGACACGCCTCCTCGCGGTCGCGGCGCGCGCTCGTCGCCACGAGGGGACTTGGCCGAGCTGGCCGATCGTCCAGTCGATCGATCACGGGCTCGAGGCACCGATGTATGCCGGCCACCGGGCCGCCTTCATCCTGACGCACGACATCGATTCCGCCGAGGAACTCGGACTCGTCGACCTCGCTCTCGAGCTCGATCGGAGACACGGCATCGCGAGCTCATACGGCTTCGTGCCCGAGCAGAGCTGGCCGATGGAGCGACTAGTCCGCGACCTGGTCGCGGACGGCCGCGAGGTCTACTGGCACGACATTCGCCACGACGGGCGGCTTCCGTACGTCGGGCGCGCGCGGATTCGTGCCGCGTTCGATGCGGTTCGCCTTCGCTCGCCGTGGACTGTCGAGCTCATGCGAACGTTTCGCGCTGGTCAGCTGCTCGCGTCGCGCGACCTGATCTCGGTCGTCGGCGAGATCTTCGCGGTCGACATGTCGATCCCGGACACGGAGCGCGATGGACCGTTCGGCGCGGCTGCAGGCTGTGGGACCGTCTTCCCGTTCCGGCTCGGCCCCGTCCTCGAGGTCCCGGTGACGATGCCCCAGGACGTCTTCCTTCGACAGGTCTACCGTTGGTCGCCCGACGCTATCGAGGAGCTCTGGCTGCAGAAGCTGAGCTATATCGCCCGCGTGGGCGGCGTCGCAAACCTCAATGTGCATCCGATCTGGATCGCCCACGACCGCGAACTCCGCGGCGTCGTTGATCGGTTGCTCGAGTGGGTGACTGCCGACAGTGCCTTTCTCGTGACGACGCCGTCACGGCTAGCGGTCGAACTCGGGCGTTCCGTCGCTGCCGCCTGAACCGAGACATCCGGCAAGCCGTTTCGTTCCTGTGCCGTGGTGGGCGGTGGAGGACTCGAACCTCCGACTTCCTCGGTGTAAGCGAGGCGCTCTGACCAGCTGAGCTAACCGCCCCCGGGCGGCAAGTCTATGACGCGACCGAGGCTCCCCTCCCCACCCGTCCCCGCCCGTCCGCGGTCCTGTGCCTCCCCGGGCATGAAATCGATCGTCTCCCGTCCTTGCGTTGCTCGGGTAGGTAAGCGACGACACGGCGAGGCCATTTCCCGTGCGCCTCGTTCCCTGCCAGGGCACGGACCGATCTCGCGCGCCCCGAACCATTCCCCCGCGGCAACGGTGGGCGGCTCCCGTGCCGAGAACGAAGAAGCGGACGACCTCGTCGCCCGCTTCTCGTGATCAGAAGAGTGGTGCCCAGGCCGGGACTTGAACCCGGATGAGTTGCCTCATACGCCCCTCAAACGTACGCGTATACCAATTCCGCCACCTGGGCACAGGTGCTGCCGTCGGTCCCTGAGGGACTGGTACCGAGGACGGGATTTGAACCCATACGCCCCTTACAGGGCACTAGCTCCTGAGGCTAGCGCGTCTACCAATTCCGCCACCTCGGCCGGACCGGGGCGCGATTTTACCAGCGGTGGAGGGGGGTCGCCAGCCGCCGATCGGCGGGCTACGCCGTCGTCGCCGGGGCGACGAGGAACGCGACGAGCGCGAACAGGCAGAAGAGGACCGCGAGCAGGATCGTGAACTGGAACAGCCGTCGCTCGATCCCGCGGCGGCTGCGGTAGACGGCCGAATCACCGCCGAACGTCGACGACAGCCCGCTGCCCCGGTTCTGGAGGAGGATCGCCGCGATGAGCGCGGCGCTGACGAGAATCTGGCCGACGGCCAGGAATGGATTCACTGCTCGGACACCCTCATCTGAAGCCGCGGGATCGTAGCACGCCCCGAGCCGGCCCGCCTCAGCCCCGCCCGCTCCGGCCCTGTGCGGCGACCGCGGCTGCCTTGGCCGCGACGGCCGCCGGGTCGCCGAGGTAGTGATGCTCGACCGGCCGGAGGTCGTCGTCGAGGCGGTACACGAGCGGCACGCCGGTGGGAATGTTCAGGCCGACGATCTCCTCGTCGGAGACGTCGTCGAGGTGCTTCACGAGCGCCCGGAGGCTGTTGCCGTGGGCGGCGATGAGGACGCGGCGACCGGATCTGACCGTCGGGGCGATCGTCCCGTCCCAGTACGGCAGGAACCGGGTGACAGTGTCCCTGAGCGCCTCGGTCCGCGGGAGGTCGTCGGGGGCAAGCGAGGCGTATCGCGGGTCACGGCCGGGGAACCGCTCGTCGTCCGGATCGAGCGCCGGCGGCGGGGTGGCATAGCTGCGCCGCCAGATCATCACCTGCTGCTCGCCGAACTCGGCCGCGGTCTCCGCCTTGTTCAGGCCCTGGAGCGCGCCGTAGTGGCGCTCGTTGAGGCGCCAGCTCTTCTCGACCGGGATCCACATGAGGTCGAGGTCGTCGAGGACGATCCAGAGCGTCCGGATGGCCCGCCGCAGGACGGAGGTGTAGGCGATGTCGAAGGCGAGACCGGCCTCTCGAAGCAGTCGGGCAGCCTCGTGGGCCTCGGCGACGCCGGCCTCGGACAGGTCGACGTCGGTCCAGCCGGTGAACCGGTTCTCGCGGTTCCAGTCGCTCTCTCCGTGGCGGAGCAGGACGAGATCGGGCATCGAACGGTCAGACCTCCTGGCGCGGCCGCGCCGCCTCCGCCCGGCCTCGGGCCGTGATGGCCGCCCGCGCGACGATCCCGGCCATCTCGTCGGGTTTGAGCGACGCCCCGCCGACGAGGGCTCCGTCGATCGACGGCTCGGCAAGGAACTCGCCGATCGTCGCGGACGTGACCGAGCCGCCGTAGAGCACCGGTACCGACTCGCCGCCGTCGGCGAAGCCGAGCTCGGCGAGGGTCGATCGGATCGCCGCCGCCATCTCGGCCGCGTCGGAGCCGAGGGCCGTCCTGCCAGTCCCGATCGCCCAGACCGGCTCGTACGCGATCGTGAGCCACAGTCCGTCAGCCGGCGCATCCTCGCGAGCGGGAGGGTCGACGCCCTCGAGACAGCCCCGGACCTGCCCGCGCACGACGGCATCGGCCCGTCCGGCCTCACGGTCCTCGAGCTGCTCGCCGACGCACAGGATCGTCCGGAGACCGGCGTCCCGGACACGTCTGACCTTCTCGTTGACGATCGCGTCGGTCTCACCGGCGTCGCGCCGGCGCTCGCTGTGGCCGACGATCACCCAGCTCGCGAGCCCGGCCAGCATCGGCGCAGCGATCTCGCCCGTGTAGGCGCCGGCGAGCTCCTGGTGAACGTTCTGGGCGCCGACCGCGACGTCCCGGCCGGCCGCCTCGACGGCGAGCGCGTCGCGAACCGCGGCCAGGCACACGAACGGCGGACAGATCACCCGGACGACGTCGGCCTCGTCCGTTCGGCGGGCGATCGTCGCGGCGAGCGCCCCCGCGTCGGCCGGCGTCGTGTGCATCTTCCAGTTCGCGGCGACGATGACCGGCCGCGGCTCGAACGAGGGCATCGAGCCGATGATGCCAGAGGCGGACGGCGTATCCCCTGCCGGCGGTCACCCTTCGGGCTGACGTTCGGCCCGCCTCCGGACCGCCCGCGGCTCGTCCCCGTGGAGTGTCAGCCGCTCGATCCGATCGAGCGCGCGCTGGACCGCCGAACGGTGAAGCTCGAGCCGTTCGGCGAGCTCGGCCAGCGTCGCCTCGGGCGTCTCGCGTCGCGCCTCGGCGACGAGCCTGACGCCGTGCGGCTGCGAGGCGAGGCGCCCGTCGGCCTCGAGCTCCCCGATCGCGGCGAGCTGCCGCCCTGCGGCGACCACCGCTCGCTGGACGTTCGCCGACTCCGCGTTCACGACGCGGTTGAGATCGCCACGAACGGCCCGTGACACCTGGCGGGCGTCGAGCTCGAGGAGCGCGGCGCCGCCGCCGATCCGGCGCAGGAACGTCGCGATCCGCTCGCCGCTCTTCCATGTCACGACGCCCGACCCGCGCCGAACTCGGTGCGACGCCGGCAGGCCGATCTCGGCCAGCCGGGCCGCCAGGACCGCCGCCTCGGACGGCGGCACGACGAACTCGAGGTGGGGCCGGCCGGCGGCGAGGCTGAGCGAGCCGCTGGCCAGGAACGTGCCCCGGAGCCAGGCGAGACGGCAGTGCTCCGCGGAGGCCTCCCAGTCGAATGCCCGTGCCGAGGACCCATCGCGGCCGACACGGAGCGCGGTCCGGGCGAGCTCGATCCGCCGTTGCGGGGGTGCCGATCCGAGGGCGACGGCCTCGGCCGCCCGATCGCAGGCGCGGGCCGGCTCGACCGCCGCGAGCTCGAGGCGGATCGCCGCCACGAGATCACGTTCGGATCGGCTCACCGCGTCCCCGGAACCGCGGCTCGAATCAGGCCGACCTCGCGACCCTCGGCCGTCGCCGGGATCCCTCGCGCTCGACGATCCGGGCGATCGACGCCGCGAGCCGGCCCGGGTCGTGGTGGTACGCGTTGTCGGGGTCGACGACGTCGTCGAGGACGAGCTTCGGGATCGGCGTCACTCGCGGCGGCCAACGCAACCGGACGGACTCGGCGCGCCATTCGAGCGGGATCCGGGCCCCGAACTGGTTGTTGCCGAGAACGACGTCCGCGAGCCCGGGCGCGGTGTGTGCCGCGAGGGCCTCGACGTGATCGGCGAGATCCCGGCCGCTCGTCTCGCCCACCTGGGTCGCGACGTTGCAGACGTAGATCCGCAGCGCCGCCGACGCGAGCACCGCGTCGCGGATGGCCGGCACGAGCAGGCCCGGGAGGATGCTCGTGTAGAGGCTGCCGGGACCGATGACGATCGCGTCCGCGTCGGCGATCGCCCGGAGCGCGTCCTCGCAGGCGGCGGCGTCGTCGGGCGTGACCCAGACCCGCTCGATCCCGGCCGTTCGGGCGATCCGCGACTGGCCGATCACCTCGCTGCCGCCGACGAGCGCATGAAGCGTCAGTGGCACGGCGGTCACGGGCACGACCTGGCCGCGCACGGCGAGGACCCGGTTCATCCGGCGGACACCCTCCTCGAAGTCGCCGTCCTCGACCGCGGTGAGCGCGGCGAGCAGGAGGTTGCCGACCGCATGGCCGCGAGGGTCGGGCGAGGTCGCGTCCTCGGTCGCCGGGGCGAGCGATCCGGCCGGGAAGCGGTACTGGAGGAGGTCGGCCATGAGCGGCTCCGCGTCGGCGAGGGCGACGATGCAGTTGCGGATGTCGCCGACCGGCGGGATCCCGAGGGACGTCCGGAGGAGCCCGGACGAGCCGCCGTCGTCGGCGACCGTCACGACGGCCGTCAGGTTGCTCGTGACCTCCTTCAGGCCCCGGAGCAGCGCCGAGAGTCCCGTACCACCGCCGATGGCGACGATCCGCGGGCCGCGGGCGAGGAAGCGCTTCTGGTAGATGACCTCGACGAGCGGGGTCGGCGCATCGCCTCCCGGCCGGAACGGCTCCATGAGGTTGCGGACGAGCCGGATCGAGCCGACGACGAAGAGGGCGAGGCCGGCGATCGCGAGCAACGCCGCTCGGACGTCGTAGCCGAGGAACTGGAGGGTCACGATCGAGACGACCGACTGGGCCGGACCGCTGACCTCCACGTCCCGGTAGAGCTGGCGGAGCGCGAGCGCGCCGGCGAGGGCGAGGCCGAGCTCACCGACGAAGACGAGCAGGAGCCAGCGCTTCACCCCCATGCCCGGTCGGAGCCAGCGGCGCAGGTTCATCGATCCATCGGACGAGGCGCCGGACCGGCGTGGGGCGTCCCGCGCGTTCGCCGGCTCATTTCTGCTCGAGCTCCCGGTGGAAGACCGAGACCGGCCCGAAGTCGCGCTCGCGGAGCCAGGTGGCGAGCTCCTCCGAGATCACGATCGAGCGGTGGTAGCCGCCCGTGCAGCCGATCGCGATCGTCAGCCGCGTCTTGCCCTCGGCGACGTAGTTCGGGACCGCGAAGTCAAGGAAGTCCCGAAGGAACGCGAGGAAGCGCGTCGCCGGCGGCTGGTCGAGGACGAACGTCCGGACCTCGTCGGTCAGGCCGGACAGCGGTCGCAGCTCGGCGATGTAGAAGGGGTTCGTCATGAACCGGACGTCGAAGACGAGGTCGGCCTCGATCGGAACGCCGTGCTTGAAGCCGAAGCTGATGAGCTGGACGGCGAGCCGGTCGGGCTTGACGGCCGGCCCGATCTGGCTGAACAGGCGCTCGCGCAGCTCGCGCAGCGACAGGTCGGAGGTGTCGACGACCACGTCAGCCTGGTCGCGGACCGGCTCGAGAAGACGGCGTTCGGCGTGGATCGAGCTCACGAGACCGCGTCCGGCGCTCAACGGATGGCGATGGCGTGTCTCGGAGAACCGCCGGACGAGGATCTCGTCGCGCGCCTCGAGGAAGAAGACCTGGGGCCGGATCCCCCGACCCTCGAGCGCCCCGCGCACCGCCGCGAACGCGACCGGCGCGTCGCCCGAACGGACGTCGAGCACGATCGCCAGCCGGGCGAAACGGTCGGGATCGTCCGAGACGAGCTCGGCGAGGTCCGGCAGGAGCTCGCCCGGGAGGTTGTCGACGACGCTGTAGCCGAGGTCCTCGAAGAGCTTCGCGGCCGCCGTCTTTCCGCCGCCCGAGAGGCCGGTCAGGATCACGACATGGGGCGCGGATTCGGGCACCGACCCGGAACCGCCCGACGCGCCCGCCTCGACCCGCTCCGCGACCGTCTCGTCCCCGGCCGGATCCGCGTCCTCGTCGGGCCGCGTGACCGTCTTCATCGGCTGCGAGTGTAACCGGCGCCGATCCGCGGACCGGCTACCGCCCGGACCGCCGGATGAACCAGATCGAGAGCTCGAACAGCACGTACATCGTCAGTCCGAGCACGGTCGGGCTCACGATGTCGCCGCCGGGCGTCACGACCGTCGAGAAGACCGCGATCCCGACGATGACGTACCGCCGCACCGTCCGCAGCCGCTCCGACGTGACGATGCCGACGCGGGAGAGGCCGAACAGCAGGATCGGGAACTCCATCATCAGCCCGAAGGCGAGGAAGAGCGTCGTCACGAACCCGAAGTAGTTGTTCATCGTCAGCTCGGCCCGGTTGACGTCCGGGATCTCGAATCCGAGCAGGAACGCCATCGCGAACGGCAGGACGACGTAGGCGATGACGACACCGACCACGAACAGGAGGAGCGCGAGCGGGATCCAGGGCCGCACGACCCGCCGCTCCTCCGTCGTCAGGCCCGGCGCGACGAAGGCCCAGACCTGATAGAGGATCACCGGCATCGCGAGGATGATCCCGACGGCCGCGGCGATCTTGATGTAGACGAAGAACGCCTCGCCCGGGCTCAGGAAGATGAGCGTCCGATCGCCGATCGGACCGCGCAGGACCTTCATCAGCTCGGGTGTCGCGATCCAGCCCACGAGGCTCCCCACGACGACCGCGACGATCGACTTGATCAGGCGGTTGCGGAGCTCGGCGAGGTGGTCGACGAGCGTCATCACGGTCTCGTCGGAGCCGGGCGACGACGAGCCCTGCGGCTGGTCCGGATCGATCGCCTGCGCCGGGGTCGCGCCGCCGACGAGGTCGGCGTTCGTCATCGCGCGCCCGGGTCAGCTCTTCGGGCCGACCGAGAGCTCGTTCGGTTCCGACTGACCCGAGAGCGTGTTCGGCTCGGGTGCGGGCGCCGTGGAGACCGGTGCGCCGACCGGATGGACGGCGTCGGGGGCGGTCGGAGACGCCGGCGCGGCCGGAGCGCTCGGGGCAGCGCCTGCCACGGGCGCGGTCGTCGACGGCTGCGCGACGGCGGCGGGCTGGGCCGGCTGCTGGGCCGGCGAATCGAGGCGGGTCGCGTCCTGGACGTCGGTCGCGGCCTTGCGGAACTCGCGGATGCTCTTGCCGAGCGCGCTGCCGACCTCGGGCAGCTTGCCGGGGCCGAGCACGAGGAGCGCGATGACCAGCACGATGATGAGCTCGAGCGGTCCGATGTTGAACGGCATGGTGACGACGAGGACCTCAGAGCGGCGGCCGTCCCGGACGGCGCTGGCCGTTCGCTCAGGCTAGCACAGGGAGATTCCGCGCCCATCGCTCCGCCGCCAGCGCGACGGCCCGACCGGCATCGCCACCGGGCGCATCGGACGCCGCCCCGAGGATCGCCCGCCCGACGTTGACGACGAGGCCACCGCCGGCCCGGCCGCCCGTCGGCGGGAGGGACGCGGGACCGGCCGCCAGCACCGCTGCCAGGTCCCCGCCCTGTGCGCCGAGACCGGGCACGAGGAACCCGACGCCGGGCACGAGCGCCCGGATCGCCCGGAGCTCCGCGGGAGCCGTGGCGCCGACGACAAGCCCCACCTCGCCGGTCGCCGCCTCGGGCCAGCCCGCGACCGTTCGGGCCACGCGATACGCGAGCGGCTCCGGTGGGATCGAGGGGTCGCCGCCGGCGGTCACCTCGAGGGCCTGGAGCTCATCCGCGCCCGGGTTCGACGTCCGACACAGGAGGTAGGCGTAGCGTGCCTCGACGCCGAGCAGCGGCGCGATCGCGTCGCGGCCCAGGTACGGGTTGAGCGTGACCGCGTCCGCACCGAGCGTGTCGAAGAGCGCGACCGCGAGCCGCGCCGACGTCGAGCCGATGTCCGCCCGCTTCGCATCGAGGATGACGGGAACGTCGGCCGGGACGCGGGCGCGAATCCGCTCGAGCGCGGCGAGGCCGCGCGAGCCGAAGGCCTCGTAGAAGGCGAGGTTCGGCTTGACCGCGGCGACGTAGGGCAGACAGGCCTCGAGGACGAGCGTGGCGAACGATTCGATCCCGTGGACGTCCGGCGCGAAGCCACCCGGCAGCACGGCCGGGTCGGGGTCGAGGCCGAGGCAGAGGACCGTGCCGACGGCTTCGGAGCGTGACGCCAGCCGCTCGAGGTAGAGAGTCACCGGTCGGCGCGCGGGCGGTTCACGGGATCTCGGACGGAGGCACGCCGGAGACCGTGGGTCCGGCCGACGACCCCGCGGACGGCACCGGGGTCCGTTCGTTCGGCGGGACGAACCAGTCCGGTCGCGACTCCCCGTCGAGACCGCTGTTCGTCGTCATCTCGACCGTGTCGGTCAGGGTCCAGCCCGGGGCGGCCCCGGCGAGCTTGGCGACCCGGAGGTCGATGAGGCCCCCCTTGTCGTGGAGATAGCCGATCTCGTCGCCGTTCGGGGACCAGACCGGCGCCCACGATCGGTCGTCGTTCGTGAGCCGGGCCACCTCGGCGCCGTCGCGGACGTCGACGATGACGACGTCGGTGCCCTGGTTGTTCACCTTCGTGACGGCGAGGTAGCGCCCGTCGGGCGACCAGGAGGGCTGCTCGTAGCCGCCGCCCGTGATCGGGCTGGCGTGGTGGGACGAGACGTCGTACTTCCAGATGGAGGGCGATCCACGCGATGCGCTCGAGCCGCGGGCGTTGTGGGTGAAGGCGATGAGCCGGCCGTCGGGGCGCCAGGCCGGATCCTGGTGGCCGAGCGGGGATTCCTCCGGGGCGTTCGCGAGCGTCAGCCGGCCGCCCCCGACGCTCATCGTCTGGAGGACCACGTCGCGGTTCGAGCGGAATGGGTCCGGACCGTCCGAGACGACCGCGAGGGTCTTGCCGTCCGGGCCTGGCGTCGGCTGGCGGAGCCAGTAGAACCAGCGGTAGCCGCCGCCGAGGGAGTAGGCGCCGCTGTCGACCTCCTCGGCGCCCGCGCTCCCGTCCGACTTGACCCGCATGAGCACTGGGATGTCGAGCGTGACGTCGGTGGCGACGCCGCCGATCGGCGCCCGGGCGTGCCTGCTCTGGGTTCGAACGAAGTAGACGTAGCTGCCATCGGCCGAGAAGCGCGGGTCGCGGTCGCTGTCCTGCTTCGTCAGCTGCCGAACGGTCGTGCCCTGCTGGAGCCAGATGTTGCCGAGCTTGGCGTAGACGAACATGCCCGCCACGCTGGCGGCTTTCGGCTCGGGGTTGACGACGCTCGGCGGCGCGACCGTGGGCGGCGGCCCCGAGCTCCCACCGCCGTTGCCGGCGATCGTCGGCAGACGACCGCTGAACAGCCCGACGCTCACGAGCGCGACGATGACGAGACCGCCGAGCGCGAGGAGCGGGGCGACGGGGCCGCTGGGCGCGACGATCCCGAATGGGTCGGACACGGGCCTCCGGCTCCGGCGCGCGGTCACGCGGCCGCCCCCGTCGCGACCGGCCCGAGGACGCGGCCGAGCTCGGGCTCGACGCCGTGCGCCGCGATGTCCCGGACCTCGAGCTGGAGCGACTCGTACCCGCCGAACGACCGACTCGCGAGCCGGGCGACGACGTCGACCGGATCGCCCTCCCGGAGCGCGTCGGGCAGATCGGCCCGGCCGAACGCGATCGCATCGAGGACGTCCGGGTCGCGCCGGAGCGTGAGCTGGGTGTGGCCGCCCTGGGTCGGCCGGACCCGCGCGACGGTGAGGCCGGCGATCGCGAGGAGGACCTCCGGGTGTCCCGGGCCGGTCGGCTCGAGCCGGGCGAGGTCGCGCAGGAGCGGATAGTCGACCGCGGAGCGTGGCAGGGCGAGGTCGATCGCGAGTGGCCGGCGCGGATCGTCGGGCAGTCTCCCGCGCCGCGCGCCCGTGTCGTCCGCGTCATCGCCCGGTGTCAGCGCGGCGGCGACCGCTGCGAACCGCTCCCGGAACTCGTCCCAGCGCTCGGCCGTGATCTCGAAACCCGCCGCTCCCGGGTGACCGCCATGGCGCTCGAACAGGTCGGCGCACGCCTCGAGCGCGGCGGCGAGGTCGAGCTCGCCGGGGCTCCGGCACGACGCGCGGAGGATGTCCCCGGTCCGGGTCGCGACGATCGCCGTCCGCCCCGTGTCGTCGACGAGCCGCGAGGCGACGAGCCCGATGATCCCGACTGGCCAGCTGCCGCTGACGATCACCGGGCCGGACCCGTCCACGACCGCCGCGCGGGCATCGGCCGCGGCAGCGCGCGTCAGCTCGCGGCGCTCGGCGTTCGCCGCCTCGAGTCGCTCGGCGAGCGCCGTCGCCTCGTTGACGTCGTCGGTGAGCAGGAGCCGCGCGGCCTCGGTCGCGTCGCCGACCCGGCCGGCGGCGTTGAGGCGGGGGGCGATCGCGAAGGCGATCGTCTCGAGGTCCGTCCGCCCGGACGCGATCCCGGCCCGCGACAGGAGCGCCGCCAGCCCCGCGTGACCGCCGGACCGGAGACGCTCGAGACCGAGCCGGGCGATGGCCCGGTTCTCGCCGAGGACCGGCGCGAGGTCGGCGACCGTCCCGATCGCGGCGAAGTCGGTGAGGTCGAGCGGGTCGAGCGTCGAGGAGCCGTGGCCGAGTGTCGCGGTCAGCAGCTGGGCGACCTTGAACGCAACCCCGGCGCCGGAGAGTCGCCGGTCGGGGTAGACGGCGTCCGGCCGGTTCGGGTTGACGAGCGCGACCGCAGCGGGCGGGACCGGCGGGACGCGATGGTGGTCGGTGACGACGACGTCGATCCCGGCCGCGGCCGCCGCGTCGACCTCGCGACCGCTGGTCGAGCCGGTGTCGACGGTCATGATGAGCCTGCTGCCGATCCGGCGGGCGACCTCGATCGCCCCCAGCGAGAGGCCGTGGCCCTCGTCGAGGCGGCTCGGGACATACGGCTCGACGGCGAGTCCGAGCGATCCGAGCGTGCGCGCCAGCACCGCCAGACCGGTGAGGCCGTCGGCATCGAAGTCGGCGAACACGACGACCGGTTCGGCCCGCTCTCGGGCGAGGGCCACGCGCTCCACGACGCGACCGGCATCCGGCAGCGCGCCCGGATCGTGGAGGGCCGACCTGGGCTCGGCGAGGAACGCGACGAGCGCCTCGGGCGTGTCGATCCCGCGGGCCACGAGGAGGGCGAGCGCACGCTCCCCGAGGCCGTTGACGGCCGCAACCGGGCGGAGATCGGCCGGCACGGGAGCACTGGCTCGAAAGGTCCAGCGGTGGCGGGCACGCAGAGCGGACACCGTGCCAGTCTCGACCATCGCGCTTATCGCTCGCTCACCGGGCACGCCCGGGCGGTTCCGTCGAAACCGGGCACCCGCACTCTGCGGCCCCGCACGCCTACGGGCCCGCGCGGCGGGCGACGCGAGCCGGCGCGAGCCGACCCTTCCGACGGTTCTCCCACTCCTGCCAGACGACGAGGAGCTGGCTCGCGTTGAAGATCGACGAGTAGGTCCCGGAAACGATCCCGATGAGGAGCGCCAGGACGAAGAAGCGGATCGCGGACCCGCCGAAGAGGAGCAGCGCGAGGAGCGTCAGGACGACGGTGAAGCTCGTGTTGATCGAGCGGCCGAACGTCTGGAGGATCGAGTGGTTGACGATCGCCGCGAAGGGCTCGCCCGCATGGCGAGCCTTGTTCTCCCGGATCCGGTCGAAGACCACGATCGTGTCGTGGACGCTGAAGCCGATGATCGTGAGCATCGCCGTCACGAAGAGCGCGTCGACCTCGATGCCGAAGAACGAGCCGAGGACGGCGAAGGTGCCGACGACGACGACGACGTCGTGGAGCAGCGCGACGAGGGCCGTCACGCCGAACTTCACGTCGTGGAACCGGAACGTGATCCAGAGGAGGATCCCGATCGACCCGACGAGGATGAGCACGAGCGCCTGCTGGACGAGGTCGGCGCTGATCACCGGACCGATCGTCGTGAGCGAATCCTGGCGATCGATCGCACCGAACTTCGCCTGGAGCGCGTTGGTCGCCTGACCGAGCTTGCCGGTCGTCGGCAGCGTGTTCCCAGTGAGATTCGGGGCCGGGGTGGGTGTCGGGCTCGGCGACGGCGATGCGGCGGCGCTCGGGGAAGCGACGGCGCTCGGGGAAGCGACGGCGCTCGGCGAAACGCTCGCGGACGCGGCCGGCGAGCCGGAGGCACCGGGCGAGCCCGACGCGGAGGCCGTGGCCGATGGCTGCGGCGTCGGTGGCGGGGGACTCGGCAGGTCGACGCCGACCGTCCGGATGTCGAACACGCCGTCGGCGTTCTTCGTCACCAGCGAGTCGGGCAGCCCGTTCGCGGCGAGCACCGCCTTGACGTCGTCCGAGGTGACGTCGGGGTTCGCGAAGTGGATCGACCAGCGCGTGCCGCCGGTGTAGTCGATCGAGAACTTGAGGCCTTCCTTGCCGCCGGTGATCGGGGTCAGGAGGATGAAGATCAGGCCCGGGACGGTGAGGAGGAGCGAGAACGCGAAGAACCAGTTCCGCTTGCCGACGACGTCAAACACGCCCGCGCGCTTGCCCCCTGAGCCCCGGTCGGAGCGATGGTCGGGCGACGAACTCCGCGTCGCTGACGCCGAACAGCCAGGCCTTCCGAACGCTCTCGCGACGAACGAAGAAGCGGAGGACGGTCCGGGTGACGGTGATCGCCGTGAACATCGAGACGAGGACGCCGATGATCAGCACGAGCGCGAACCCGCGGATCACCGACGAGCCGAACCAGTAGAGGATGAAGGCGGTGATCAGGCTCGACACGTTCGAGTCGAGGATCGAGTTCCAGGCCCGGTTGAAGCCGGCCTCGACCGCGAGCGGCAGGCTCTTGCCGAGGCGGAGCTCCTCCTTCGTCCGTTCGAAGATGAGGATGTTCGCGTCGACGGCCATCCCGACCGAGAGGACGAACCCGGCGATCCCGGCCAGGGTGAGGGTGACAGGGATGAGCCGGAAGATCGCCAGCACGACGACGGCGTAGTAGAGGAGCGCCCCGCTCGCGATCAGGCCCGGGAGCCGGTAGTGGAGGATCATGAAGGCGAGGACGAGGCCGATCCCGATGAAGGCCGCGATGAGGCTCTGGCGCAGGAATGCGTCGCCGAGCGTGGCCGAGATCTGCTCGCTCGAGAGCAGCGTGATCGGGAACGGCAGCGAGCCGTAGCGGAGCACCGTGATCAGGTTGTTCGCGTCCTGGGAGGTGAAGCCGAGCGTGCCGCCGGTGATCTGACCCTGGCCGCCCGTGATCGGGCTCTGGATGACGGGCGCCGAGATGATGTTGTTGTCGAGGACGATCGCGAACTGGTTGCCGACGTTCTGGCT
>DASTSC010000131.1:0-13091 GCA_035760905.1 Candidatus Limnocylindrales bacterium | reverse complement strand
CCGCCGGGGAGCCGCTCGGGGTGGCCGGCGAGATACCGATCGACGACCGACCAGGCGAGGGGGCGGCCGGCCCGGTCGAGGTCCGACACCCCAACGAGTCGCAGCATCGCTCGCTCGCAGCCCGGGGTCGTGCTCGTCCGGGCGCGGGCGCTCCAGGCGGCAGCCAGGACGTCCGCCCGCTCGACGAGCCGATCGACGATCCGGCCCTCGGCGGTCACGCCGCTCCCCGGTTCACTCGACGAGGCCCACGAGGCGCACGCCGGCGAGGAAGCCGCGGTAGGCATCGAGCGGGTCGGCGTACTCGTAGCGCACGGTCCGGTCGCCGAACCGGATCGCGCCGGGGACGAGCGCCGCGTAGTCCGCCTCGAGCGCCCGGCGGTAGTCGACCTCGATCGCGACCGGCGGCGGGACCTCGAGCGTCCGGAGCTCGCCGGCCCGGGCCCGTTCGACGGCGCGGGTGCTCGCGGCCCGGATGAGCTCGCGGGCGCGCTCCGGGTGGATCGAGGCAGCCGCGCTCGAGCCGTGGCCGGCCTTGACGACGACGCGTTCGGCCCACGGCAGCCAGTCGGCCACCTCGGCGGCGAGCGCGTCGTCGCCCGCGACGAGCCCGACGGGGATGCCCCACGCCCCGAGGACCAGGGCGTTGAAGCCGTACTCGCCGGTCGGTCGCCCGGCGAGCCGGGTCTCGACCGGGTGCTGCGAGTAGGTGTGGGCGATCGTGCCCGTCGCGTGCCCGGCCCGGGCGTGGTAGCCGACGAAGAGCGCCACGTCGAATGCCGGCACGCCGTCCCGCGGCTGGGCGCCTGCCACCATCGACCAGGCCTTCTGGCCCTGGAGGACCCGGGCGGTCGGGTCGAGCTCGGCCGGTCGGAGGTTGTACATCCCGCCGTGGCTGTCGTTGACGAGGACCTCGTCGGCGCCCGCGTCACAGGCGCCGGCGATCGCCGCGTTCGCCTCGCCGACCATGAGCTCGACCGCGGCTGGGTAGTCCGGGTCGCCGCGGCGGGTCGGGTTCGGATGGCTGACACCGGCGATGCCCTCCATGTCGACGCTGATGTAGACCCTCACCCCTCGGCCGCTCCCGTCCGCGCCGGCTGACCGACCCAGACGTGGCCCGAGGCGAACCGCTCGGCCTTCCAGATCGGCGCCCGCGCCTTCGTCTCGTCGATCGCGTAGCGAGCCGCCTCGAAGGCGGCGTCGCGGTGGGGCGCAACCGCGACGATCGCGACGCTCGCCTCGCCGAGCGGGACCTCGCCGGTGCGATGGACGATCGCGAGCCGCTCGACGTCGAACCGCTCGCGGGCCTCGTTCGCAATCGCCTGGAGGATCGCGAGGGCCATCGGCTCGAGGGCCTCGTAGGACAGCCCGTCGACCCGCTCGCCGGCGTGAGCCGCGGCCTCGTCCTCCTGCCCGGGGGCCGGCGTCCCGGGCGTGACCCGCGTCCGGCCGACGAACCCGACGACCGCCCCGTCCTCGTGGGTGGCGAGCCGGTCGGCCAGCTCGGCGAGGATCGTTTCGTCGAACGGCGCTTCGCGCAGCTCGACGATCGTCCGGACGTCCCCGCCCCCATCCGCGCCGCCTGCGCCGCCGCTGACCGGCGGGATGACCGCGACCTCGTCGCCGTCGGCGAGTCGTTCGTCCGGGTCGGCGTACGAGCCGTTCCGGGCGAAGCGGACCGAGGGCCGGCCCGGCGCGAGGACCGGCAGCCGCTCGACGAGCACCCGCCAGGCCGTCTCGACGTCGGCGCCGTCGGGCAGCTCGAGCCCGATCTCGCGCGTCCCGGCCAGCTCGCGCTGGATCGCGAAGAGGCGGACCCGAACGGCGATCTTCGGCCCCACGATCGTCACACGAGGATGCCGGCGCCGAAGTAGAGCCCGGCCGCGAGGATCGTCCCGGCCGCGATCGTGCCGACGTTGATGTAGAGGAGCCCGGTCGCGGATTCCATCGACCGGCTCCGCGCCGTCTGGACCGCGGCCCACGAGACCGCGATCGGAAAGGCGAGCCCGACGATGAGCCGGAGCCAGGCGAAGAGCGCCCACGGCCCGACGAGGACGCCGAAGCCCGGCGACGTCTCCGCGCCCGGCGCGCCGGCCCCGGTGGCGGCCCAGGCGACGAAGAGCGCGAGCTGGACGACGAGCACCCCGAGGAGCAGCCGCGAGATGAGCACGAGCGGCGCCTCCGGCAGCTTCGGCGTCACGAGGTACCAGTGGCCGAGGATCATCGCCGCGAACACGCCGCCGGTCGCCGCGCCGAGCACGACCAGCTGGACGAAGAGGAGGAGGCTCGCGACGACGCCTCCGCCGGCCCAATCGACCGACGCGACGAGCCACGTCACGAGGCCCGCAGCGAGCGCGATCCCGCCGAGGAGCGGCGCGCGTCGCCGGCGGACGAGCGCGACGACGTAGGCGGCCGCCAAGGCGCAGAAGAGACCGAGGCCCACCAGCCGCGGCAGGTCGAGCGCGGCCGAGCCTGTCGCCCGCGGCGGCAGGCTCGCGTCGGAGAGCCAGGCGAGGAGCCCGAACCCGACCGCGCACGCGGCGGTGAACGCGAGGTAGCCCCGGGTCGCCGACGTCCGGAGCCGGGCGACGAGAACCGCCCCGAACGTCCCGAACGCGAGCCCGGTCAGGACCGTCCAGTTGATGTAGGCGAGGTTCTCCGCGATCCGCTCGGCCGGCACGCGCCCGAGTGTACGGCGCTGCTCGGCGGCGCTCGCCGTCCGACCCTGGCCGAGGCCGTCCGAAAGGCCGGTCGGGGGCGCGCGTCGTAGGATCGCGGCGGAGGTGACGAATGGCGCTCGATCGCGAAACGGACTTCACCTGGTTCGGGCATGCGGCGCTCCGGATCGGCACGCCCGGCGGCAAGGCGATCCTCGTCGATCCCTGGCTCGGCAACCCGAACAGTCCGATCACGGTCGACGAGATCGACCGCTGCGACCTCCTCCTGCTCACCCACGGTCACTTCGACCACATGGGCAATGGCGCCAGCGACGTCCTCGCTATCGCGTCGCGGCTCCAGCCCACCTGGCCCATGATCCACGAGGCGAGCCTCTGGTTCGGGCGGCGTCTGCCCGGCGGGATGGACGCGGTCATCGGCATGAACGCGGGCGGCACCGTCGAGGTGGGCGGGATCCGGGTCACGATGACCCCGGCGGTCCACTCCGCCGGCGACTGGAACCCCGCGGGCGAGACGACGCTCTACCTCGGCGATCCGGTCGGCTTCCTCATCGAGCTCGAGAACGGGTTCCGGATCTACGAATCGGGCGACACCGACGTCTTCGGCGACATGGCGCTCATCCGCGAGCTGTACCGCCCGGAGCTCGCGATCCTCCCGATCGGCGGCCACTACACGATGGGGCCGCGCGGGGCCGCGAAGGCCGTCGAGCTCCTCGGCGTGAAGCACGTGATCCCCGTCCACTACGGGACGTTCCCGGTCCTGACGGGGCGCCCCGAGGAGCTGCGGGTGGAGCTCGACGCGCGCGGCCTGAGGGACGTCGAGATCCACGCGGTCGAACCCGGCGGGACGATCCGCTGATCCGCCGGCGGCGACGATCGGCGGCGGCCGCGAGCCGCCGCGGTCTAGGGCGTCGTGTCGGGCTTGTTCGCCGCCGCCCGATCCTGGGCGGCCTTCCAGGCCTTGTAGCCCGGGTGTGATGCCCCGACGACCTTCGGGCCGCCGGCCCACGGCGGCTTGCCGGGGTCGCGGAGGAGCTTGCCGTCGACGGAGCTGACGTCGATCTCGCCGTTCGGGCCCTCGCCGTGGCCGGCGATCGTCACGGACTTGCCGACGAAGTCCTCGAGCGGGTTCTTGTCGCCCCAGAACCACCACGGCCCGAAGGAGAGAACGTAGTCGGTATCGCCGGCGTGCAACGTGTAGGACGTGTGTCCGGCGGCGTCGGTCGAGCGGCTCACCGTGCCCTGGACCGACACCGGGGTCTCCGGCTCGTGGCTCGCCTTCGGGCCTCGGCCGTCCTGGTTCGTGTTGCCGTTCCCGTGCTCCTCGCCGCTCTTGCCGGGCGCGCTGCCCGACGGCGTGCTCGGCGAGGGACTGGCCGCGAGCGCCGGCAGGGCCAGAGCACCCACGGCGGCGACGGCGGCAACGGTGGCCGCCACCTTCTGGCGCGTCGTCGTCTCCATGGCCGGATGCTCGCGCGCCAACCTTGCAGGCGCAAGGAGTCTCGTCCGTCTCGGTGCGCCGACGCACCGGATGTTGATGCCCGCGCCTTGCCCGTCGCGCATCAGGGGACCGATGGAGCCGGGGTCGGGTGCGGTGGCGGCGTCCGGGCAGGCGATGGGTCGGGGGTCGGGTGCGAGGTCGGCGTCGGTGCCGGCACGGGAGGCGGCGTCGGACGTGGCCGCGACGTCGGCGTCGGCACGGGCGCCGGGGTCGACGACGGACGTGGCGGTGCCGGGGTGCTTCGCGCCGCCGATCCGGCCGCCGGTGCGCTCGAGGGCCCGGCTCCCGGTTCCCGACTGCGCGGCGTCGTCGGCGCGGGCGTCGTCGTCTGGCCTTGGTCGCTTGTCGGCGAGGCGTCCGGCGAAGGGGAGACCGCCAGCACGGGCCCGTGGGCAACGAGGTCGCCGACCGGAGGGCCGCCGGCGTCGGCGAACGGCAGGTTCGGGACCGCCGGACGACCGGACTCGACGGCCAGGACAGCGAAGAGCGCAGCGACCGCGACCAGGCTCGCCGCTCCGCCCGCCTGCGCCCGGCGCGAGCGGGCGACCCGACCGACCCGCGGCGCCAGCTCGAGACGGGCCTTGGCCGCCAGTGCCTCCCCGAAGGGTGCGCGCAGCGGGTCGGCGAGCGCGTACGACGTCGCCGAGCCGTAGATGAGCGTCGCCCAGGCGAGGAGGGCGGCGACCGGTATCGTGGCCGGCGCCCGCGTCCCGACCGTGACGGCGACGAACAGCCCCACGGAGCCGATCGCGATCGCGGTCTCGATCCAGACGACGCGAAGCTCCCGGACCGCGAGGTCGCCGCTGAACTTCGGGGTGCGCAGGAAGACGCCGCGCTGGCGCGTGAACGCCCGAACGCACGCGAGCGCGATGACCCACGACAGCGACAGGTTGACCCGAAGGGCTGCCAGGGCGAGCGGCGGCCGGACCTGGGCAGCGACCCCGAGGGCCCACAGGTAGCGGACGAGGTTGAGGACGACGAGACCGATCGGCAGGACGATGCCGAGCCCTGTCAGCTGCTGGACGACGAACGGGCGGCCGGCGAGGACGCCCAGCGCCGCGGTGGCCACGAACGCGCTGAACCCGAGCGTGAGCGCGTCGTTGAACCACCACAGGCCGCCGAGCAGGTAGTCGACCCGTTGGCCGACGGTGAGGCCGGAACCTCGCCCGACGAGCGCTCGCCAGTGCCGCCGGAGAATCTGGATGCCGCCGAACGCCCACCGGTAGCGCTGCTTTCGAAGCGCCTCGTAGGTGAGCGGCATGATCCCGCGTCCGAGGGGCTCCGCGAGATAGACGGCGCGGCGGCCGCGGGCATGGAGACGCAGGCTCAGCTCCGCGTCCTCGGTGATGATCGTCTCGTCCCAGCCGCCGATCGCCTCGAGCTCGGCGCGCCGAACGAGACCCATCGTGCCCGCGAAGATGATCGAGTTGCGCCGGGCCCGGCTGACCATGCCGACCCGGAAGAAGTAGGCGAACCCGGCGTGGCAGGCCCGATAGAAGGCCGACGACTCCCACGCCCGATACTCCTGGGGCGCCTGGACGAAGGCCACGTCTGGCGAGCCGAAGTGCGGGATGGCCGTCCGCAGCCACTCCGGCTCGGCCTCGTAGTCGGCATCGACGACGCCGACGATCTCGACGTCGTCGGCCAGGTGGCCCAGCCCCCAGTTCAGGGCGCCGGCCTTGTATCCCGGCCAGCTCGGCAGATGGACGAAGTCGACGTGACGCCCTGCGTCGCGGAGCCGTTCGACCTCCGCCGCCACCGGTTGCCAGAGGCCGGAATCCGTCGTGTTGTTGTCGATGACCTGGATCCGCAGCGCAGGCGGCGGGTAGTCGAGGGCGACCAGGGACTGGAGCGTCCCGATCACGAGCGCCGGTGGTTCGTTGTACGTCGGAACCTGGAGGCACACGATCGGCCACCGCTCCGGCTCGGGCGGCCGGTCGACATGCGGCGGAGGACCGCACAGCGCGTCGACCATCTCGAACGCGCTCGCGAGCATGAGCCCGAGCGCCCCGAGCTCGAACGCGAGCAGGACGATCCCGAGGCCGAGCCCCAGCGGCTCTCCTCCGAGAACCACCGTCGCCGCGGCGAGGTAGGCCGCGTAGAGCCCGAACGTGACGAGCAGGGCCGCGAAGGCCGCGGCGCCGACGGCGTACCAGCGACGCGGCAGGAGGAGCGCAACGCCGAGGATCGTGACGGTGGTGAGGGCCGCGGCCGGCCCGACCCGACCAGCCGCGAATGCCAAGGCGAGCAGCGCAGTCGCGGCCACGGCGATTCCGACGCGCGCGCCGAACCGGATCGGGCGCCGGCCGGCGACGAACAGCGCGCCGGTCGTGAGCGCGACGAGCGCGACCGCGGTCTCGATCCCCTCCTCAAGCATCGGCCGGTCGATGCTAGCCCCGGCTCACGCGCCGGTCGATTCCGCGGTGCGTTCGGTCACCGCCGAGGCGGGCGTCCGGTCGGGTCGTGGGTGCTCCGGATCGGTCCTGCCACCGATGGGCTAAGGCGGCGACCCGATTGCGGAGTGACGGAGGCCGCTCGACGCTGCACCTGCGCTCGGGTCACCGACGTGCCCAGTTGTTCAGGGCGGCTGGAGTCGAACAGAGCAAACCCGGGGCGACCCGGGGACGCAAAGCCACGGGACTGAGGGGCAGCCCCTCAGTCAGCCGGGTTACCGGAGGCAGACGCCATGGCGTATTGGGATGGTGACCGCTGGATGACCGAGGGCACGAAACCGCCGGTCGAGGACCGCCGCGCTCGGCTGCGCGACCGCGCTGCGACGCTGGTCATGATCGGCGGCCTCGTCGTCATGCTCGTCCCGTTCGCGGGGACGATGGCTCGCAGTCGGTACTCGGGCTGGCTCGAGGCGACGCCCGACACGCTCCAGGCCGGCGACTTCTTCGACGTCCACGGCTGCGGCTACGACCGGGGCCTCGGCAACGTCATCGTGTCGTTCACGGGTGGGTCGTGGGGATCGCCCCTCGACGCCGCCGGCTGCTTCACCGTGTCGAACATCCCCGCCCTGTCCGGGGACACGCTTCCGGCCGGCACGTACCCCGTGCGCGCGATGCAGTACGTGCATCACAAGTGGACCGAAACCGGCGAGACGACGGTGACGGTCGTCCCGTAGCCGTCACGCGGCCCTGACGTCGAAGGAGGGCCGGCTGCCGCCGGCCCTCCTTCTCGATTCAGGATCGCCGATCTACGGATCGATCTTGATCGTGCAGGTGATGGTCAGCGTGGTGCTGCCGATCTTGTTTCCGGAGATCGTCAGCGTGTTGTCCCAGCCGGTCGTAGCGGTCGTCGACGACGTACCGTTCGCGCCGGTGCAGGAGAGCGCTTCTTCGAGGGCGGTCTCACCTGAGCCGCCGTCGCGGAAGCGAACCTGGATGTCGGCGGTCGGCGTGTCGGTGAACGCGATGCTCTCTCCGACGTACGCCGCGTCGGTGCACTTGGCGTTGGTGTCGACGGTGACGGTGTGAGCCGTGCTGTCGTCGATCGCCCAGCCCGTTGGAGCGGACTCCTCCTTCACGGAGTAGTCGCCGAAGGCGAGGTTGTCGACGCAGATCTCACCATTCGCATCCGTCGAGAACGGACTGCCGGTGATCCCGGTGCCAGCGGACTTGATCGAGAAGCTGACGCCCTGGATCGGGTCGCCGCTCTTGCTCGAGGTCTTGCTGATCTTGATCGCGCCCAGCTGTTGGTCGTTGACGTAGGTGCAGGTGACCGTGTCGCCGCCAGCGGCGATCGTGATGTTCGCCTGCTTCGGAACGGTGGCGTCCTGGGCTCCACTGCCACTTCCGGTCGCCGTACAGGTAACGTCGTTGAACGCGAAGCCTGCAGGATTCGCGCCCTCCGTAACCGTGTAGCTGCCGATCGGCACGTTCGTGCAGGTCTCGGTGTCCGTCGCCGCGTCGTTGAGCGTGAAGCTGGCCGGTGTGGCGTCGGACGTGCACGAGATCTGCCCACCCGCGAGCGTCGAGGTGAACCCGAAGTTCTGGTTGAGCCCAGCGGGATTGGTGTGCTTGATGATCGTGACCGTGCCGCAGTTGTTGAGGTTGAAGTTGCCGGGTCCCGCGAGATCCTTCATCTGGGCGGTGCCCGAGTTGCCCGAGCTGCGGCTGACCGCGTAGACGCTGCCGAAGCCCTCGCAGGCGTTCGCGCCGAAGACACCGGCGCCTGTCAGGTCGATGCCGGCCTCACCGAACTCGTTGAGGCCGAGGGTCTCGTCCGTCGGCGCGATCGTGTCGCTCACGGTCGCGACCGTATTGACCTTGCCCTCGGCGAACCCGCCCGCGGTCAGGTTCGTGGCAGGTCCCCAGCACGGGGCACTGTCACTGCTGATCTCGCATGCCCCGGACGTGACCCACCGACGGAGCGTCAGGGTCGGGTTGTCGGTGGAGCTGCCCTCGAAGTCGTAGACGATGAGCATGTCGCCCAGTGAACGCTGCACGAGCGGAGAGCCCGTACCGCAGCTCGTCGTTCCCTTGTTGAACTCGAACCCGATGTGGGCCGACGCGGACGTCGTGTTCTGCGGGATCCGAACCCACGCCAGGTTCAGGTACACGTGGCCGTTGATCGTCTGGCTCGAGACGTAGGCCCGCTTGAGATCGTCCTTGTTCGGTGCCTTGGAGCCGACGATATCCGGACAGTTGTCGTCCTGCTTCGTGCCACCGGCGAAGCCGGTGTCGGAGGTTGTCGCCTGCCGGTCCTCGAGGCCGAGGAATTGCCAGCCGCTGGCGGTCTTCGTCGACTGGCGCAGGGAGGGCGTGCCCGTCCACACCGTCGGATCGAAGCCATTCCAGTCCATGTTGCCCGCGCTGTTGATGACGAGGTTGCCGTCGTCGTCCTCGAAGCCCGACGCGGTGCCAACGGCCCCGGCCTGGACGGCCGACGCGGCGATGAAGGTCAGGAGTGAAACGGTGGCAGCTGCGACTGCCCATCGCGGCTTCGCTCGCCGCCGCGCAATTCCGAGCGTCAATGGAGGTTCCCTTTCGGTTGGCTCAGAACCCATTCATCGGTGAGAAGTCGAGCTCAACGCGAGAGCTCAACGCTCGTCCCTGCCAAATGCGGCCCTCCTGGTGGTGCCGACCGGCGATGGACCGACGATGGCCGGATAGGTCGACCATCGATGGGCTCGCCCATACGGGCGAATGAGTCACGAGGGGAACGCGAGAGACGCAGCACGAGCCCGCGCGTTCAGGGCGCACGGGCTCGTGCCCGGTCTCGGGGACCGGCATGGTGAAGACGGGGCCTGCGCTGAGGCCCGCAGGACGGATGAACGCGGTGACGGCCGTGCGCGCGCTCGGCCGGAGGCCGTCAGCCTCCGTCACGGAGACCCCCTTTCCTCGCCCCCTCCGAGGCGAGGCTGAAGCTGGGGCCGGCGTCCTGAACACCGGCCGAACCTCAGAACCCCCTGCGCGTCGTCCCCGAGCCGTCGCGAAGTAGGCGCAGTTTCCTAGCCCGTTCGTACCATGTCAATAGACGCTTGCATGATAACAACAACATTTCGTCAAAGAACGTGATTCGCGTTCCGTTGAACATGAATTGCGTGCCGCGGCTGTCGCGCCATCGGTCGTCGGGCGGCGCCGCCGCCGGACCGTCGGTGCGCGCGCGCACCGCGCAGGGCGACGGAAGCGGTCGGCTATCGGGCGCGCGCGGCCTCGACGAGCGCGATCCGAGGTGCCGCGAGACCCGCCCGGAGCAGGCGGACGAACGAGCCCCGGTCGCGTCGAGCGGGCGGCAGGCGGGCGGCCTCCTTCACCGCGCGATGCATCCAGCACGTGTGGAACAGGTCGACGAGGAGGTCGGCCGGAACCCCGACGTCGGCCACGTAGGCCGCCAGCGCGCGGCCGAGCGCCGGGGTGAGGCGCGAGCCGTCGATCAGGTGATGGCGTGCCGTGGACGTCGCGCCGAACCGCGGTCGTGTCCCGGCGTACGAGCGCAGGAAGTAGATGAGGTCCCATGTCGGCGGCCAGGCATCCTCGGCGCCCTCCCAGTCGAGCGGTGCGATTCGTCCGTCCGGGGTCGCGAGGATGTTGTGGGCCCCCGCGTCGCCGTGGCCGAAGACCGCGGCGAGCGCGCCGCCGGCGGCGTCGAGTCGATCGATCGAGGCACGCAGGGCCGCGCTCTCGGACGGCGCCAGCGCATACGCCGCCTCGCATCGAGCGAGCAGCTCCCCGAGCGCGGCTGACCACGCCCCGGGCGCCACGGCCCGCCGCGTGAGGAGCGCCTGCCGAGTGAGCCAGTCGACGACCGCGCGGAGCGCGGGATCGTCGGTGCCGGGGCGGACCACCGACCGAATGTCGACGCCCGCCACCGCCGACTCTCCGACGACGAGACGATCGCCGACCCGGCCGACGAAGCGGGCCGACGGGACGACCGTGGACGGTCCGAGGTCGAGGTCGCCCACCGTCCGCAGCGCCTCGAACTCGCGCTCGAGCCGGCGGTTGTCCGCGACGTTCCGTGTCTGCTTCACGACGAGCGCCGGACGGTCCTCGCCCCTCGGCCCGAGGTACCAGACGAGCTTCTGCGTCGGATACGCGCCACCGGTGGACAGCGCCCAGCTCCAACCGCGGATGTCGACGCCACCCGATCTCGCGGCCGCGGTGAGCCACTCGGGAGCTTCCTCCTCGCGGTCCTCGTCGGGCTCGACTCCGGCCGGCCCGGCCACGCGAACGACCCGGACGAGGACGTCGCGAACGACGCCGCGTCCGCGCGTCGATGGTCGCAGCCGGGCGAGCCAGGACCGAGGGCGCGCGTCGGTGCCGCGGGCGCCGGCCGCCAGCTCGAGGAGGCCAGACGCGTTCGCCGGGCCCACGGCCCGGAGCACACCGTCGCGGTAGCGCAGGCGCAACCGAACGAGGCGGCGGTGCGGCTCGGCCACGCCGCCGAGCGCCTCCTCGACGGGGGCGTCGATCGGCTCGACCAGGCAGGCGATGGTCTCCGGAGCGAGGCCGGCGACGATCCCGGGCAGCAACGCTGCTCGGCGCTCGCCGACGCGCGACGAGACGACGAGCAGGTCGATCGGGCGCTCGATCGGGCGTGCCGGAGGCTCGCGACCGTCGAGGACGTGAACCTCGCTCGCGACCTCTTCGAGCCCGTCCAGGATCGGATCGCCGGCCGTCGCCAGCACGACGGCGGTCTGGACGGCTGCGATGGGGAGGGCATGGGCCCATGTCGCGCGGCGCGATGTCGCGGGGGCGGACGGCGCGCCGGCATCGGCGAGGATCGCCGCCAGCGGGCGCGGGTCGTCGTCCGGCCGGGCGGGCGCCGCGGCCGTGTTGCTCGCCGGCGCGTCAGCTCCCGTACGTGATCTCGAGCTCGGGCGCGTGTGCCGCGTCCTCACGCGTGGCGAACGCCACCGTGTTCGTGGCGTCGCTCTGCAGACCGAAGCTGTACGTGCCGTCCGAGGCGATCGCTGACGGGTCGATCTGGATGTCGACCGTGTCACCCAGGGTGGATGGCACCACCGATCCGAGCGTGGCCGCGGCGAGCGCGGGCGCGTTCGACCAGACGATCCCGGTCTCGGTCCAGCTCGTGTCGTTCACCGCGTGGACGGAGATGGTGTTCGACGTCGGATCGACGACGTAGAGCCGGAGCGTGATCGCGCTGACCGGTCCGGCGATGCCCGAGACGTCGAACGTCAGGTAGGAGCGCGTGATCGGGTCGGTCGAACTGCCCGAGCCCTCGCGGCATTCCATCGTCGTCGTCGTGCCGAACTGCTTCGAGCTATTGGACTTGACGTAGGCGTCCGCGGACGGCGCGAGCGTCACCGATCCGGAGCCGCCGGTCGCGGTCACCGTCACGTTCACTGTCGCCGCGCTCGAGGTCGCGATGCCGTCGCTCGCGGTGAAGGTGAACGAGTCCGGCCCGCTGTAGCCCGCGTTCGGGGCGTAGGTGAAGACGGCCGAATCGGCGTTCGGGCTGCCCGGGACGCAGGACTGGTTGCTCTTGAGCGCGACCGAGCCGTGGGCCGCGGAGCCGGCGACGAACGTCAGCTCGCAGTCCTCGGGGTCGGTCGCGCCGACGGTGATGTCGAGCGCCGTGTCCTGCTGGGTCGAGACGCTCTTGCTCGAGGCGGTCGGGGCCGTGTTGCCGCCACCACCGGACGCGGTCGTGACGACGAGCTCGGGCGGGTTGTTCCCCTCGCGGGACGAGAAGATCGCGCTGTCGGTGCCGTCCTCGAGGAGCCCGAGGCTGACGAGGTTGCCGGCGCTGATCGATCCCGGCGAGAGCGGGATCTCGACGTACCCGCCGGCCGCGGACGGCGTGACGCTGCCGAGCGTCGACCCGCCCATCGCCGGCGCGTTCGACCAGGAGATCGCGGTCTCGGACCAGCTGGTATCGGCGACCGGACGGACGATCGTCGTGTCGCGCGAGGCGTCGGTGACGAAGAGCCGGAGCGTCGCGGACTGGACGGTCCCGGCGAGGCCTCGGAGATCGAACCGCAGGTAGGACCGGTAGGTCGTGCCCGAGTTCGGGTCCTCGCGCAGGCGCAGCGTGTCGAGCGTCCCGTAGTTCGAGCTCGAGCTCGTGGACTTCACCTGGGCATCGGCAACGGGGTCGAGCGTCGTGGTCGAGCCTGAGCCCGAGGTCACCGTGAGGCTGACGGTCGCCGACGACGATGGCAGCGCCCCGTCGAAGGCGTGGTACGCGAACGCGTCCGGGCCGCTGTATCCGGCCGTCGGCGTGTAGGTGAACGAGCCGTCCGCGTTGAGGCTGAGCGTGCCGTGACCGACGGTCGTGTCGAGGACGGCCGTGAGCGTGTTGCCGTCGGGGTCGGAGTCGTTGCCGAGGACGCCGGGCGCGTTCTGGATGAGCGGCGTCCCCTGGGGCGTGGAGTAGGCGTCGTTCGCGGCGACCGGCGCCTGGTTGCCGGACCCGCCGCCGAGCGCGAGCTCGTTGTGCCAGTACTGGTT
>DASTSC010000130.1:0-2965 GCA_035760905.1 Candidatus Limnocylindrales bacterium | reverse complement strand
GCGCTTCGACGCATGGTCCGACGGCGTCCCGGCCGGCCCGTCGCGGCCGTTCGTCTTCCTCGACAAGGACGGCACGCTCATCGAGGACCTCCCGTACAACGTCGATCCGCGGCGGGTCCGGTTCGTGGCGGGCGCCGACGCTGCGATCGGGCTGTTCGCGGCCGCGGGGCTGCCGCTCGCGATCTGCTCGAACCAGTCCGGGGTCGCCCGGGGCTACTACACGCTCGGCGAGCTCGCGTCGCTCGCCCGACACCTTCGCGCCGAGGTGACCGCCCGCGGCGCGCAGCTCGCCGCGATGTACGCCTGTCCGCACCTGCCGACCGCGGCCGGGCCGTGGGCGATCGTCTGCGACTGCCGCAAGCCGGCGACCGGTCTCCTCCGGATGGCTGCCGCCGACCTCGGGGCCGACCTCGGCGCGAGCTGGATGGTCGGCGACACGTGGATGGACGTGGCGGCGGGTCGCGCGGCCGGCTGCCGGTCCATCCTCGTCGGACCCGAGTGGCGGACGGCGGCGTCCCTGCCGGCCGCCCGCCGCCCGGACGCCGCGGTCCCCGACCTCCTGTCCGCGGCCCGAATCATCACCGAGGGCGTGGCGTGAGCCGGCTCGTCGATCGCCTCCGAGCATTTCGCGGCCGCCGCGTCCTCGTCGTCGGCGAGGCGATGCTCGACAGCTACGTCCGCGGCAGCGCCGAGCGGCTGTCCCGGGAGGCGCCGGTCCCGATCGTCGCGCTCGCGGAGCGGGTCGACGCGCCCGGCGGCGCCGGCAACACCGCGGTCAACATCGCCGAGCTCGGCGGGCGACCGTCGTTCGTGTCGGTCGTCGGCGACGACGGGCACGGCGAGCGGCTCCGGGACGCGCTCGCAGCCCGCGGCGTGCCGACGGACCACGTCGCCGTGCGGCCGGGCCGGACGACGCTGGCGAAGGAGCGGATCCTCGCCGACGGCCAGATGCTCGTCCGCCTCGATTCCGGGACCGTCGAGCCGATCGACGCGGCGACCGAGGACGCGCTCATCGCCCGCCTCGCCGCGGCCCACGCCGAGGCGGACGCCGTCATCGTGTCGGACTACGACTACGGCGTCGTGACACCACGCGTGATCACCGTGCTGGCCGAGCTCCAGGCCGTCCGGGAGCTGCCTCTGGTCGTCGACGCCCGCGACCCGACACGCTACCGGCGGCTCCGGATCACCGCCGTCAAGCCGAACTACGGGGAAGCGGTGCGCCTCCTCGGCGAGCGCGAGCTCCACGGGACCGACGCCCGCGTCCGCCAGATCGGCACGCACGGCGAGCGGCTCCTCGAGCTGACCGGCGCCCGGATCGTCGCGGTGACGATCGACACCGACGGCTCGTTCGTCTTCGAGCGCGACCAGCCGCCATACCGGACCTACTCGCGCCCGAACAGCCACAGCAGGGCGGCGGGTGCGGGCGACACGTTCGTCGCGGCGCTCGCGCTTGCGCTCACCGGTGGCGCGACGACACCGGAGGCGGCCGAGCTCGCCTCGTCCGCCGCATCGGTCGTCGTCGCCCAGGACGGGACGACCGCCTGCTCGGCCCGCGCGCTCGAGGAGTCGATCTCGACGGTCGGCAAGCGGATCGTGGACGGGGAGCGTCTCGCCGCCCGGATCGCCTATCTCCACGCCCAGGGCCGCCGAATCGTCTTCACGAACGGCTGCTTCGACATCCTCCACCGCGGCCACATCACCTACCTGAACAGGGCCAAGGCCCTCGGCGACGTCCTGATCGTCGGCGTCAACAGTGACGAGTCGGTCGCCCGGCTCAAGGGGCCCGGTCGCCCGATCAACGGGCTCGACGACCGGCTCCACGTCCTCGAGGCGCTCAGCTGCGTCGACCACGTCGTGCCGTTCGCCGAGGACACGCCGAGCGACGTCCTCCGCGTCGTACGGCCGCACGTGTTCGTCAAGGGCGGCGACTACCGGATCGAGGACCTGCCCGAGGCGCCGGTCGTGGCCGACCTCGGCGGCACGGTTCAGATCCTGCCCTACGTCGAGGACCGATCGACGACCGGGATCATCGATCGCGTCCGGGCGCGGCACGGCGCCGACCCCGAGCGGAACGCCGGCCCCGCCGCCGCCGCTCGCCCATGACCGGGCGCGCGGACGCGGCGCCGAGGGCGGTGGGCGGCCGCCTGACGGTCCTCGAGGCCGGCGACCGTCCGCTGTGGTCGGCGGCACCGCAGGCCGCGGGCCCGGTGCCGCGGCCGATGCTCGCGACCGGCGCATCGCGCGGCTGGTCCTCCTTCGGACGGATCCTCTGCGTCCGGCTCGATGCGATCGGCGACGTGCTCATGACGACCCCGGCGATCCGCGCGCTCAAGGCCGCCCGACCCGACCGGCACGTCGCGCTGCTCACCTCGACCGCCGGCGCCACGGCAGGCGGCCTCCTGCCCGAGGTCGACGAGGTCCTCGTCCACGATCCGCCGTGGATGAAGGCGACCCCCGAACGCGACGGACCCGACGCCGACCGCGCGCTGATCGAGGTCCTGGCAGCCGGCGGCTACGACGCCGCGGTCATCTTCACCGTCCAGAGCCAGCCGGCGCTCCCGGCGGCCCTGCTGGTCTACCTCGCGGGGATCCCCCGCCGCCTCGGCCACAGTCGCGAGAACCCGTACCAGCTGCTCACGGAGTGGCTGCCCGAGCCCGAGCCCGACGAGCCGGTCCGGCACGAAGTCCGGCGACAGCTCGACCTCGTCGCGGCGGTCGGCATCGAAACCGCGGATGAACGGCTCTCGCTGCGGGTGCCGGCCGATGCGAGCCGACGCGTCCGCGACCGCCTCGGTCGCCTCGGCATCGACGTCCGCCGGCCGTGGCTGCTCGTCCATCCCGGATCGACCGCCCCGTCGCGAACGTACCCGGCGCCGTTTTGGGCCGCCGCGGTGCGGGAGATCGCCGCCGCGACGGATTGGCCGGTCGTCTGGAGCGGCGGTCCGAACGAACGTTCGTTCGTCAG
>DASTSC010000129.1:0-2893 GCA_035760905.1 Candidatus Limnocylindrales bacterium | reverse complement strand
TCCGCCCGGCATCGTCCGGGTGACGGTCCTCGACGTCGGCCAGGGCGACGCGATCCTCGTCGAAGGGGACCGCGGCTCACGACTCCTCGTCGACGGCGGCCCGGCCGCCGGACCGTTGCTCAACGCGCTCGACGCGCGGGTCCCTCCGTGGGATCGCCGCCTCGACGTCGTCGTCCTGACGCACCCCCACGAGGACCATGCCGGCGGCCTTCCGGCACTCCTCGCCCGCTACCGCGTCGGGGCGCTCTTCGAGCCCGGGATGAAGGGCCCCGGTCCCGCGTACCAGGCGCTCGAGGCCGAGCTGGGTGACTCGCATCTCCGGTCCGATCGTCTCGAGACCGGCGACCGACTCGGGATCGACGACCTCGGCCTCCGCGTCCTCTGGCCCGACGCGGGCGCGGTCCCGGTGACCCCGACCGACGACGGCAGCGCGATCAACAACGTCTCGATCGTCCTCCTCGGCTCGTTCGGCAGCGAGCGGATGCTCCTCACGGGCGACGTCGAGCAGGCGATCGAACCGACCCTGGTCCGGCGCGGCCTGCCTCGCGTCGACCTCCTCAAGGTCGCCCACCACGGCAGCGCGACGTCGTCGACCGAGCCGTTCCTCGCCGCGGTGCGGCCGACGGTCGCGATCATTTCCGTCGGTGCCGGCAACACCTACGGCCACCCGGCGCCGTCGACGATCGCCCGGCTCCGGGCGCACGGCGCGGACGTCCTCAGGACCGACCGGAACGGCAGCGTCGAGATCGACCTCGACGGACGGCGAATGACGGTCGCCGAGGAACGGACGCCAGTCGCGACCCCGGCGGCCCGTTACGATCGGGTCGATGGCCGCACCCGACCGGATCGAGGCCGCCTCGCTCCTCCTGTCGCTCTCACCGCCACGCTGGGGGATCCGGCATGCCCGGGCGGTCGCGGAGACGGCCGCGTGGCTGGCGCGCGCCGTCGACGCACGGTCGGGCTGCGACCGGACGGCCGTCGAGGGGGCCGGCCTGCTCCACGACGCCGACAAGGCGCTGCCCGCCGATCACCCGGTCCGGCGCCTCCCGCACGGCGAGGGCTCGGCCGCCTGGCTCGCCGACCGAGGCCACCCCGAGCTGGGCCCGCTCGTGGCGAACCACCCGGCGCCGTGCCTGCTCGCCGAGGGCTTCGAGCGCTGGCTCACCGAGTCGTCGATCGAGGCCGCGATCGTGGCCTATGCCGACAAGCGGGCGGGACAGCGCCTCGAGCCGATGTCGGCGCGGTTCGCGGGGTGGGCCCGGCGACATGGCGATGACGGCTGGCCGCGCTCGGTCGGTGACCTCGCCTGGTCGCGCGCGGTCCGCCTCGAGGCCCGCGTCTGCGAGGCGGCAGGCTGTGAGCCCGGGCACGTCCGCCGGCTCGCCTGGACGGGCGATGCGCTCCGCGCCGCGGTACAACGACAGGCGGCGGCATGAGCGGGTCCGCTCCGATCGCCTATCTCTACGGCGACGACGACTTCGGCCTCGATCGCGCCACCGCGGATGTCGCCGCGACCCTCGAGGTCGGCGCCGGGTCGCTCGGCCCGCTCGAGCGCTGGCGGGTCCGCGGCGACGCGATCGACCAGGCGGCGCTGGCCGAGCGCGTGGCGACCGCGCCGCTGTTCGGCGGCGGGACGCTCGCGATCGTCGTCGACTCGGGACCGCTGATCCGGTCCGCGGCCGGGCGCGCGGCGACGATCGCCGCCCTCGACGCGGTCGCGCCGGGAAACGGGCTCGTGTTCCTCGACGCGGGCGAAACCGGTGCCCGCCGAACGGTGGCCGCCGATGCCCTCCGCGATGCCGTCCGCGAGCGTGGCGGCCAGGTCCGCGAGGTCAGGGCACCGGCGGAGGGTCGGATGGCGGCCGCGATCGAGGCGGAGGCGCGCCGCCAGGGCGTTCGTCTCGAGTCGGGTGCGGCGCAGGAGCTCGCGACGCGGGTCGGCGCCGGCGTCCGGGAGGGGGACGTGGACCGCCGCCAGATGTCGGCCCGGGCCGCGGCCGAGCTCGCGAAGCTCGCCCTCTACCGACCCGACGGGCCGGTCACCCGCGACGATGTCCGGGCGCTCGTCGGCGAGACGATCCCGCCCTCGACCTGGGCCTTCCTCGACGCGGTCGGGTCCCGGCGGGGCCGCCGAGCGGCGGAGCTCCTCGACCAGCTCCTCGCCACGACCCCCGAGCCGGTGCTCGTCGCCCAGCTCCATCGCCGGATCCGCGACCTCGTCTCGATCGCCGACCTGCTCGCGTCGGGGACGCCGGAGTCGGGTCTCGTCCGGGCCCTCAAGCTCAATCCGTACCGGGCGAAGATCCTTGCCGGGCAGGCCCGGACGTGGCGCCAGGACGAGCTCGACGGGGCGCTGCAGGGGCTTGTCGATCTCGACGCGATCGTGAAAGGCGCCGAGCCCGCGAGCCCGCGCCAGGTCGCCCTCGCGTTCCAGCTCTGGCTACGCGACCACGTCGCCGTTGGCAAGTAGCGGGTCGATCACCGGCGTCCGTCGACGCGGGAACGCTGACAATCCCGGCTTACGTCACGGATGGTGACACGTGGCAGGAACGCGACGCAGCAAGGACCCGGACCCCGGGTCGCGGAGCGTCAGGAGGACCAGGCCTGCTCCTGGACGACGAGATCGCTCTCGATCGCGAAGACGCAGCGGCCCTCGCCGAGCTCGAGGAGGTCGATGAGCTCCGGATCGATGTAGAGCTGGTGGCACTCCTCGCAGAGGCCGCCGGGGATCCCGAAGCAGAGGCGCTCGCTGCGGTCCGACATCCGGAACGTCGTGTCGAAGCGCGTGACGACGAGGCGCCGGGAGCAGTGCGGACAGCGCTCGTAGGAGCTCGACACGGGACGGACCTCTGACGGTGACCGCGGGAGCGGTCGTTCGGACGGGCGTGCGGCC
>DASTSC010000128.1:0-6014 GCA_035760905.1 Candidatus Limnocylindrales bacterium | reverse complement strand
GTGGCACCTGCTCATGCTCGGCGCGTTCCTCGCGATCGCCTTCGGTGCCCGCGACGAGTACCGCCGCCGGCGGTCGCTCGCCGGCGCGTTCGGCGGCCTCTACTCGGAGGCGACGCTGGCCCGGATCGACCGCTGGCACGCGCGGGCGATCTCGGCGGTGGCCGACGCCGAGGCCCGCAACGAGGGAACGGCGCGCGTCCTGGGCGAGCTCCGCGGCGAAGGCGCGAGCGACGAGGAGATCGCCCTGCTGGCGCGGACCGCCACGGAGCTTCGGCGGCTCGACGCGCTCTTCCGCCCGTACCTGCCGACGGGGGTGGCCGACGAGCTGCGGCGGGACCCCGGACGTGCCCGGCTCGGCGGGGAGGAGCGGGACGTGAGCGTCCTGTTCGCCGACCTCGCCGGCTTCACGGCCTTCGGCGAGCGCCATGCGCCGGCCGAGGTGATCGAGATGCTCAACGCGTACTGGGCGGCGGTGGTGCCGGTCATCGACGCGGCCGGCGGGATCGTCGAGTACTTCGCGGGTGACGGTGTGCTGGCGATCTTCAACGCGGCCGGTTCGCAGGGAGATCACCCGCTCCGCGCGGTCGGCACGGCGCTCGCGATCGTCTCGGCCGGGCGCTCGGTCGCCGCCGCGAACCCGGGCTGGCCGATCTTTCGGGTCGGGGTGAACTCCGGGCGCGCCGTGGTGGGGAACGTGGGCGCGGAGGGCCGACGGAGCTTCACCGCGATCGGCGACACGACGAACACCGCCGCCCGCCTCCTCCAGGCTGCCGCGGCCGGGCAGGTCGTCGTCTCGGAGCCCACGTGGTCCGCCCTCGGCGGCCAGTTCGAGGGCCGGTCCCTCGGCGCGGTGGCCGTCAAGGGCAAGCGCGACCCGGTCGAGGCCTGGGTGGTGAGCCGGGCGTAACGGCAAGGTGCGCGACCGGGGCTAGCGTTCGAGCGAGTCGCCCGGAGGAGTCCCGCTTGGCTCGTCGCCGAACCACCGCCGCCATCGTTGGCGACCGCGAAGCCGCGGCCCTTGCGGCGACCCTCGGGGGAGTCGTGAGGAGTGCGCGACGCTCGGCTCGACTCACGCTCGAGCAGCTCGGACAACGGGTAGATCTTTCGCGGTCCCGGCTCGGCGAGGTGGAGCGCGGACTGGGAGAGACGCTCCCGCTGATCGTGTGGGTGCGACTCGGGGCCGCGCTCGGGCGGCCGTTCGCCGCCGCGCTCGCCGATCCGGGTGCACGTGGTCGGCTCGCGGATAGCGGTCACCTCGAGATGCAGGAGTGGCTCCTGCGTGTGGCGCGGCGCTTCGGGTGGATTCGACGGCTCGAGGTGGCGACGAGGTCACGCGACCCGCGGTATTCGATCGACGTGCTCCTGCTGGTCGGCAGCCGGCTGATCCTCGTGGAGTGCTGGAACACGCTGCGTGACTTCGGGGCCGCGATTCGATCGACCCACCGTAAGCTCGACGAGACCGAGGAGCTGCGGATCGCCGTCGGCGGGACGAGCGTCCACGCGTGCTGGCTCGTCCGGCCGACAGCCGCGAACCGCGAGCTCGTGCACCGCTACCCGGAGGCGATCCGCACGGCATTCCCGGAGTCGGCTCGGTGGGTCCGCGTCTTCGAGCGCGGCGACCTCCCACCGGATGGGCTGGACTTCGTCTGGCTCGATCCGTCGGTCGGCGTTCACGCACTCCGGATCCGCGGAGGGGAGCGCGCTTGAGTCGCCGGATTCCGCTGCGGCCGGCAATTTCGCCCTTAGCGGAGGCCAAGTGCCTCGTTTGCGCGGGCGCGGGACCAGTCGCGTGCGTGGGACCGCCTCGAACGACTCGCGCCGCACGCCCTCAGCCCGTCCAATGAGGCCCCAAAGCGAGATTTGCCGGTGGGAGCGGAATCGGCCCCGGTAGAGCGCCGAGAGGCCGAACGGTCTGCCTCGCGGGCTCTTCGGTACGCTTCGGGCGTGACCTCCCCGAACGAACCGCCGCGGTCGACGCTGCCTGACGAAGAGGCGGCCAGTCCGGCCGCGGCAGGCGGCCTGCCGCCCGTCCAGTACAAGGGGGAGCCGCTCGACGCGGCTCGGGGACCCGGGCTCGGCTGCTTCTGGACCCAGCTCGTCGCGCTGGCGGTGCTGATCGTGCTGACGCCGCTGAGCGTCTATGCCGGTTGGCCCGACTGGGCGAGCGCCGCGCTCCTCTTCGTCACGATCGGAATCACCCTCGTCGCCGGCCAGACGATCATCTTCCTGCTCCGGCTCGTGGCCGCGGAGCGGAGGCAGGGCCGCCGGCGACCGATGGCGACGGGTCGGACTCGCACCGTCGGTGAGCTGGAGGACGAGGCTGGCGCGCCGGAAGCAGCCGCGAGCGACTCGTTCCCCGAGGACGCTCCGCCCCAGCCGCCGCACGATCCCCACGTGCGAGAATAGGCCGCCCACCTGCCGGAGACCCCGGCATGCCAGACAGGAGCCGCCCGTTCGTGCCCGTCCTCGCCACGTACTTCTCGGTCCGCCGCGGTCGCGACCCGTTCTTCAAGTTCTTCATGCGCACGCTGTTCCCGCGGCAGGTCAGGGAATACGAGGAGAAGTTCGGGATCCGCTTCCTCGGCTGGTACAACGTGGCTCACGGTTGGGACTTCGACAACGTGATCCTGCTCGAGCTGCCGGACTACGCGACGCTCGACCGGCTCGAGGCCGACGAGGCGACGCGCGCGCTCGGCCACCGCGCCGGGGAGTGGATCTTCGAGCGGCACCATTCGATGTTCCTCCGGGAGCGGATGGGCCCCGACCTCGAGTACCACGGCTGAGACGATGACGAGACCGAAGACGGAGACGACCGATGGCTGACGCCCGAAACGACCTGCTCGGCGAGCTGGCGTCCGACGCCGCCCTCGAGCGGACCGACTTCCTCGTCCAGGCCGCCGACCAGCTGACGCGCTTCCTCGAGGCCAATCGCAACCGGATCAGCGAGCTCGGCGGGCTGACGCTCATCGACGAGGAGCCGGAGTACCTCTCGATCGCGCCCGATCTGTCGTTCCGGAGCCGGAGCCGGTTCCTCGACGACGTGACCGGGGAGTGGCAGTCCGAGACCGAGGTGATCGAGTCGGCGGCCGAGCTCGTCGAGCTCTACAACCCGGCCGACGTCTACCAGGCCTTCGCCGAGGCGGCCCGCGAGATGGCCGGTTTCCCGGCCGAGCCGACCGCGACCGAGGGCACCCTCGACGCCGCCGGCATCGCGCTCGACGAGACCGTCGACCTCGACACCACGAACCCGCTCGACGACCCGTACGCCGGCGCCGCCGACCAGTGGGCCGCCCGCCAGGCGACGACCGAGCTGCCCGCGAACGACGAGGAGGCAGCCCGGGCGCTCTACGACCTCACGCTCTCGTTCCTCGAGCGGAGCCAACGGACCGAGGCGCGGATCCTCCAGCAGTTCGAGCAGGGGGCGGCCTCGATCGCTCCGGCGCTCGGCGACTTCATGATCACCGACGACGAGGACGAGCGGCTCGTCCTCCAGCAGGACGGGACGATCCGGGCCGAGGTGGTTCCCGAGGACGAGACCGAGACCTGGCGAACGCTCGACGACCCGACCGAGCTCGTCGAGTTCTACGACCCGACCGACGTCTTCAGCGACCTCGCCGACGCGCTCGCCGAGGCGTATCCGGAGATCGCGCCGGAGGCCGCGGCGGCCGAGAGCGAGGACGAGGCGGGCGAGGAAGGCGACGAAGGCGACGAAGACGAGGCTGGCGACGAAGACGAGGCCGGCGACGAAGACGTCGAGCCGCCGACTGCGGACGACCTCGACGACCCCATCGACGAGTCGACCGGCCGCAACGGGACGGGCGCCTGACGACGGTGGCCCTTCCGGCGCTGCGCGACCCGCCGACCGAGCGGATGCGACTCCTCGCGGCCGAGCTCCTCGAGAGTCGCGAGATCCTCCCCGACCAGTTCCTCCAGACGTATCGCGCACCGGCGTTGGCCGCGGCGGCCCGGGCCGGCCAGTTCGTCCATGTCCGGACCGGCGACTTCTCGGGACTCGTCCTCCGCCGGCCGTTCTCGGTCAACACCGCGGACCCGGTCGAAGGCACGATCACGATCCATTTCCGCGTCATCGGCAAGGGCACGGACTGGTTCACCCACCTCCGGCCCGGCGACACGATCGACATGCTCGGCCCGCTCGGGCGCCCCTTCGAGGTCGATCCGCGGTCGCAGCACCTGCTGCTCATCGCCGGCGGCCTCGGCATGGCCGGCGTCCGGATGCTCGCCGACGAGGCGATCCGCGACGGCCGGGCGGTAACCCTCCTGTTCGGCGCCGCCTCCGCTCGCGAGGTCTATCCGAGCTCGCTCCTGCCCGACGAGGTCGAGTACGTCGTCGCCACCGACGACGGGTCGCTCGGCCACCATGGTTTCGTGACCGAGCTCGTCCCCGAGTTCGAGGCCTGGGCGGACCAGGCCTTCGCCTGCGGCCCGAAGGGGATGCTCGCGGCGCTCGCGAAGCTCGCCGAGGGCCGGCGCGAGCGGCTGGGGGTGGCGAAGCTCGGCCGGAAGCGGGGCGCCGGTCGGCCGGACCCGTTCGGTTCGGCCCAGGCACGCCGGAAGTCGTTCCTCCAGGTGTCGATGGAGCAGAACATGGGCTGCGCGGTCGGGGCCTGCCTCGGCTGTGTCGTGATGGGCACGAACAGCCAGCCGCAGCGAGTCTGCCGCGAGGGCCCGGTCTTCGGCTCCGGCGAGGTCGACTGGGAGAGCGGCTGGTGAGCCGCGGAGTGTGTCGGTGAAGGCGAAGCGGCGGGTCGTGACGGCGGCCGAGATCCGGGCGACCGCGCCGAAGCCGCCGGGAGCGAAACGCCGGCCGACCGTGCGCAGGATCCGCTCGGCGATCGTGTCGCCTCCGAAAGAGGGCCGGCCGATCACCGTCGCCAGGTTCGGCGGCAAGGAGGTGATCGCCGAGCCCCTCGACGAAGCGCCCGCGGAGTCGCCGTTCGAGGCCGACGCCCAGCCGGGTTCGGTCGACCTGTCGGTCGAGCTCGGGCGCGGCCTGCGGCTCGCGAACCCCGTTCTCGTCGCGTCGGGGACGTTCGGCTATGGCATCGAGTACGGCGACGTCGTCGCGGTCGATCGCCTCGGTGCGATCTGCTGCAAGGGGACGACGCTCCGGCCGCGGGTCGGCAACGTGCCGCCGCGGGTGACCGAGACCCCGGCCGGGATGCTCAACTCGATCGGGCTTCAGAACCCGGGCGTGGACGCCGTCGTCGAGAAGTACGCGCCGACGTGGGCGGGCTGGCGCGTGCCCGTGATCGTCAACGTGGCCGGCGAGTCGGTCGGAGACTACGTGGAGGTCGTCCGGCGGCTCGACGGGGTCCCGGGCGTCGCCGCGATCGAGCTCAACATCTCGTGCCCGAACGTCGGGCGCGGCGGGCTCCAGTTCGCGATCGACGCCGGCGCGGCGGGCGAGGTCACGGCGGCCGTGCGGCGGGCCACAGACCTGCCGCTTCTCGTCAAGCTCTCGCCGAACGTCGCCGACATCCGGCCGATCGCCCGGGCGATCGCGGACGCGGGCGCGGACGCGCTCACCGCGATCAACACGCTGTCCGGGATCGCGGTCGCAGCGTCGCGGGACCGGCCCCTGCTGGGCAACGTCTTCGGGGGCCTGTCAGGGCCGGCGGTGAAGCCGATCGCACTGCGAGTCGTCTACGAGGCGGTCCAGGCGGTGAGGATTCCTGTCGTCGCGATCGGCGGCGTGACCGAGCTCGCTGACGTACTCGACTTCCTCGCCGTCGGTGCGGTCGCGGTCCAGGTCGGCACCGCGATCTTCGCCGACCCGACGCTGCCGGTCCGGCTCGTCGAGGAGCTGCGCGCCGAGTGCGTGCGGCGTGGCCTCGCCTCCTATCGCGACCTCATCGGAACGGCGCTCCCGAAGCGGCCGGGCGCGACGTCGGCGAAGGGAGTGGAGTACCGGCCGTAGCCGGGGCACGCCTACGGCGAGAACACGAGCGAGTCGAGGATCGGCTGAGCCTCATCCTGGGTAAAGGCGTCGAAGC
>DASTSC010000127.1:0-4518 GCA_035760905.1 Candidatus Limnocylindrales bacterium | reverse complement strand
TGGCCGCCCTTGTCGTCGCCGGGCTCGGCCGCACCGTGGCCGCCCTTGTCGTCGCCGGGCTCGGCAGCACCGTGGCCGCCGCGGTCGTCGAGACGCGCCGACCGAAACGCGAGGAAGACGTCGTCCGCGCGCCGGAGATCGAGGCGATCGTCGCGCGGCTCCGCCTCCCGGGCGAGCTGGATCGTGTCGACCGTCGACGCCGGACTCATTGCCGCGGGGACCGCCGCCGGCATCCCGCCGCGGACGAAGCCCGCCGAAACCACGAGCGCCGATGCGGCGAAGAAGGTGATCGTTCCGAGCTTGCGCATGTTCGAACTCCTGAGGGTGCGTTCGTTGGTGATCGGCAGCCTCGCCCGTCGGCAGGTCGGGAACAACGGACCGGGGTGATGAAACCCTTCGGACCTTGGTCCGAATTTCGCCCGGCAGCCAGCCTTCGGCCGTGACCGCGCTCACCTTTCCGTCGATGTCGCTCGCCCGGCGCTTCCTCCTGGCGAACCTCGTCGTGGTCGTGCTCGCCGGGGTCGCGGTTGCCGCATGGGTCGGCGTCCAGCTCGAGAGCGGGATCCTCGCCCGAACCGCGAGCGTCACCGCCCTCTACATCGAAAGCTTCGTGGGGCCGCAGATCGCGCCGCTCGCGACCGGCACCGACCTGCCGGCCGCGAACGTCGAGGCGCTCGACGGGCTGCTCGGGTCGACCGAGCTGGGGGATCGGGTCGTCTCGTTCCGCGTCTGGACGCCGGACGGCGTGATCGTCTACTCACCGAACCGCGCGCTCATCGGACAGCGCTTCGCACCCGAGGGCGGCCTCGCCCGGGCGATCGGTGGAGAGGTCGCCGCGGAGATGAGCGACCTCGCGGGACCCGAGAACGCGTTCGAGCGTGCGCGCTGGAGCCGCCTGGTGGAGACGTACGTGCCCGTCAGGGGCCGTGGCAGCGGGACGATCATCGCCGTCACGGAGTTCTACCAGCTGCCGGACGAGATCGACGCCGAGGTCACGTCCGCGCGCCTCCGATCATGGGCTGTCGTGGCCGCGGCCGCCGCGGTCTCGTACCTCCTCCTCGCTGGCATCGTGAAGCAGGGCAGCGACACGATCGACCGGCAGCAGCGAGCACTCCGGGCCCGCGTCTCGGCGCTCTCGGCGCTGCTCGAGCAGAACGCCACGCTCCACGGTCGACTCCGGCGGGCGGCCGATCGGACGACCGCGCTCAACGAGGCCGGGCTGCGGCGGATCGGGAGCGACCTTCACGATGGTCCCGCCCAGACGCTCGCGCTCGCGCTCCTCCGACTCGACGAGCTCGACGGCGCGGAGGTCGTCTCCGACGCCGTCGCCGCGGCGCTCCACGATCTCCGCCTCATCGCCGCGGGCCTCCGGTCGCCCGCATTCGACCCGCTCTCGGTCGACGAGGTCGTGGAGCGCGCGGTCGTGGAGCACGAGCGCCGAACCGGCCAGCGAATCCGCGTCGAGATCGGCGGCACCGCAGCCCGGGCGCCCGACGTGCCCGACGTCGTGAAGATCGGGCTGTACCGCGTGCTCCAGGAGGCGCTCTCGAACGCGACACGGCATGCGGGCGGCTGGGGCGTCGAAGTCGAGCTTCGCGCCGAGGAGAGCGCCCTCCATCTCGAGATCCGCGACCGCGGCCCGGGCTTCGATCCGGCCGCGGTCCGGCCCGAGGCGCTCGGCGTGGCGGGCATGCGCGAGCGCGCGGAGCTGCTCGGGGGATCGTTCGCGGTCGGCGGGCGCGACGGCGGTGGCACCGTGGTCGCGCTCGACCTGCCACTCCCGCGGCCGCTGTCGCCATGATGGGCGGATGAACGACGGGCTCCGGATCGTCGTCGCCGACGATCACCCGCTCTACCGGGACGGGGTCGTACGGACGCTCCGCGAGGCGGGCTTCGACGTCGTCGCCGAGGCCTCCACCGGACGGGATGCGGTCGCCGCGGTCAGCCGGTTCGCACCGGATCTCGCCCTCTTCGACGTCGCGATGCCGGGTGGTGGTGTCGCCGCGGCACGAGCGGCGTCGGAGGCGAGCCCCACGACGCGCGTCGTCATGCTCACCGTCTCCGAGGCCCATGACGATCTCGTCGCCGCGATCGAGGCCGGCGCCGCGGGCTACGTCCTCAAGGGCGTCGCCGGTCGGGAGCTCGTGGCCATCCTCCGCCAGGTCGCCGGCGGCGATCGCTACATCAGCTCCCGTCTCGCGTTCGAGGCCCTCGGCCGGCGGCCGGCGACGGAGACCGAGCCTGACCCGCTCGCCGAGCTGACGGTGCGGGAGCGCGAGATCCTCGACCTCGTCGCCGAGGGCCTCTCGAATGCCGAGATCGGCGACCGCCTCGCCCTCGCCGAGAAGACCGTGAAGCACTACATGACCCTCGTGCTCGGCAAGCTCGACGCGCGAAGCCGGGTCGAGGCGGCGCTCATCGCCTACAAGGCCGGGCTCGGTCGGGGCCGCCAGTCGTAGCTTCGGCCTACGATCGGGCGATGGACTACGGCCTCTGCCTCCCCAACGTCCGCGACGTGGCCTCCGCCGAGCTCATCGAAGCCGCCGCCGATCGGGTGGCCCGGCTGGGCTGGGCGTCGGTCTGGACGACGGACCACCTGCTCGTCGAGCACGCGTCCGCATCGGACTACGGCACGACGTTCGAGGCGATCGAGACGCTCGCCTGGGTCGGCGCCCGCCACGACCGCCTGCGGCTCGCGACGAGCGTCATCGTCGTGCCGATGCGAAACGCCGTGATCCTCGCCAAGGAGCTCGCGACGCTCGATGCGCTGTCCCGGGGGCGACTCGTCGTCGGCGTCGGCGTCGGCTGGAACGCGACCGAGTTCGGGAACGTCGGCGTCGCCGACCGCTTCCGGGTCCGGGGCGCCTACCTCGACGAGACGATCCGCCTGTGGCGCCACCTCTGGAGCGGCGCGAGCGACCCGTTCGTCGGCCGGTTCCACCGCTTCGATGACTTCGTCTTTCGGCCGCTCCCGGCCCAGGGCGCGACCCTGCCGATCGTCGTCGGCGGGCGAGCGCCCGCCGCGCTCCGTCGAGCCGCCACTCTCGGCGATGGCTACCACTCGACCGGCAGCAGCCCCGACGCGTACGCGGCCCGGATCCCGACCCTGCGCGAGGCAGCCGACGCGGCAGGCCGGCCGATGCCCGCGCTCAGCGCACGGCTGCGCGTCCAGCTCGGCGTCGTGGCCGGCGAGGGCTACGCGCTTCGCGGCTCACCGGAGGCAATCGCGGCCGATCTCCGTCGGTTCACTGAGCTCGGCGTCGCGGAGGTCGCGCTCTTCTTCGACGAATCGACGCCGGACGCGATCCTCGCGGCGATCGAGCGCTTCGACCGGGAGGTCCGACCGCTCGTCGACTGAGGCGGTGACATCCGCGACGCTCGGAGGCCCTTGACTTCCGCCGCCGAGGCGCCAGATTCGCGGCGTGGAGCTGCTCAATCCGGGCTTCCTCTTCGGGCTCGTCGAGTTCCTCGCGATCCTCGCGGTGGCGATCGCCGGCGTCGCCCGCTGGCGCCGCCGGCGCTCGCGCCTCGACCACGTCGCGTCGACGGTCGCGTCGGTGGCCGCGATGAGCGTCTACCCGCCGTCGCTCCGCGGCGGCGGCCCCGACGTGCCGCCGCCGCCCGACGAGCGGGGCCGGCGCAGCTGAAGAGCTCGCGGGGTCCGCGGCAAGCGGGCGGAGTGCTCAAACGAACGCCACCTGAGCACGAGGAACACTCGCGGCACCGTCAACTCGTCGCGAGCTCGGGCAGTTTGACGCCAACGGCTACCGGAGTGCCATGTGTGGCCGCGGAAGACGCGGCGTGGCGTCCGGCTGTTCCTAACGCTCGTGCGGCGTGCGTATGAGAGACTCGCGCCCCGGGAGAGGCGAGCAGGGCTCCCGGAACCGAGCGTGGCGGCGCGGAAGCGGGCGATGGTCAGCCGAGCTTCGGGAGCACCTGGCGGTCGGTCTGGGCCGGCGCAAAGAGGTCGCCCAGCTCGGCCACCCGGCCCACGATCGTCCGGATCGTCCAGCGATCGGGTCGCAGCTCGGGGTCGTCGAGCTCGTCCCAGGTGATCGGGACGGACACCGGCGCGCCCGGAGCTGGCCGCACGGCGTACGGCGCGACGAGCGTCTTGATCGACGCGTTCTGGGTGTAGTCGAGGCGCGCCCTGCCGCCGCGGGCGCTCTTCGCCCACTCCCACGACACGAGATCGGGGACCGTCGAGCCGATCGCGCGGCTGATTCCCTCGACCCACGCCGACGTCTCGGCGAAGGAGTAGCGAGGCTCGATCGGGATCCAGATCTGGATGCCGCGACGGCCGGTCGTCTTCGGGTAGCCGCGCACGTCGAGGTGCTCGAGCGCGGCCCGGTAGAGGCGGGCGAGGGTGAGGGTCTCGTCCCAGGTCGTCTTCTCGCCGGGATCGATGTCGATGAGGGCGAACGTGGGCCGCGCCGGGTCGGCGATCGACGACGTCCAGGCGTGGACCTCGAACGCGGCGAGGTTCGCGAGGTAGCAGAGCGTCGCCACCCGGTCGGC
>DASTSC010000126.1:0-2949 GCA_035760905.1 Candidatus Limnocylindrales bacterium | reverse complement strand
CATCTCGGTCGTCGAGCTGGATGAGGTCACCTGCGAGTCGGCGGCCACGATCGCCGAGACGCTGGCGGTCCGGACGCTCGACGCGCTCCATCTCGCTGCGGCTCAGCGGATCGCCGGCCCGGGAGTCTCGTTCGTCACGTTCGACGGGCGGCAGGCCCAGGCCGCGCGATCGCTGGGGATGACGGTCGTCCCGGCGTAGAGCCGGCGCCGCCAGGTCGGGTCAAGACTCGGCCGTCGGCCGCGTCAGTTGGCGATGAAGGCCTCGCGGTCGGCGCGGGCTCGGAGGGTCCAGCGACCAGGCCGGCTGTCGCCGATGGGACCATCCTCGAAACGGACGATCGGCACGATGCCCGCGACCGACGAGGAGAGAAAGGCCTCGTCGGAGGAGGCGAGGTCATCCGGCGTCAGGAAACCCTCGAGCGGCCGCAGGCCGACCGTCGCCGCCCAGCCGATGAGCCACGAACGGGTAGTGCCGGCGAGGACGCCGCAGTCGAGCGACGGGGTGGCGAGCTCCGTCGCGCCGTCCGGAGCGGTTCGGACGAGGAAGACGTTCGCCGACGTCGCCTCGGACAGGTGGCCGGAAACGGTCACGAAGAGCGCGTCGTCCGCGCCTCGACGGCGAGCCTCGAGACGCGCGTAGACGTACTCGGCCCGACTGGTCGTCTTGACGCCGACGAGCGGGCTCTCGGGGTCGCGGCGAATGCCGCTGACGATGAGCGAGATCCCGTTCGCCGAGGGACTGGATGGAGGTGGCGTCGCCGGCCAGGCCTGGATGACGACGGTGGGCCGAACCGACTCTGCGGCCGGGGGCAGCACGGCCCGCGACGACCAGACGCCACGAGTGACGGTGATCCGGATCGCGGCATCGACGCCGTCGCCGTCGAGCTCGTCCGCCGCGAGCAGGGCGGCGATCCCCTCCCCGACGCGGGCATCGACCTCCGGCCCCAGCTGGATCTCGAGGCCGTCGGCCGACCGGCGGAGCCGGGCGAGATGATCCGCCAGCTCGACCACGCGGCCGCCTCGGGCACGAAGGGTCTCGAACACCGCGTCGCCCATCTGGAAGCCGCGGTCGAAGGCGCTGACGTGGGGTTCGGCGGCGGACAGGAGTCGGCCGTCGACCCAGACGTGGGTCATCGCCTGGCCCGGGCGGCGAGGACCGAGAGGACATCGCGTGGTTCGAGGTCGCGCTCCGCCACGAGCACGAGGGCGTGATAGACGAGGTCCGCCAGCTCGCCCGCGAGCGCCTCGCGCGTGGCTTCCCGGGGTTGGTCGCCGGCCTGCGCCGCCGCGTCGTCCTTCGCCGCGAGCACGACCTCGACCGCCTCCTCGGCCACCTTCCGGCTCGCCGCGTCCACCCCGCCTTCGAGCAGCCGGACCGTGTACGAGCCGGCGGGTCGGTCCGCCGCCCGCGCGGCGATCGTTCGCCAGAGCGTCTCGAGCCCGGCGAATCCCTGGCTCGGCGGGCGGTCGCCAGCCTCCCCGGCGTCGTCGAAGCAGCTCGCCGTCCCGCGGTGGCACGTCGGGCCGGCGGGGACGGCCCGGACGAGCAGCGCGTCGGCGTCGCAGTCGAGCGCGATCGAGACGAGCCGCAGGACGTTGCCGCTCGTCTCGCCCTTGCGCCAGAGCCGGTCGCGTGAGCGCGAGTGGAAGTGGACCTCGCCGGTCGCGAGCGTCGCCGTGAGGGCCTCGGCGTCCATCCACCCGAGCATGAGCACCCGCCCGTCACCCTCGTCCTGGACGATCGCCGGAGCGAGCCCGTCCGGGCCGAAGCGGACGTCCCGCAGATCGAGCGCCGCGGCAGGTTCGCTCATGCGGCCACCTGGACCGTCCCGATGGGCCGGACGTCCAGCCCTGCCGCGGTCATCGCTGCCTTCACCTCGGCGATCGAATGGAGCCGGCGGTGGAAGATCGAGGCAGCGAGGACCGCGTCGGCGCCGCCCTCCCGGATGGCGGCGACGAGGTCGGCGGGCTCCCCCGCCCCGCCCGACGCGATCACCGGCACCTCGACCGCGTCGACGATCGCTCGCAGGAGCGCGAGGTCGTAGCCGCTCCGGGTGCCGTCGCGGTCGATCGAGGTCACGAGCAGCTCGCCGGCACCGCGCTCGACGGCCTCGCGTGCCCAGGCGACCGCGTCACGGCCGGTCGGCCGGCGACCGCCGGCGACGACGACCTCCCAGCCCGGCTCGTCGTCCGCGGCGCGCCGGGCGTCGATCGAGACGACGACCGCCTGGCGCCCGAAGACCGCCGCGCAGCGCTCGATGAGCCCCGGGTCGTCGACGGCGGCCGTGTTGAGCGCGACCTTGTCCGCGCCGGCGCGGAGCACCGCCCGCATCTCGTCGACGCTGCGGACGCCGCCGCCGACCGTCAGGGGGACGAAGACGCGCCGGGCCGTCCGCTCCACCACCTCGAGAAGCGTGCCGCGGCCCTCGGGCGCGGCCGAGATGTCGAGGAAGACGAGCTCATCGGCCCCCTCCTCCGCGTAGCGCTCGGCGAGCTCCGCCGGGTCGCCGGCGTCGGCGAGGTCCAGGAAGCGCGTGCCCTTCACGACCCGGCCGTCGGCAACGTCGAGGCACGGGATCACGCGCCGGCGGAGGGTCACGCCACGAGCTCGACGAAGTTGCCGAGCAGCCGAAGGCCGTCACGGCCGCTCCGCTCGGGGTGGAACTGGACCCCGAGGAGGTTGCCGCGGGCGATCGCGCTGTCGAACGAGCCGCCGTGACGGGTCCTGGCCAGCACGGTGTCCCGCGCGCCGTCCCCGGGGACGCCCACGTACGAGTGGACGAAGACGAAGTCCGCGCCGTCGGCGATCCCGTCGAAGAGGTGGTGGTCGCGTGTCCGCTCGACCTGGTTCCAGCCGATGTGGGGCAGCGTCGGCGCCCCGTCGAGCCTGCGGCTCCGACCCGCGAGGACCCCGAGCGTCTCCGCGCCGTCCTCGTCCGACGCCTCGAA
>DASTSC010000125.1:0-1081 GCA_035760905.1 Candidatus Limnocylindrales bacterium | reverse complement strand
ACCTTCGCGAGCTCGCGGACATCCCGCTGCCCGGCCCACGGGAACCGGCGGCGGGCGGCGTCCACCACGCGCTCGTCGTCGTCCCCTATCGGCAGGTCCGCGAGCGGGGCTTCGCCTGCGCCGACGACGGCGCCCCGCTCGTCGCGATGACCGTGACGCGACAGGGCGCGGTTCCGGTCGCCGAGGCGCTGGACCGGATACCCGACCTGCCCTTCGCGGTCTCGGGCGGGCACTTCGACGTGAGCGACGACGACTACGCCGAGATCGTCCGCAGGGTCGTCAAGGAGGCGATAGGCGAGGGCGAAGGGGCGAACTTCGTCATCAAGAGGTCCTTCGTCGCCGACATCGGGAACTACACGCCGCGCTCCGCCCTGGCCTTCTTCCGGCGCCTGCTGGAGGTCGAGTCGGGCGCCTACTGGACCTTCGTGGTCCACACCGGCGAGCGGACGTTCGTGGGCGCCACCCCCGAGCGGCACGTGACGCTGCGGAACGGCGTCGCGACCATGAACCCGATCAGCGGCACCTACCGCTATCCGCCGTCCGGCCCCTCGCTGCACGGGGTCATGGACTTCCTCGCCGACCGCAAGGAGTCCGACGAGCTCTACATGGTCCTGGACGAGGAGCTCAAGATGATGGCGCGGATCTGCGAGCCCGGCGTCCGCGTGACGGGCCCCCGGCTCAAGGAGATGGCGCGGCTCGCGCACACGGAGTATTTCATCGAGGGCGAGACCGGCTGGGACGTGCGCGACATCCTCCGCGAGACCATGTTCGCCCCGACCGTCACCGGCAGCCCGGTGGAGAACGCCTGCCGGGTCATCGACCGGCACGAGCCGTACGGCCGGGGCTACTACAGCGGGGTCGTCGCCCTCATCGGGCGTGACGAGGACGGCAGGCAGACCCTCGACTCCTCCATCCTCATCCGGACCGCCGACATCGACCGCGCCGGCCGGGCGCGGATGGGCGTCGGCGCCACCCTCGTACGCCACTCGGACCCGATGTCGGAGGTCGCGGAGACCCGGGCGAAGGCCGCGGGCCTGCTCGCGGCGCTCGACACCGGCGACAGCGGCCGGCTCAGGGCCCG